>JACMPR010000217.1 GCA_014377385.1 Ferruginibacter sp. | reverse complement strand
CTGTGTAAAAGCTACAAACTCTGCATTCTTGCTTACAAAATCTGTTTCGCAACTTACACAAACGATCATGCCGGTTTTATGGTCAGCAGTTGTTTTTGCAAGGATAACACCTTCTTTAGCTTCTCTATCGTTGCGTTTTGCTGCTTCTTTCTGTCCCTGTTTCCTTAACCAGTCAATTGCTGCTTCAAAATCGCCATTGCTTTCTGTTAATGCTTTACGGCAATCCAACATGCCGGCTCCAGTGGCCTGGCGTAATTTGTTTATGTCTGCTGCTGTTATAGTACTCATATTTACCCTTGTCTCTGCCGAAGCAGGGAACTTAGATTTAAAGTTTATAAATATTTTTTAAGACCTGGTGAATAACGGTATGGTGCACAAGAGAGTGACGCAACGATGATGCTATGAAAAACACCTGTTCGTGCCAATGTCCTGTTCTATTGCCTCTTCATAAAACTGAGGCAACAGTTACTACCTCGCACCACCCGGGCCGCCAGCCGGCCTTCTTCCGCCCG
This sequence comes from Ferruginibacter sp., assembly GCA_014377385.1. GTDB lineage: Bacteria > Bacteroidota > Bacteroidia > Chitinophagales > Chitinophagaceae > Ferruginibacter. Next base: position 10,890 of record JACMPR010000217.1, on the reverse strand, counting down.
CACCCGGACCCGGAACACGACGTTTGGTTGGTGCGCCACCGCCACGACCCGGACCGCCGCCACCGCGTTTGCCTCTGTCGTCGCCGCCATCAGCTTTTTGTTCAAAGCGTGCTGCTTTTGCTTCTGCGCTTTCTTCTGTATCACCATGATCATCATCGCTGTCTTTATCTGCCTGGCGCTCCTGTAAACCTTCTGCAATAGCCGCAGTGATGTAGTTTACAATGATTGCAATCGATTTTGTTGCATCATCGTTTGCCGGGATGGCAAAATCAACTTTATTAGGATCGCAGTTGGTATCAACCATACCGAAAGTGCTGATGTTTAAGCGTTTTGCTTCTGCCAACGCGATGTGCTCGTGGCCTATGTCCACCATAAACAGAGCGGCTGGTACACGGCTGATTTGTGCGATACCGCCCAATACCTTTTCCATTTTATCTTTATCACGGGTAAGCGTCAATCTTTCTTTTTTGGTAAGATTTTCTGCGCTTCCGTCGCCCAATAGTTTTTCAATGCTTTGCATTTTCTTCACGCTCTTACGAACGGTGTTGAAATTGGTAAGCATACCACCCAACCAACGCTCTGTAACGAAAGGCATATTTACTCTTTTTGCACTTTCCATTACGATTTCTTTTGCCTGTTTTTTTGTAGCAACAAACATGATCTTTTTACCGCTGCGTGCAATGGCTTTCATCGCTGCTGCAGCTTCCTGCAAACCTTCTACGGTTTTGTTAAGATCAATAATGTGGATACCTTTCTTTTCTGCAAAGATGTAAGGAAGCATTTTTGGATTCCACTTTTTTCTTAGGTGACCAAAATGAACGCCTGCTTCGAGCAATTGCTGTTGTAAGGAAGTGTTATTTTCCATTGTTTACTTTTAGTTGAGCCGTGAACTTTTAGCGTTTAGCCTTTAGCGACAGCAGTTTGAATATTTATGTTGTTATATTAACTAATAGCTTGCAGCTGGTAGCTAATAGCTTGTATTTATTAACGTTTGCTGAACTGGAAGCTCTTTCTTGCTTTTTTGCGACCTGGTTTTTTACGCTCTACAGAACGGGGGTCACGCTTTAATAAACCGGCAGCTTTTAAAGCCGGGCGGTAATCGGGGCTTACTTCAAGTAATGCACGGGAAATACCAAGCCTTGCAGCTTCTGCCTGGCCTTTCACGCCACCACCGGTAGCATTGATAACGATGTCGAATTTATCAGCAACTTCTACTGTTTTAAGCGGTGCTTCTACCTGGTTCTGCAGGTAAACCAGTGGGAAATATACTTTATAGTCTTTGCCGTTAACGGTAATCTTGCCATCTCCTTTTGAAAGGAAAACACGTGTTACAGCTTCTTTTCTGCGGCCGACGGCGTTTTTTTGCTTTTCCATTTTTATTTTTTTAGCTAAGAGCAATGACTTTTAGCTGTTAGCTAATTATTTAATTTTATCAAATTTTAATGCCTTTGGTTGTTGAGCACCATGAGGATGTTCTGCTCCACCATATACAAATAATTTTTTGTACATCTGGCGGCCAAGACGATTCTTAGGCAACATACCTTTTACAGCTCTTTCGAAAACTGCATCCGGGCGACGTTTCAAAAGATCCTGTGCTTTTTCTCCCTTTTGACCTCCGGGATAGCCGCTATAGGTTAAATACTCTTTATCTTCTAATTTATTACCTGTAAACAACACCTTCGAAGCGTTGGTTACAATGATAAAGTCTCCGCAATCAACGTGTGGGGTGTAATACGCTTTATTCTTACCACGAAGAATAGCAGCGATTTTTGCGCACATACGACCAACGGTTTGATTAGTACCGTCCACAACGTACCAGTCGTGTTTTACGGTAGCCTCGTTCGCATGTTTTGTAGTGAAATGTAATTTGCTCATTGTTTTTTTTTTAGATGAACCTGCAGCCATCCCCGCAGGCTTTTTAAATTGGACGGCGAAGGTAGGAGGAATGAGGCGTAAGTTCCAAAGAAAAAGAGTACAAATTTTTACAGGACTTTCATAATCTATTGATAATCAGTAAAATTTTCGTATTGATATTTTAATATCAACCTTATCGTCGTGAAATTTTACTTCGTCGGCCCTAAAAAATGTTGGGATAAGTATATAATTCCATAAATTCTTGTAAAAAGCAATTCGGGTGGACTCGTAGAGATTTCTTTAAAAAAAGGCAACTTATGTTAGGTTTCTGTAAATCTGTTGAAGGCTTGGAACTGAGTTGACATCTCATCGGAGAGATGTCAACTCAAGGTTGCTTACTTACATCAATGAAACAAAACTCCAAATGGCAAAAATGAAGGATGTTATTCCTAAAATACGAAAAGCCCTTTTTTCCTGTTTAAAAAAGAGAAACCCAGCAATGCAAAAAAACACCATCATTAATAGCGTTGCAGGCGCGGGATTTGAGGTATGTAATGGCCTCAGTAAAGCAGGAAAATGGTTTATATAAAGCTGTTTGAAGGAATGATAATCTTTGCTTACCAAATCACTGTGATCATTCCAAAAAACTATCCAATCAATAATATTGAGCAAACCCAAAAAATAAAGTATAAAAGCAACCCGTAAATTCATAAAGAGGACTTTTCATTTTGAGTTGACAACTCTAACTGAGTTGTCAACTCAAAAATTATCTGACAAAAACATTTTCCCCATTTATGTAAGTGGCCAATACCCTCGCTCTTAATATAGCTGCTTCGCTGCATTTCATCAGATCATTATCCAGCATAATAAAATCGGCCGCTTTTCCCACTTCCAAACTTCCTTTTTCCTTCTCCTCAAATGCAGCCTTCGCTGCCCAGATTGTCATGCCCCGGAGGGCCTGCTCGCGGCTAAGTGCATTTTCTGTTTGAAATCCACCGGCGGGAAATCCTTTGGCGTCTTTACGAACAACTGCTGCATAAAAAGTTTTAAACGTACTGATGTCCTCCACCGGGAAATCGGTTCCCAACGGCAGCCAGCTATTTTGTTTTAATAACTGCTGGTAGGCATAAGCGTGCCTGATCCTTTGAGGCCCTAACCTTGTTGCTGCCCAATACATATCGCTGGTAGCATGGGTAGGTTGCACGGAAGGTATAATGCTGAAGTCATTGAACAAACGAAAATCGTTTTCATTCACTATCTGTGCATGCTCAATGCGCCAGCGGCGATCATTTTTTCCTTTTAATGCCATGGCATAAATGTTTAGTATCTCCCGGTTACCACTGTCGCCGATGGCGTGGGTGATCAGCTGCAATTTTGAGTTCGCCAGTTTAGCAGCTACTTCCCGGAAATGCGGCGGGTCACTTAGCAGAAATCCTTTCCAGCCCGGCTTATCGGTGTAGTCCTGTAACAAACAGGCACCTCTCGAACCCAGCGCCCCATCTGCATATAATTTAAATCCACCTACGTGTAGCCGTTCTGTTATGTACGGGCCTTTTTGTATCCATCTTTTATAATATTGTGCGCTGTCACTTAACAATACATAGATCTTCATTTTTAGCCTGCCCGCTTTTTGTTCTGCATCTACCATTTCCACGGTATGTTCGCTGATGCCGCAGTCATGCACGCCTGTTAGTCCAAAGGCAAAACACAGTTTTTGCGCTTCTAAATAATATTTTTTTGCAAGACTGTCGCTCAGTAAAGGAATCTTTGTATCTACCAGGTCCATGGCATTGTCAATTAAAACCCCCGTCATTGCGCCGTTCTTTACTTCAACCGTGCCACCACTCACAATAGTAGCAGCCGTTACACCGGTAAGGTCCAGGGCTTTTTGATTGGCAATGGCTGCATGCCCGTCAATGCGTTTCAAAAACACCGGCTTGTTGGGAAACAAACTATCCAATATTCTTTTATCGGGGTATTCTTTTACAGCCCAGTCATTCTGATCCCAGCCGCGACCATAGATCCACTCCATAGGTGCATTCTTACTATATGTTTTTAATTTTTCAATGATCTCTGCAAAGGAGGTGGTGCCCACCAGCTCACATTTCCACATATCCGTAGCAAAACCAGTGAAATGGCAATGTGCATCTATAAAACCCGGAAGGATCGCTTTTCCACCTGCATCGATAATTTGAGCTGATTCATATTTGTCCAGGATATCATTATTTGTTCCGGTTGCGATGATCCTGTGGTCTTTTACCGCCATTGCTTCCACCACGGAAAAAGCTGAATCCACCGTATATATTTTCGCATGGTGAATGATCAGGTCTGCCTTCCCGGAGGCTCCGCAGGAAAAAAGGAAGAGAATTAATACCAACTCCGGAATAATAAATAACCAGGAGGTAAAGCGTTTTCTAAACATCATCGTAAATTTATTTTTCAAAAATACGTCTTGTAACTTTACGAAGAATAACGAGTTCATCATGTACAACCCGCAACAAACAAAAACATTGCAAGGCATTACCGAAGAATTATTAAAGTCGGGAAAAGACATTAATGAATCTTCTATTGAAGTATTAAGGGATGCATTACGCTTCCACGAATACCGTTACTATGTTCAAACAGACCCCCTGATCAGTGACGCAGAGTACGACGATCTTTACAAACAACTGGAAAAAATTGAAAAGGAAGATCCGGCTTTGATAACAGTTGATTCTCCCACGCAAAGAGTTGGCAAAGGATTGATCAGGGATTTTCACAAAGTACAACACCTGGTTCCCATGCTTTCACTTGAAAACTCTTACAATGCTGCTGACCTGTTGGATTGGGACCGGAAAGCAAGAGAATTATCAGGCCTGTCAAACATTGAATATTGCATAGAACCAAAATTTGATGGCGCAAGCGTGTCACTGGTGTATGAGGATGACCTGCTGACAAAAGGCGTAACAAGGGGTGATGGAGAAACAGGCGATGACATCACACCTAATATAAAACAAATAAGATCAATACCGCTCTCGGCATCGTTCAGTAAATATGGCATTCAACAAATTGAGGTGCGGGGCGAAGTTTTGATGAATAAAAATAATTTTAAAAAATACAATGATGCATTGATTGAAGAAGGGCTGCCGCCATTGGCCAATCCGAGAAATTCAGCTGCGGGATCTCTACGAATAAAAGACACGGCAGAGGTTAGCCGCAGAAACCTGGAAGGATTTTTATACCACGTTAGTTTTATCAACAACATAGATAACAACCACCTGGAGCCTGAAACACATTCGGGTATGTTGGACATGCTTTGGCAACTTGGCTTTAGAAGTCCCAAAAAGGAAATGAAAGTGGTAAAAGGAATTGACGCAGTGATCGAACATGTTCATGCGTTTGAATCAAAGAGGGATGATCTTCCTTACGAGATCGATGGCATGGTGATCAAAGTAAATGACATACAACTCCAGGAAAGACTGGGAATGACTTCTCACCATCCAAGATGGGCGATCGCATTTAAATTTAAAGCCAGGCAGGCAACCAGTAAATTATTAGATGTAGAATACCAGGTTGGGAGAACAGGTGCAGTTACACCGGTTGCTAAAATAAAACCAGTGCAGGTGGGTGGCGTTACCGTTAGTAGTATCTCAATCCACAACGAGGAATACATAAAAGAAAAAGATCTCAAAATAAACGACACAATCCTTATAGAACGCAGTGGCGATGTAATACCCCAGATCGTAAAGTCATTTGCAGAGCTGCGAAATGGCACTGAAACCAATATTAAATTTCTGAAGAACTGTCCTTCCTGTAAAAGTGCTTTATTTAAAACAGAAGATGAATCGGTATGGCGCTGCATCAACCTGAATTGCGAAGCACAGGTTGTTGAAAGAATCATCCATTTCGTTAGCAAGGATGCCATGGATATCCGAAGTTTTGGTGAAGCCAATGTGAGGAAGTTTTATAAGATGGGCTTTTTAAAAGATATACCGGGTATTTACAGTATTGATACGGATACATTGAGAACCCTTGAAGGGTTTGGCGAGAAATCGATCAATAACCTTCAAGAGGCCATAGAAAAAAGTAAAACGCAACCGCTGCACCGGCTTATCTACGCTTTGGGGATCAGGTATGTTGGGGAAACCACCGCTAAAACCCTTGCACAGTCTGTAAAAAATATATTCGATTTGGGCGCTTACAACCTGGAACAACTGAAAGAGTTGAGTGACGTTGGCGTAAAAGTGGCCGGCAGCATCTATGAATTCTTTCAAAATAACGATAACCTGCAATTGTTGAAAAAGCTCGATAGTTTAGGCATCAAAATGGAGAAGCAGGAAGCAGCTTTAAGCGGAGGCAACCTTACCGGACAAACGTTTTTATTTACAGGAACCTTAACCCAGCTGAAACGCAATGTGGCAGAAGAAGCCGTGGAGACTAACGGTGGCAAGATTTTAAGCGGGGTTAGTTCAAAACTTAATTACCTTGTGGTGGGTGAAGATGCAGGCAGCAAACTTGAAAAAGCAAAAAAAATTCCGGGTATAAAAATTATCAGTGAAGAAGAATTTTTAAAATTGCTGCCTACTTAGTGTTTTTTTTTATTATATTTATAATTCATCGGCACATCAAAACTATTGTTTGGTATATAAACAATACTGAACCCCACTCAATAAATCATATCAACATGATTAAGAAAATTCCGGGAGAAATTTGGAAACAAATGTTATTCACCGGCTACAAACAGCTAAGAAAAAAGTATGCAGTTTCTACATCAGGTCGTGCGGCCAGTTATTTGGAAGGCGTTGCCATTGATGGAAAAATTTTGAATGGCTCACTCACTTCTGGCTACCGTACGTTGAATTTGCATGTGGAAGATGGAAATGGCACTATATATATACACCGGGAAGTTGCAAAACTTTTCTGCAAAAAGAAATCACCAAAATACAAATTCGTAATTCATAACAATCATAAAAAAACCGACAATATTGCCAGGAATCTAAAATGGGCTACGTTGGAAGAAGTGGCCGAACACCAGCAGGATAGCCCGCAGAAGATTGCCTATAAAAAACGCCAGGCGAACCGTACGGTTGGTTTAAAATTAACCGCTACACAGGTTAAAACAATTAAAGATAGCATAGCCAACCCGAGAAGAAAACTAACCTATAAGCAAATGGCTGAAAAATATGGCGTAAGCGAAATGACGCTTTACCGGATCAAAAGCGGTGAGAACTGGGGAAGAATTAAATAAAATTTATAATTTATAAGTGAAAAGGAACCGTTAAAATACCGGTTCCTTTTTTTATTGGTAAATTTATGAGCCTAAAATTAAGACCAGTTATGCTGCAACCTGCTACTTTAAAATTTCTTAAGTCACTTCAACAAAACAACAACCGTCCCTGGTTTGAAGAACACCGCCATTTATACGAAGATGCGAAAACCGATGTGCTTTCGATGGTTGAGAAATTAATACCTGAAATTGCCGGTTTTGATAGCACTATCGCCGACCAGGTTGCTAAGACCTGTACTTTTCGTATAAACCGTGACGTTAGGTTCAGTAATAATAAGAGTCCATACAAGAATAACATGGCAGCCTATTTTAATAAGGATGGTAAAAAAGGAAATGGGGCTGGCTATTATTTGCATATAGAGCCGGGACAAAGTTTTGCTGCCGCAGGTATCTGGATGCCCGAACCGGCGAACCTTGCAAAGATTAGGCAGGAAATAGATTACAACCTGGACGAATGGGAGACGATCTTAAGCAGGTCTGCGTTTAAAAAAAATTTTAAAGACGGTCCGGATTCTTCAAATATTCTTGCGAGGCCCCCAAAAGGCTACACGGAAGATAATCCTGCAATCCCTTTTCTTAAGCTGAAAAGTTTTGTGGTTAGGAGCACGATAATGGATCCCTCAATTTTGGAAAAAACATTTGTAAAAGACGTTGCAAAAATTTTCAAGGCATCCTTTCCTTTCGTGGATTTTTTAAACCGGGCGATAGCGTAATCGCCGCTGAAATATCAGCGTTGAAAGGGATAACTTTAAAATTATTTTGACTTCTTCCCCTAGCCGTTTCCTTATCATATTCTAATTAAAAAACAGAATAGCGTTCAAATATTTATGTAAGTAAAGTTTTGGGCAGTTCATTACTGCCGGCATTATTCATCTGCGGTGGAAAATCTTAAATAGCCTGGTTTTTCTTCGCTTCCAATTTGATGCCCCAAACTAAGATATGCTCTATGACCTCCGCTCAGGCATAGAAAGAAGTACTTTTTTTGTTATAAAATTTTACCAGGTTTTTTTAATTGCCGGATAAAAATATGGCCAGTGATAAAAATCACCGGCCTTGCTTACCTCTGAAACCACAAGAAAAAATTTACGAGGCGTGTAATTATATGTGGTATAGCTAAAAGCTATGGATTATTTGATTTTTAAAATGATTAGTTTATTGCAGGATATGCAATTCGTCAAGTGAGCTTTAGATAAGATAGAATTGGAGAGGACTTCTTTAAGGGGCAGGAGGTAAAATTAATACTTTTCCTGAATTATCATAATTTATTTTTAAAATATGTAGGATATCTGTCAAAGTTTTTTTTAGAACCAATGGTTAAAATCCAGCAGGTTTGCCCGCGTAAGCCTGCCAAACTGGTTATCAGGCAATCCAAAACGTCAATAAATCACTACATTGATTGCCATAATTTATTTCAAAAAATGCCGAAAAAGGCATTTTTTGAATTTTAAGCGAGTTATTTAGAGTCCAAAACAAGTAAAAAAACTAATAAGCGTTAGTTTTGTACAAACAGTTGTATGGCCAAAATAAAAGCATTCAGAAACGGTACCAAAAAAGATGCTATCACACAAAAGGCGGCGGGATTATTCAGGAGAAAAGGATTTGCATCAAGTTCTATGCGGGAGCTGGCAGATATTATAGGGGTGGAAGCCTCCAGCCTCTACAATCATATAGGTTCCAAAAGCGAGATTCTCCAGACAATTTGTTTTAAAGTGGCCACTGAGTTTAATACGCATTTACAACAAGTGCAAGGGTCAGGAAAAGACACGCTCAACAAACTCGAAAATCTTATCCGTTTTCATATTCACATGATGCTGGATTCCTATGATGAAGTGTTTGTAGCCAATCACGAATGGAAACAACTGCCTGAACCTTACCTGGGAAATTTTCTTGAGCAACGCAAAACCTATGAAAATTCCCTGATCGAAATTGTAAGCATAGGCGTAAAAAAAGAAGAAATAAAAAATATACACCCGTACGTTGCCGTTCTCACCATCCTATCGGCGGTTCGGGGATTAGAGTTCTGGCACAGGCAGAAAAAAAACCTGGCTGTTGAAGCGCTGGAAAACGATATGGTAAATCATTTATTAAAAGGTTTAACAAAATAACATGGCAGTACATTTTCATTTGCTGAAAATTAATGAGGTGAAAAAAGAAACACCGGATTGTGTTTCAGTTAGTTTCGAAATACCTGCAACTCTTAGTGCTGAATTTAATTTCAGGGAAGGGCAGAACATTACCCTTAGAAAAAATATTGCAGGCGAAGATGTAAGGCGTTCCTATTCTATCTGTATGGCGCCACATGAAAAAAAATTGAGGGTTGCTATTAAGAAAGTAGACGGAGGTCTATTTTCTCAGTTTGCCAACGATCAGCTAAAAGCAGGGGATACCCTTGAAGTTTTGCCGCCTACCGGTAAATTTAATGCAAGGATCAACGCAAGTAAACCAGGCAATTACCTCGCCATTGCTGCGGGTAGCGGCATCACTCCCATCATATCGATCATCAAGCACAGCCTTCAATTACAAAACGATAGCTGTTTTACCCTGATTTACAGCAATAGGAACAGGGCTTCCATTATTTTCTTTGAGGAACTCGAAGCATTAAAGAACAAATACATGCAAAGGTTCAATTTCATCAATCTTTTGAGCAGGGAAAAAACAGATGCCGACATTTTTTATGGAAGAATAGACGAACAAAAACTGGCTGCATTGGATAAATTGGTTTCCTATGATACTTTTGATGAGATCTACCTTTGCGGACCCGAATCATTGATTTTTTCCGCTAATGATTTCCTGCAAAAAAAGGGTATTAACAAAAAGAATATTCATTTTGAATTGTTCAGCACACCCGGGCAGGTCAATGATAAAAAGGAAATCAGTGCAATACAACAAACCAATGCAGGGCCACAAAGCAAAGTCAGCATAAAACTAGACGGCCGTTCATTTGAATTCGAACTTTCTTACAAGGGTCAAAGCGTACTAGACGGAGCATTGCAACAGGGTGCTGATCTGCCGTATGCCTGCAAAGGCGGTGTATGTGCCACTTGCAGGGCAAAACTAACCGACGGAGCCGTAGATATGGATGTTAACTATGCTTTAGAACCTGAAGAAATTGAACAGGGATTTATTCTTACCTGTCAGTCGCATCCCAGGACTGAAAGGATTTCCGTTGATTTTGATATTAAATAAAATGGGAGCATCTCTTTAACCTGCTAACGATCGAAACGCCCCCTTTTTTCAGGGCCGCAAGGGTATCGAAGCCCTCCATAGTCCTGTACCAGCGCATTACTCCACACTAAATTCATTTTTTTTTGGTAATTAGTGCTTCCTTGCTGTTGCCGGGTATTTATTGAGGATATGACCCTATAAAACCTGTTTACAGGTTTGGCTGATAAAAACAACCGGGTAGAAAGCTTTTTGCCTAAATCTGAAAAAAATAATAAAACTAACGCTTGTTAGTTTTATTTGTTAATTTTACTTTTAAAATCTATCGCCATGCAAGTAGCAGATATGGAAAAAATGTTCCAGGATAAAATTGACCGGGAAATCAAGATTGAACCGAAGGACTGGATGCCGGATGCTTATCGTAAAACAAATACAAGGCAGATAAGTCAGCATGCGCACAGCGAAATCATTGGCATGCTGCCCGAAGGCAACTGGATCAGCCGTGCCCCCTCGCTCAAAAGAAAAGCGATATTAATCGCCAAAGTACAGGATGAGGCTGGTCACGGATTGTATTTATATGCTGCGGCGGAAACTTTGGGTACCAGCAG
>JACMPR010000216.1 GCA_014377385.1 Ferruginibacter sp. | reverse complement strand
TATCCATACTCCCGCAGGGTAACATATTCTTTCATGGCTCTGGGGTTTGCAGCTGGCTGATGGGTAGTAAGCAACACTACCCTTTTACTTTTATTTTGTACGATGTATAGGTATTCGTTTGCAATTATTGGCACATCAAATCGCCCCTTTGCAACTTCCCTGCATTTTTTTCTGGATATATTGTTTACATTTTTTACAGCAGCGATCATTTCTGCTTCGTTATTAATTTTAAAACCGGTTATCCCTTCATCTACAACTTCGTTTACCGAGCCCCAGTTAAAGGCTATGACTGGTGTCCCACAAGCCATTGCTTCTATCATCACAATCCCAAAAGGTTCATCCCATTCAATAGGGAATAACGGCGCTTTCGCTTGCCCCAACAATTCATTTTTTTGAACATCATTTACTGCTCCTACATATTTAATTTGCACGCCATCAATAAATGGTAACACTTCATTTTCGAAATAACTTTTTTCTTCCGGTAAAGATGAAATGTTACCGGCAATAATTAATGTGTTGCCTGTTGCTTTTGCAACCCTTATGGCAGTGTGACAGCCTTTGATCCTTTCGATTCTCCCTAAAAAAATTAATGGTGCAGTCTCAGGGAGATCAATAGTTAGATCATATTTTTTAAAATCACAGGCGTTATACACCGCTTCCCATTCACCTGCTATATTTACCCTGTTAATGAGGTTCTGACTGCAACCTGTAAAAAATAAATTACGGTTGGGTAGTGTACTGAACCATCTTATATTTCTTGAAGTTATCTCCCTTTGATAACTCATTATTTTTTTTACGGGATGGTTTAAAACTGGTAGCAAGTAAAGAAGCCGCCCAAAATTATGAATGAGATCAAAATCATTTTTATGCTTCCATAAAAATTTCCATACTGTCGGTATCGCTTTCTTTGCATCCCATTTGTTTGGGGGAAAACCTTCTTTACCAAATCCATGCACCGTGCAGCCTTTAAGTACTGAACCTTCGGTAATAAGTAAATGGACTTCATGCCCCATCTGCACATATTCCAATGCCAGCATTTCTATGATGCGTTCAATTCCTCCATAACCTCTTACAGGAATTAAAATACCCGGGTCCATTACAATAAGTATCTTCATGCTGTTGTTAAACTATTGTAGATCTCCAAATGCTTTTGTATAAACAATTCTTCCATTTTCTTTATCTTAAAATTATAGTCGTCCGCAACTTTTTTATTTTCACTCAGGGTGTTAATTTTATTTATTGCATCAGGTTGATTGTTCCATCTATAAGTTGAAACCAACTGCGGAAATTCATGAGAGAACTCAAGCGGCCCGCCGGTGTCGGGGCCAAGCACCTGCTTCCCAAACTGTACTGCTTCGAGCAAAACTACAGGCCCGGTTTCAATACAAAAAGATGGTATAAAAAGGCAATCGATCTCATTAAAAAATAAAGATTTATTACTGTTATTGATGCCAGCCATTAGTTTGATCCTCCCTTTATTTTGTTGTAATAATTTGTCTAGGCTTTCCATGTCTCCGGCATCGCTGTTGTTCTTTGGTATCCCCAGCACAAAATTAAACCTGGAGGTCGATATCAATTTCTCAATAACTTTCAACAGAAAAACAGAACCTTTTTCTTTTGATAAACGGCCAAGATAGCCTATCCTAAAAATTTTGTTGGCAATTATCGTCGGCAAATTCTCATCAGTTTTGTCGTGAACTGCCTGTCTTATCACAGCAATTTGAGCTGGATTAAAACCATTGCTGATAAAATTATTTCGTTGCCATTCAGATACACCGATAAGTTTTACGCCAAGCTTGTTTAACGATTTTAACCGTTCCAACACTTTTTGGTGATAGCGAAAAACTAAGTTGCTTAACCCAGTTTTTATACTATCCGAAAATAAGCACAGGGCACATCTTGCATAAATAACACCGTCACAGGGTTCCCGGTTAAATTTGATAAGATCGCCTTTGGGGCAAAAGTGCCCGGGAATATGGCTCGTAAAAAGGATGTTTTTAAAAAGCTGGGAACACACTTCAAAATGACGGATATTAAAAAATGTTGAATACGTATGTACGTGAATAATATCAGGCTTTTCCCTTTCTAACACAGGTAGTATTTCATTCCATGTGGAGCTTATAATTGCCTGTTGTATTTCCTGCTTTTTAAATGTTCTTGTGGGTAAAAAAACCACTTTATATTCAAAATTCTCAATTGTTTTTAAGGCCGCCTGTATTTCATCATGCAGTGCTCCCTTTGTGATCAGTATCACTTCATAACTGCTCTTTAGTAGTCCCTTTATAAGCATGTCAATATAGTATTCAGTACCCCCGATTGAGGTGTAAATATTATATTCCGAAATGATCAGTATCTTTTTTTGCACCTTAAAAACCAACAGCTTTGGTAGAATGTAGTTTCTCGATATGGGTAATTATTGTTTCCACGGGCTGCAATTGAATTACTAAGATCACCTGGTTTTTGCAGGGTACTTATTCCGTTTAAATGACCTTAAAATATCTGGCATGGAAAGTTTTGTCAACCTCATAAGTTCGAGGCTTCCTTTGATCTTTCCTGACATCAGCCCTATCAAAATATTTCTTGCGAATAAGTTTTTTACATTGCCCATTGCCATCTCTGTATCTGCCTTACTCAAAGGACATTCAGGGTGTTGAAGAGCATCTATCATCAATTGATAACGGCTGCTCTTTATTGTATTGTTTTTTATTTCTCCTTTTATTTGTTGTTCTCCATGTTCACGCCACCACACAAGTTGGGCAGGCATACATACCAACGGCCATTTAGCTGCTAACCTATACCACATTTCTGTATCGCCAATATATTGTGTACCCGAAAACCCTTTCACTGCTTCAAATGCTTCTCTCTTTATAATGGCACCTGTAGGGCCCATCCCAATTAATTTACCCCTAAAATAAAAATCTGCATAAGCCTCTTTTGGTGAAAGACAAAAAGGGAAAGATAAATTTTTATGATAGTCTTGCGCCATCAGGCCGAATCCCGCATCCGGAAAATGTTCCATACAGTAAACCATTGCTTCAATTCCCCATGGGTA
>JACMPR010000215.1 GCA_014377385.1 Ferruginibacter sp. | reverse complement strand
CTTGTAGCAAATGACGGCTTGCACCCATCAGGAAAAGAATATGCAAAATGGGCTCAATGTCTTTCGCAACTGATGTACCCGGTTTTAAGATGAAGACAAGGGTTAACGACCACATGTTATAAATCATAAAAAAATAGTCCGACACGAATGTGACGGACTATCTCAATTTTATTTCTCAATTTGTCATTTCACTTCAAATCCCACCAACAGCTCACCCCAGGCCAGGTTCACCTTGCCATTTTTATCTATTGTAAAAGTCAACTTTTCTGCGAATGCTCCTGCTTTGCTTGGTTTAACCTTTATCCTGAGCGCATCGTCGGCTGCTTTGTAATCATAGGCGCCCCATTGATTCCAGGTCTTATTAAAAATGATTGTCCATTCATCTTTACCGGAGAGACTGAATAAACTGTATTTACCGGCAGGAAGTGCCTGGCCGTTTATCTTTACATCTTTATCGGTTTCAAAAACAGTTGCCTCATTTGCACCGGTACGCCAAACAGTTCCTTCTTTAGGTTCCAGATCAGTACCAATTACTCTTCCTTTCACAGATGGCTGACTATAATCAATGCGAATGGTGGCACCAGAAGCTATAGCCTGGCTCACAGCGGCTGGCGGACTGGGACGTTTACTTTTATCCTTATCCTGCGCACCGGCAACCAGTGTTGCAAATAACAACGAAGCAATGGCTGCAATGGAAAATATCTTTTTCATAAATAAATTTGGTTAAGACCGCAATTTACTACAAAATAAAGCGCCTTTGGAATTCTTCTCCCCTTTTTTAAAGCGACTATATTAGATTCCATTTTTAAGTCTTTGATTGTATGGCGTGAAAAAAAAATAAATTTGGTTGCACGTATTTAAAATACCAAAACTTCAAAAAAACATGCTTTGTTATAAGTCGCCGTTCTCAAATAATAATTACAATATAAGAATTCGACTGAAATTCAGTTTCCTGTTTTCCGGGTTAAAACAACCTCCACCGGTGGATTAAGGTCTATTACCTTGGCCTGAGGAAGAGAAGATTGAATTTCATCAAACAGCTGCTGTCTTATTTGTTGATTACTTAAACCGGCAATACCGCAGGCTTTGTAAAAGTCCGCATGCATACCGTACCCATCAAGGATGTCTGCTACCTCTTTGTACTCCGGAAAGGAGATATACTTTTTTACAAAATAAAAAAGTTTATTTTGGTTGGTCTTGGTGTACGCCTTGTAAAAAGTTTCCATAACAGGTGATTTAGGTGAGCTTAATCAAAGTATAAATGGTTATAAATTCTATTGATTTACAGAAACGCACTTCTAAAATGAGGGTTTAATTAAGGATAATTAATTGGAGTGGGGTGATTTTACAAGGAAGGACTTATTGGATCCAAAAAACACTGGTCGATAGAGCTAAATTGAATATAGAGCCTGGCTTAAAGCCATTAGATTTTCAACACAAAATTTAAAAGGGAGTTAGTTCAGAGGTATTGTAGAAAGTAAGTGATCGTAAACATAATACTTAAAGATTAGAAATGCAAGTTTCAGCCCGTCAAGTATAAAATTCAGGATTAAAATATAGCTTACGGTGATGCTAAAAAGTCAAGTAGAGGCTTAAATATAATTCCATAAAAAATTAGTTTACAACAAGTTAAGAATTCACAAACTGACATTAGCAGCCCAAAGTTTAGTATGGCACGGTTTTGGGAAATAGGTGCCAAGATTCCTAAAAAGTCAAAAATTCCAACTGAACAAAACCATTAATCATCAAAAAATCTATTTATCATGAGCACATCAAACACACCTTTGGCAACGATCGAGACCCAGCCAAAAAATAAAAGTTATAAAAATGCCATCATAGGCGTACTGGCTGTTGCGCTGGTTGCTACAGGCGGTTTTCTAGCCTATGACAGGAGTAATAAGGTCTCAAAAATCGATCAACAGCAAGTACAGATTGCCGCGGTAACCACAGAAAAGAGCAACCTTCAGTCAAGCTTTGATGCCTCGCTAGCACGACTTGACTCTATGGGAACGGTAACCAATGGCTTAAATAGTGAGCTAACGGCTAAAAATGCTGAGATTACAAAAGCAAAGGATGAGATACGGACTATACTTAATAAGAAGAATGCAACAGCATCTGAATTAGGAAGAGCTAAGAAGATGATAGCGTCATTAAATACTAAGATTGCTACAATGGAACAGGAAATTGCCAAGTTAACAGAGGATAACAGGATACTTGGGGAAGAGAAAGTTGTTTTAACAGCAGATAAAGAAAAACTAACACAGGATCTTACCACTACTACTGGTCAGAAAGTGGAGCTGGAAAAGAAAGTGGACGTAGCTTCTACTTTGAATGCTTCTAATATTGTGATTACACCGGTTAACGTTAAACGCAATGGTAGAGAAAAAGTTTCCAGCACTGCAAAACGTGTTGACAAGATGGTTGTTAGCTTTGATGTCGCTAACCGTATCATACAGCCAGGCAGCACAGATCTTTATGTATTGGTTATAGGACCTGATGGCCAGGCTATTACTACCGGCGCAGCAACGGGTTCTTTCACAACACGTGAAGAAGGCGATAAATCTTATACTGCGAAAGTGCCGGTTGACCTTGAAACTGCCAAAACAAAAAATGTTGCTTTTTCCTTTGTACCAGGTACAACATTCACCAAAGGAAATTATAAAATCCAAATCTATCAGAATGGCTTCCTCATAGGCGAAGGAACAAGAGAATTGAAGAAAGGTGGCTTATTCAGTTAATTCCCGAAAACTACATATACACAATAATATCCTTTTAAAATAGAAAGCTACCTGAATGAAAGTTCAGGTAGCTTTTTTAATTTCATTGTCATCGGTTCATATCAATAAACACTGGTCACTCTCATTTGTAAGCTGTCACATACCAGAAAGATGACTACGCAGTAGATTGCAGAGCATTAGTGGAGCTAAATTTTATAGCCTATTATCTCCAAATTGCATTCTGGTAAAAGATGCAGGTAATAAAAAAAGACCCATATTTCCATGAGTCTTTTTATTTGGATGTCGAGACACTTACCTTCAAATATTTCCGGAAAGCACTGCATAGCCTTGTTTAATACTAAAGAAGCGCTGAATAGATTGTAATAAATTTTTCATGTTTGTAATTTTTGAGATTAATAAATGGGTTAGGGTATGAACTTAAATATTTCCTGGTAATACAGTGTAACCGCTGTTAACACTGAAGAAATTTTTGATCGATACAAGAATCTTTTTCATAGTAAATAATTTTTAAAAATTAAAAAATGTACCTCTGAGACTCTGAATGATTATTAAAATTTAAAAGCTGGGTAATAAAAAAATGTTAAGAGGAAATTATTTAGAACTGAATAGCCTGGTCATGATAACCTTTCCGATTATTGGTTGTTTTAAACACTTTTCACTGTATTTTAGTGTGATCAAAACTAAAGTTAACCCTGGAGCCAGGCGTTGATATAGTATCCCCCCAGCGCTATTAAATAAAATGATAGAAAAAAGTACAGTTAGGGAACAATATGCAGCTATGCCAGACAGTGAGCTGCTGACTTTTGCCCAGGAAGAACGCTATAAACTAACCGCGGGAGGGCTTGCCGTGCTGAAGGAAGAGTTCATCAGAAGAAAACTGGATCCAGTAATTTTCGAACAAAGTGATGCCGTACCTGACCTTCTCCAGAAAGTACATGTATCCACTACGGACAATGCTGATCACTTTACTGCACATAACTGGTCGTACGCATTGGAGCAAAAGGAAAAAGGAAACAGCAATGCATTCATTATAGGCGGACTTTTAGAAAACGGGCTGGAGGAAGCGGATGCCCAACTTTTGTTAGGGCAGATGGAACAGCGTTGTAAGCAAAGACTCAAGCAGGCAGAGCAGGACAAACTTACGGGAGGCGTTATTTTTATTAGTGGAATTGCAGTTAACTTTTTACCCTACTCTCCTACTGCGAACAGGCTTGCCTATATTATCGCATGGACTGCAATCATTTTTGGAGCACTGTTGCTGATCAAAGGTCTGTTCAATAGAAGCAGGTTTAAAAAAATACTTAAGCACATTGAATCGGAGAAGCATCATTGAAACATCGGAGACAAGATCACAATCCACGGTCCGACCAGAATTCTCATCAAACACATACCCTCAAATTGTCAATCTCCTAATTTTAAAGAGTGCGCAAGGCAAGATTCATAAATAAATATGGATTAAAAAAATATGTGGCTTTGTTTAGGTGAAGCAACAGGATTCGTTAGGCGTGGCAAAAAATTATCTAATCATTTCAAGGCCAACGTTAGGAAAGATCTAAAAATTGATTTTTGCAACTAATTACCGCATCACACCAATCTTCTTTCCATCCCAGCCCGGAAACAAAATGGCTTCATTCCCAATTTTCAGATGCCGGTCAGCAACTTCATTGAAAACAGCTCTGAAGTCTGTTGTGACAGCGAGGTCCCTACCATCCTCCAGGTTTTCAACAGCAAGGGATTTTACAGACCCGTGAACAATACCGCCTCTGACATCGGTACCCAGAATAAAATTACAGGAAGCCCTGCCATGATCCGTTCCGCCACTGCCATTCTGTTTAACCGTACGACCAAATTCGGTCATAGTCATTACCGTTAGTTCGTCCTGGTATGCTGAAAGGTCCGTCCAGAATGCAGTAATACAGTTACTAAGATCTAGTGCATTTTTACCGAAGGTGCCCATCTCCGTACCTTGGTTGTAGTGCGTATCCCATCCCCCGGATTCTGCAAAACCTATTTCAAGGCCAATATCCATCTTTATAAGTTGTGCCAGTTGCCGGAGGGAATTGCCCAGGGGCGTTACAGGATATACGGCACCGCTGGCTGGTTGATAATTTTTGGTATCCAGTTTATCCAGCATTTTAACGGCATCAAAAGTTTCCTTTCCGGTTTCTTTTATCAGGCCCGACGATGCCTGATCGTAAAGCTCTTCAAAACTTTTTGCCGTGATGTTTGCAGCCAAAGGATTTGCTTTCATTTGTATGGCAAAGTCTTGTAGATTACTTATTGCGATGGAAGGATTGTATCCATAAAAAGAACGCGGCATGGAGTTCGTGAGGCTTACTGCCCGGAACGGGCTGCCATCATGCCCAAGTAATCCGGAAGCTCTATTCAACCAGCCACTATTTGTTCCCTTATCGAAAGGAGTGCCCGATTCCATATAATCCTGCGCATCAAAATGAGAACGGGAATTATTAGGCGAGCCGATTCCATGAACAACGGCCAACTGTTTATTTCTAAAAAGCGGCTCAAATGAACGCATCCCCGGATGAAGTCCAAATCGTCCATCCAAATCTATTATGGGACTGCTGCGGCTATCTTTAGCCGCAGACATGTACAAGCCCGGCCTGGCGGCTTTAAAATATTCATCTGTAAAAGGTGATACTGCCATTAGACCATCCATGGCTCCACGTTGAAAAATACAAACAAGTATTCTGTTCTTTTTATAAGGACCAACCAGTTTAAGTGTACCGGCAGCACGGGCAATAAAGGCCGGCACAACTCCGGTGCTTATTCCGAAAACGGCCAGCGCCCCGGATTTTAAGAAACCTCTTCTTGATGACATCATATTTTTTTTCGTAATTAGGATAACTTTCTCCAGACTCATCCTGGCAAGTAATTGTGTAAAATCATCGTCATTTCCTTTGAAATTCAGGAGAACCAATTATTATACCGACAACCTGTGCCAGCATGCCTTCGTTATCCTTGCTTGTTTTTCTCACTTTCAAAGACTTTGTATTTTCTTCATTCGCTTTCATTGCTTCATCCACGATTTCTTCTTCCTTTTTATCATCATCCATTCGTTTAACCGTACCCGTTTTGTCTGCTGCTGCTTCCAGCTTTTTTTCGAGTGAAGGTGCAGTAAGCAAAGCTGTTATCCTTTTAATAGTCGCATCAAGATCCCTTTCTGGTAGTAACAACTTCCCATAAATCAATAATGCATCAGCAGGGCTTTCAGGTTCATGATAATTATTTAAAGCGAGTAGATCGGTTTTTATGCCACGCATTTTTTGAGAGGCGATGGACAACCCAAAATTCATACGATTAAGCAAAGCCCCTGTATTTATCCAGTATTGGGCTTTGTCCGGGAAACCTGTAGGTGCCTGGTAGTAATATATTTTTTGTCCCATTTTGTCTATCCAATTAAACAACTGGTAGGGCTGCTCAATATCAGCACCAAGCGCACGAACGGCACTAATTGCAAGTTCAAAAGGAGATTTGATCTTTTCACGCATCACTTCCTTTTTCCAGAATTCAGGGGCAGTAGCCATTGTTATTAAGACTTCCTTTATGTCACCTCCTTTATTTAAAAAAGTTTTTGCCATTTTATCTACAAGGCTTTGAGGAGGGTTGTCACTTACAAAATGAACAGCAATTTTCCGGCAGATAAAAGTGGCTGTTGAGGGAAGATGCGCCAGCATCTTTAAAAGCAGTACGCCTTCCTGGTAACCTCCATTTGCGGGAAACGTTTTTCCCATTACAACTTTTTCTTTGTTGTCGTGCCTGTTCATCGCAAATAAGAAATCCCCTTCACGAACAAAGCCGTGGTCGCTCAATTTATCCTCCCCAATTTTTGCTATCATCTTTGCAATCCCCCCACCATAACTGTTATCCATAGGGTATAGTGTCCAACCAGTTAATATACGTGCAGCCTGTGTAACGTCTGTTTGAGTATAGCCGCCATCTACGCCCATGGTATGCAGCTCCATCACCTCCCGTGCATAGTTTTCGTTTAGCCCCTGGTTATTTTTCCTTTTTTTAAGTTTCTGCAACATTTCATTTGATGTCGAATCATTTATGGACGGGTTAATTTGCTGTATATTCCTGCGCATTCTTTCTATATTCGTTGATGGCACATCATCCGCAGTAGCGGAGCTGGTAAAATTATCCAGGTATAATAGCATTGCAGAAGATTTTGCAGTTGCAAGAAGGAGATCTTCAAACCTTCCGGTAACATTAGGCCTTATCGCATCACGTTCGTAAGCCGGAATAAATAATGCACAATCTTTTTTTGTAAGAGAAACATTAAAATGATTAAACCAAAAATCGGTAAGTACCTCTTGCATTTGATTCCTTGAATAGGCCGCCCGCTCAATTTTTGCACTAATAAACTGGCGGAAAAGTGCAGATTGCCTGCGAAATTTTTTTTGTTTGACGTATTGAGCTATTTCTTTTTTGTATTGCATTCTGTCCGCATCTTTAGCAGAATCTTTGGGAATGATGCCTTCCTCTCTTGCCATTTTTAAAATCTGGATAGGCCGTGGGTATATTTCATTTACTTCTGTATTTGATAAATTCACCGCATCGTATTCCTTCAACCTTGCCTGCAATGAATCATCTGCAATCCCACCATTCATCTGTTGCATAAACCATTTTTCTAAACCTGTTCTTACCACTTCATCAACCTGGCCCGGGTTAGCGCCAAACGAAAAACGATTGAGTAAATGAGCAGCTGCCTGCCTTTCAGTTAAACCAGCCTCTTTATAGGGAAACCTGAGCGTTGAAGGGGGTTGTTCGTTGGCAGATTGTTGTAAAAAGGAAGTCAAAAAGAAACAAGCGACAGCGAGTGATAAAATGTTTGAAAGAGTAACAAACCGGTGTTTCATGCTACGATGTTAAAAGCGGTGATGATTGCAAAAGATAAATTAAGACTTTTTTGTAAGACCGTAGTTTAAAGGCTGTTAATTTATTTTGCTGCTGCGTTTAATGTTTATCAGGTTGGTGGAATAAAAATATATAACATGAGATATATGTATCATTTCATTTGACATTGATAGCACACATCTCAAATCATATATGTCATACTGATTAAATTCGTCAGCTGACTACAAGCTCTTTTTTAACTGACTGCACGCCAGATATCATTCGCAGGCTTACTTCCAATACTCCATCTACATACTTTACTGTAATATTGAAAATGTCCATGGCTTCACCCCTGTAAACACCCGCTCAAATCCTCCACGGCTCTACTCCCTAAGTATCCAACTGGGTCGGGCAAAGCCATCTGGCGGCAAATATGAAATAGTGAGCTGGATGCATTTTACATCCAGGCAAAAATGCTCCCGGATTCGACCTGGTGCAAAGACCAGCATTTCGTAGCTGGAAGCTGTTTTAAAAATATTAAAGGATGCCCGCTGCATCGTTCGGTTAACCAGATGGTGGTTCCTGCTACCGTGTTCGTCTTTTGCGGCGCATCACTGATTGTAGGACATGTTTTTTGTGTTTAATTTGAAAATTAGTTCTGGTCATGGAGACGAATGAGCAGGTGAAATATTTTACAGCGTTCGATTTTCTGAATGAGTATGTATATTTATGGTATCACAAATGGCTGATGAGGCTGTTTCGTAAGCTGGAACTAAATAGTGGACTTGTAGGTTTGTTATAAACTTAAGAAATAAGTGAGGAAGGAAAGGATTTACGAAGAAATTGACCCGATACGGGACGGTATTACAACATCCAGGTGATTTACCCGATGCATTTAGATACCTTTTTTTGTAAGGTTCAAAATTAATCCCGTTCTATTCCGGAAGCACCGGTCCATAACGAAGATTTTTCCCCCTTTTTGCTTTGCGTGGAAAAAGCACATCATGTGCTGTTTCGTAACCTTCGTCTGACACTTTTGATAACATATGACCAGTATTACGGCTCCTTTTTCTGTAAATGATAATAGCTGCGACAGCGACTGCAGTAACCCCCAGGAATATTGTAAAAGTCTTTTTCATCGTTTTTTATTATGAATTGAAGGATTGCAAATAATATACCGGACTCGGTAAAAGCTATCAAAAATGAACTGATTGCCTTCCTCTCGTCAAAAGCTACTGTATCGGCAATGAGCTGCATGTACAAAAATGCGTTTTACTATCAGTATCAATGGCTGCCAACATCCAAACAACTGTTTCAGTTTCCTGCAGTTGATATTTTATCCTTCAGTTCCAGCCGGTAGAATCAGCTATTGTCTCAAAAAGTAACTTGCCGATCTATTCTAAACCCTTAAATATTTTACTTTTTTAAAACCGGGTAAAAGCGGTACCAGGTAATCTTTTACACCATCATCGTTTAATGTGAAAGCTGCTGGAACATTGATAGCTATTTCTTTGTGTGTTTTTACTAATTGTGTATTAACCATAATGCAACCCAACGGATTTTCTATTTCTAAAATGTGCAAAGCCCCTAACAAACTTTTGAAGTGCGGCGTAGCGCTACTGCGGTCATTTAGAAATCTATCGGGCGTCCACAAAACACTGTTATTAAAATTTATTGGCCGTAGTTAAATTGACAAATTACAGGCGATGAACATAGGGGGATAAGTGATAACTGTTTACAAGTGATACAGTCAACAACGGCGCCAAAACAATACCCATACAAGAAACAGAATCGCCGGATAGTTGCAGGAAATTATCTACATTTCCAGGAAATGCTTTTACGGTATCAGTGCTAAAACACCCCTTTTGCAAAACCACCTGCCCTGTCGTTACTTAATTTTATAGAATGACCACTGCCGTTATGACTATT
>JACMPR010000214.1 GCA_014377385.1 Ferruginibacter sp. | reverse complement strand
GCAGATGTAAGAAGATAAAATGCACACAGATCTACGCAGATAAAATTCATGAAAACAAAGACACTCCTCTATACCCAAATTAAATCCCCTTCAACCAGCGGTATTCAATCAGCGCAAATCTGCGGGAAAGACCTGCCACGAGTTTTTTCCGCAGATGTAAGAAGATAAAATGCACCCAGATCTACGCAGATGAGATTCATAAAAACAAAGACACTCCTCTATACCCAAATCAAATCCCCTTTAATCAGCGGTATTCAATCAGCGCAAATCTGCGGGAAAGACCTGCCACGAGTTTTTTCCCGCAGATGTAAGAAGATAAAATGCACACAGATTAAATCCTCTTAATCAACGGCCAGCTATATTTAAGCCTCTTCGCAATAACACAGTGGCTACTTTAAATACAATTGCCGGAAACCGTTATGGTATAAGTAATCTGTTTATTTTATCACTTCCCTTTTCTCTTTTGCCTGCTTTCTGTATCTTTTCAGCATGCAATCAAAACCAAAACTCAGCCTTTTTGATTTTACGATGATCATGGTGAGTTTGGTGATAGGCATGGGTATTTTTCGAACGCCTGCCAATGTTGCCAAAGCAGCCCCGGATACCTTCCTTTTTTTTGCTGCCTGGATTGCCGGTGGATTGATCGCACTGTGCGGTGCACTAACCTATGCAGAGATCGGAAGCCGGCTACCCGTAACCGGTGGTTACTACAAGATATTTTCTTACGCCTATCATCCTTCCATAGCCTTCGCCATCAACTGCATCATACTCGTGTCTAACGCCGCTTCGCTGGCTGCTGTTGCGCTGGTAGGCGGCGAATACATCACCGCTATATTTATACCTGCTACAAAAGACAGTACTTTCATGAGCATCGCTGCCAACTCGAATCATATACAAATTATCCAGGTAAGCATTGCCATCACCGCTATTGTTATTTTTTATGCAGTTAACCTGCTCGGTTTAAAATTAAGTTCAAAGACCCAAAATATTTTGATGCTCATTAAAATCATTTTGATCCTGCTGCTGATTTTACCGCTATTCCTCTCAGATGCAGACACAACCGGAGCTGTTGTCCACACAGTTGTAAGTCCCACATTTAAAGAGTATATAAAAGCATTTGGCATCGGACTTGTTGCGGTAAGCTTTACCTATGGCGGCTATCAACAGGCCATTAATTTTGGGGCGGAAGTAAAAGAGCCCTCTAAAAATATCCCCCGTGGTATTTTTCTGGGCATCATGGTCATTATCATGCTATACCTTACTATCAATTATGCATACATAAAAGTGATTGGATTTGAATCCCTGAAAGAAAGTAAAAATATCGCAGCGATCATGGCCTCAAAGGTGTTTGGTGTGAATGCAGAACGAGTACTTTCTGTTTTCCTGTTTTTAAGTGTACTTGCCTATGTAAATGTTCTGCTGATGAGTAATCCGCGGGTGATGTATGCGATGAGTGAGGACAAAATACTTCCGCCTATATTTAAAAGAAGAAATCCAAAAACCGATGTACTAACTGTTTCACTGAGTGTGTTTGCAGCGCTTTGTGCGCTAATTGTTTTCTGGTCAAAAGATTTTGATACGATCCTGAGCTTTACTATTTTTTTAGATTCATTCGGCATGGTATTGTCTGCTGCTACCATTTTTATTTTGCGTAAAAAAACAAAATACCTGGATGGTACCGGCATTTTTAAAATGAAAGCCTATCCTTTACTCCCGGTGATATTTATTGCAGCTTACACTTTCGTAGCCATTAGCATTGCCATGGATTACAAGGAAAATCATTACGCTGCCATAACCGGACTTTGCATACTTGCTGTTTTTATATTGCTTTATTTTTTAGCGAAACTGATCAAAAAACCAACGACTTAAAATGGATATTTCTTACATCATCAATGAATTTGCTGAGGACCGCGAACAATATTTTAATGCGGTAGCGCCACCCATTATGCAGAGCAGTAATTTTATTTTTAAGACCGTGGATGAAATGCGCAAAGCTTTCGCTGATGAATACGCTACTTATTTGTACAGCCGCGGAAAGAATCCTACGGTGGAGATACTGAGAAGAAAACTGGCAGCGCTGGATGCTGCAGAAGACTGCCTCGTTTTTAACAGTGGTGCGGCGGCTATTTTTGCCGGTGTTTTCGCCAATGTAAAAGCAGGTGATCATATTGTAAGCGTTGATAAACCATATGCCTGGGCCCAAAAACTATTCAATAATATATTACCGAGGTTTGGCATTACAACTACGTATGTTGATGGCCGTTATATTGAAAATTTTGAAAGGGCCATCCTGCCAAATACAGCGGTTATCTACCTGGAAAGTCCCAATAGCTGGGACTATGCCCTACAAGACCTTAAGGCTGTTGCAGACCTTGCGAAAGCGGAAGGTATTATCACCATTTGCGACAACAGCTATTGTACACCGATTTACCAGCAGCCAATCGGCTTTGGAATAGATTTGGTGCTTCAATCGGCAACAAAATATATTGGCGGTCATAGTGATACGATCGCCGGAGTTTTGTGTGGCAGCCATCATATGATAAAAAAGATATTTAATAGTGAATATATGACTGTCGGCAGCGGCATTCAACCATTCAATGCCTGGCTGCTGATTCGGGGGCTACGCACACTGCCTTTAAGGCTGGAACATATTACGCGGTCAACGTATAAAATAGTGGATTTTTTAAAACACCATGCCCGGGTGGAGGAAGTGATCTTTCCCTTTGACGAAGATTTTCCACAATTTGAATTGGCAAGGCAACAAATGAAAAATGCCTGTGGCTTGTTAACTTTCGTTATAAAAGCGGATAATATGGACGCAATTGAAAGGTTTTGCGAAAATCTCCATCATATTTTTATGGCCGTGAGCTGGGGTGGGCATGAATCTTTGATCATACCAAAATGCGCCGGCATGGAAGCAGCCAGCTTCGATGTAAACAACCGGGAGCATCGTATGCTGAGGCTCTATTGCGGGCTGGAGGAGACGAGCTACCTGGTTAACGACCTGGAACAGGCTTTCAATAAAATGTAATGGAAATTTTGATAAAACGCATCTGTAACCCATTGTTACCGTTTGTCATATAGAAATTATTTAGTTCGCAGCCTAATAAGTATTTTTGCAGCATGCACGTGAAAAGTCTATTACCAGTCCTGGCTATCTGCTTTTGTGGTTTCTCAGTCGATGCTCAAAAAAAATGGACGCTCAAGGACTGCGTGGAATATGCGATGGCTAACAATATTTCAGTTAAGATAACGGAAGTACAGGCGCAACTGGCACAGGTGACTTATATTCAAAGTAAATTTTCCCGGCTTCCCAATGCACAATTTACCGGCAACAGCAGTCTCAATTCCGGCAATAACCAGGATCCCATCACATTCCGGCAGACGACGCAAACCTATACTTCAGCAGGATTGCAGCTTCAATCCAGCGCCGATATTTTTAATTTTTACAGCAAAAAAAATACGATAGCAGCCAATAACTGGGAAGTGGCTGCTGCTAGAGCCAACATTGACAAATTAAAAAATGACATAGCGCTTTCTATCGCAAATGTGTACCTGCAGGTATTGCTTGCTAAAGAACAGGAGAATGTTACACTTGTGCAGGTGCAACAAACAACCGCTCAGCTTACCAATACCCAAAAACTAGTTGACGCCGGATCTTTGCCTCCTTTAAACTCAACACAGTTAGAAGCACAACTTGCTGTTGACAGTGGCAATTACATTACCGCAAAAGGCAGTGTAGTCCAGAATATACTCAACCTGAAAGCCTATATGAATCTTGATCCGGGTGGCGTATTTGAAGTAGATGCCCCTTCACTGGAATCGATTCCCCTGGATCCGATAGCAGACCTGCAACCGGAAAATGTGTATGCCCTTGCTTTGAAGAACCAGCCCTTGCAACGGTACAATGAATTAAAATTAAAGGCAGCCGAAAAAAAGAAAGCGGCGGCAAGGGGAGCTATGTATCCCAGTTTATCTGCTTTCGGAAGCCTCGGCAGCGGATACAATAACCAGTCGCAGCAAATTGTGGGCTCTACGCCTATACTTACGCCACTCGGGAGCGTTAGCGTTGGCGGAACAAACTATGATGTATTTCCATCCCAACCTTTTACGAATTACACCTACGGAAAAACAACTTTTCCAAACCAGTTATCAGATAATTTTAGCCAGTCTGCTGGCCTTAGTCTGAGTGTACCATTGTTCAACGGAAGATCCTTACGTTCTAATTACGAACGCAGTAAATTAACGATCAGCAGCCTGCAGTTACAAAAAGCACAGGATGACCAGACTTTGAAACAAAATATTTTCCAGGCTTACAATGCTGTATTAATTGCCCTGGAAAAATTTAATGCGAGTAAGCGATCGGTTGATGCAAGCAGCCTCACTTATGATTATGCACAAAAAAGATTTGATGTGGGCATATTAAATACTTTTGACCTTATCAGCACACAAAATAATTTATTACGGGCAAAGCTTGAATACTCGATCAATCGTTTTGATTATGTATTTAAAATGAAAGTCCTGGAATTTTATAAAGGAAATGGTATAAGATTATAGCCTGTACCAATTGCTAATCCTTTTAGAACACCCCTAATTGATACCCAAAAAAAATTAACCTCATTATATGAATAAGAAAACAACCTGGATACTGGTAATCGTGGCTGTGTTGCTGGTGATTTTGGTGATACTTGCAAAAACAGGTGCATTCGGAAAAGAAGATGGAACAAAAGTTACTGCAGAAAAAGTGCAGCGGCGAAACATTATTGAAGTCGTGAGTGCCAGCGGTAAAATATATCCGGAGATTGAAGTGAAGGTTAGCCCCGATATCAGTGGTGAGATTACAGAGCTTACGGTAGCCGAAGGCGATACCGTAAAAAAAGGCCAGTTACTTGCCCGTATCTATGCAGATATTTACGATATCCAGCGTGACCAGGCGGCCAGCGGCGTAATACAGAGTGAAGCACAGGTAGCAAACTCACAAGCAGCGTTAGATGCACTTTTGGCACAACAGGAGCAGGCGGAGCGCACCTTCCTTATGCAAAAGAAATTATTTGATGGAAAGGTGATCAGCCAGAGTGAATTTAATATTGCAGATGCGAATTATAAATCAGCAAAAGCAAATTACAATGCTGCCGTACAGGGAATACGCAGCGGGCAGGCAGGTATATCGAGCGCAAAAGCAAATCTTAATAAAGCAAACAAAGACCTCGGCCGTACCGAGATCACCGCTCCGATGGATGGTGTTGTTAGCCTGCTAAGTGTGAAGAAGGGTGAAAAAGTTGCGGGCAATAGTTTCAATGTTGGTACGGAAATGTTGCGTATTGCAGATATGTCTAAAATTGAAATCAGGGTTGATGTCGGCGAAAATGATGTGCCGAAAGTAAAGCTTGGCGACAGTGCTATTATAGATGTGGATGCATACAGTGACCGGAAATTCAAAGGCATCGTTACACAGATAGCCAGCAGTAACAACGGCGCATCGTCCCAAAATGCGTTGGCCACAACAAGTTCAGATGTTACCCAGTACAAAGTGTATGTAAGGTTATTGCCCGAAAGCTACCTGGACCTGCTCGGTAAAGGAACTTTTCCTTTTCGACCGGGAATGAGTGCCAGCGCCGATATACAAACAAAGACACAAAAAAATGTGCTAAGTGTACCAATTAATGCGGTTACCACCCGTGATAAAAATGACAGCCTCAGAACCGACAAAAAAGATGAGGCGGTTATAACAAATAACAATTCGTCGTCTTCTGCAGACGATCTTGAGATCGTTGTATTCATCATCGGTGCAGACAATAAGGTGAAAAAAGTAAAAGTAAAAAGTGGCATCCAGGATATAAACAACATAGAAATTACAGAAGGGTTGAAAGAGGGAGACCTGGTGGTAACGGGACCTTACGACGTTGTTAGCAAAACATTGAAAAATAGCAACCTCGTAAAAGTAGTAGATAAGAAAGCATTGTTTGAGAAAAAATAGGTGGCTGAAAGGGTGATTTTATACCTCAAAAAACTCCCGGCCGGATGAGCGGATGATTCATGCGTTCAGAATTTTTAGTAATTAAGGCACCGCATAAAGAATTAATTTTAACGATGGCTGCTGCGTATACACAGCAGCCTTTATTTTAAGAAAAGTGAACAAAATAATCTATCTCTCCCTATTCTGTTTGTTGCTGTCGGTTAAAATGATAGCACAAACTACCCGGCTTCAACTTTCGCTGACAAACGATAAACAGGAACCTTTTCAAAATGCCACCGTAGCATTATACCAGTTACCCGATAGTATTTTAAAAGAAAAAAAAGTAATAAAGGGAAATGGTTCCTTTGATGTAGATACACAAACCATTTACTTAGTTAAAATTTCCGCGGCAGGGATTCAAAATATAAATAAAGAGATTCGTATTGAAGACTCATCTGTAGCTATTACCATCATACTTTCCGCAAAAGTAAGTAGCCTTGGAAATGTAACTGTTGTGGCAAAGCGGCCACTGATTAAACAGGATGATGATAAAACAGTTATAGATGCTGAAGCACTTGCCAATAGCAGCAGCAATGCATTTGAAGTATTGGAAAAAACGCCAGGCACCGTGATCGACCAGGATGGAAACGTATACCTGAGCAGCACCACACCGGCCACCATTTTTATAAATGGCCGGGAAATGAAGTTAAGCAGTGCGGACATTGCTTCCCTTTTAAAAAGCCTGCCGGCAGGAAGTGTGAGCAAAATAGAAATCCTGAGAAGCCCTTCTGCAAAATATGATGCTGCCAGCAGTGGCGGAATTGTAAACATTGTTTTAAAGAAAGGCGTGAAACTCGGAACTAGTGGCAGCGTAAACCTTGCTTATTTCCAGGGTGTATATGGAACTGCCACAGGTGGAATCAATTTAAATAAAAGTTCGGGTAAGCTTACCAGTTATTTCAACTACCAGTTTACTAAAAAGAATAATTTTGAAAAACTGAATTCCGACAGGTTAACGCCAACAGATTCACTGGTGTCTCAAAGATCCTACACTACTTATCCCTCATTAAACAATTATTTCGGTGGCGGAGTAGATTATGCCTTCAGCAAAAAACTTAATTTCGCTTATGATCTTCGCCTGAGTAATACGAACGGAAAAAGCAACGCTGGTAATCCTATCGACATTATCAATGACCAAACCGGGTTGCTTCTTGAAAAAAACGGATCTGATATTCGCAATAAAAACAGGTCAACTTATATTGGCAATGAGCTTTCTGCCAAATACAAAATAGATTCGCTGGGAAGTGAATGGATGACAGAAGTCGATTATAATTATTATAATAATCGCAATGACCAGAATTATAGCAATTATTTCCTGCTGCCTGCAAAAATAACCGCCACGGGAGATGGCGTTAACAAAAATGATAAAAATATATTTGTATTTCAAACTGACCTGACACTTAAAATTCCTAAAAAATATACCCTGGAAGCGGGTTTCAAAGTGACACTAAGCAACAGTAATAACAGCGCTGAATATTTTAAGGATACCGGTAATGGAAATAAATTTGTTGACCTCTATCAGACAAACACATTTAAATACAAGGAAGCCATCACAGCCGCCTATTTACAGGTGTCCAAAACTTTTGCAGGCTTTACTTTTAAACCGGGTGTGCGATTAGAAACAACTGATATTGAAGGTCGTCAGCTTGTTCCAAAAGATACCTCGTTTGCAATCAAACGTACCGACCTGTTTCCTTATGTTTTTATTAAACATGACCTCTGGAAAATGTTTGGTTCACCATTAACCGGAAGCGCTATCTATCGCCGGAGCATTAAACGGCCTTATTATGAAACCTTAAATCCTTATCCGAAATATGTTGATCAATACCTGTTTGATAAAGGAAATCCAAATTTACAACCGCAGTTTACCACCAATTATGAAATAAATGTAACCTTTCAGAATTTTCCCGTGTTTGCAATCGGGATAAATGATACACGAGATATTTTTAGCCAGGTAACTTTGCAGGATAACCGCACAAAAATCACCTACCGCACGTATGCTAATATCGGAAAGAACAAAGAACTGTATATGAAACTGATTGGCGGCATTCCGCCGGGTAGAAAATATTTTTTCTATGTTGGAGCGCAGTATAATCACAACAGTTATGAAGGGCTGTATGATAACATCCCTTTAAATTATAAACGTGGTAGTTATACTTTTTTTATGTACCATGAATTGAAGTTAACAAAAACATTCACTTTTAATATGCAGGGTTTTATGCGTACAAAAGGCGTTCAGAATTTTTACGAACTAAATACATTTGGCGGCCTTTTTTTATCGGTGAATAAAGCTATATTAAATAAAAAAGCCAATATCATTCTTTCCGTGAACGATCTCTTGCAAACAAACCGGGTTTCATTTAATATCAACCAGGGAAATGTAAAAGCAAGCGGCGAAAGAATAAATGATACAAGGAGGCTGGGCCTTACCTTTCGCTATAATTTTGGCGGCAAACCAAAAGAAGAGAAAAAGAGTTTTGATGCGCCCTCGGAAGCTAATTAAATTTCGAAATGCCGCTTCCTTTGAACCTGTAATGTTCCTTATTACGTTTAAAGTGGACTATTTAAAAAGTTGTTCGGCAACGCCAACACTTTCTGGTTTACCAACATCTATCCACCTGTCGCCGGTATGGTTATAACCGGATATCGTATGGTCAGCGCAGAGGTCAAGATAAGTATCCATGATGGAGAATTTACCCTGTTGGGTTATCAATGAAAATATTTCTGGTTG
Source organism: Ferruginibacter sp. (assembly GCA_014377385.1). Taxonomy (GTDB): domain Bacteria; phylum Bacteroidota; class Bacteroidia; order Chitinophagales; family Chitinophagaceae; genus Ferruginibacter. The sequence goes on along the minus strand of JACMPR010000214.1, from coordinate 499 downwards.
ATAGACCACCACGCAACTATATGCAAAGGCTTTTACGTTTTCATTTTTAATACTTATTTTCTCTTCCCCGGTGGTATTATTTTTCCAGCCACACATCCTTCCATCTGCATCCAATAAAATATTGCGTGAAGTTTTTCTTTCTGTAACGCCAAAGGAAACCAATGATTTTTGTTGCGCATGGAATGCTGCCAGGTCGTTAATATTTAAATCTGTCAAAACATCTACATTCAGAGAAAGAAAGGGATCTGTTCCATTGAGTAACGGTTTTGCTTTAAGCAAACCACCGCCGGTTTCCAAAACTTCATCACTTTCATCACTGATGATAATATTACTTCCCCATCCATTGTTGGCATTGATGACCTGGATAATCTGTTCAGGAAAGTGATGAATATTTACGATGACCTCGCTTATATTATATTGCTGTAAATATTCGATATTTCTTTGTAATAATGATTTACCATTTACAATGGCCAATGCTTTGGGATGCCGGTCTGTCCAT
>JACMPR010000213.1 GCA_014377385.1 Ferruginibacter sp. | reverse complement strand
GGTGCTTTTTTGGCTTTGGCACTGAGTTTTACGTTGGTGATACAGGCAATTGCTAATATGGGGGTGAATGTAAACCTGTTTCCAAATACTGGTGTAACCCTGCCATTGGTAAGTATGGGCGGCAGCAGTTTTTTATTCACCTGTTTGTCGATCGGTATTATTCTGAGTGTGGCACGCAATGTAGAACAACAGGAAGGGCAACAGTCATTGGTAGTAGCAGAAACTGCTTCGGAAAATTTGGAAGCGTAGTATTAGTTGGGTGGTTTGGATGAGCTTGTTGAACCCGCGTTAATTATCAATACCGCCTTCTGCGGGCTCACGATGATATCAGGCTAACGCTAAAGTGTACAGCTATAATTGATATAAAATATTATTTGACTGAAACAGGAGTGGATGATAATTAAAATAAAAATAAAATGGTGAAGGCCCATCGCTTCATAATTGCTGGCGGTGGAACCGGTGGGCATATTTTTCCCGCCATTGCTATAGCAAATGCTTTGAAGAAGATATCGCCGCAGTCAGTCTTCCTGTTCGTGGGAGCAAAAGGAAAGATGGAAATGGATAAAGTGCCGCAGGCAGGGTACGAAATAAAAGGGTTGACCATTGCGGGATTTAACAGAAGTTCTTTGATAAAAAATATTTCATTGCCATGGAAATTAGTGAACAGCTTTTTTCAGGTAGCGCAAATATTCAAGGATTTTAAACCAGATGCCGTGATAGGTGTGGGAGGATATTCAAGTTTTCCCGTTCTGAGGTACGCGCAGACGCGGGGAATCTCAACCTTTATTCATGAAAGCAATTCGTTCGCCGGCAAAGCCAATATAATGCTGGGCAAAAAGGCAACAAAAATTTTTACGGCGATAGATGGTATGGACAAATTTTTTCCGGCTTCAAAGATCATTGTTTCAGGAAACCCGGTCCGGCACGCAATTGCTGATCTCATTGTGAGCAAAGAAGAGGCGATCAGGCACTTTGGTTTTAATGCAGGTAAAAAAACGGTTTTGAGTGTTGGCGGAAGCCTGGGAGCGAAAGCTATCAATGAGGCCATTGACCGGGATCTTGATCTGTTTGAAGCAAACGATTTGCAGCTCATCTGGCAAACCGGCAGACATTACCTGGATAAGGCAACTGAACGGTGCAAGGGAAAAGAATATGTTTATGTAAATGACTTTATTTCCCAGATGGAATTTGGTTATGCCGCCGCCGATATCATTATCAGCAGGAGTGGTGCAATGGCTGTATCAGAAATATGCCTCGTAAAAAAGCCAGTGGTATTTGTTCCTTATCCACATGCTGCAGAAAATCACCAGACTGTGAACGCACAAATTTTAGTTAATAAAAATGCGGGGATAATGATTAAGGATAGCGAGGCGTTGTTAAAGTTGGTTCCGGCAATTATTACTTTATCAAAAGACACTGTATTGCAACAAAAACTAATAAATAATATTAGCCCGTTGGGTATTAAGGAAGCAGACAGGATCATTGCAGAAGCAATTGTTTCTTTATGCTGAATAAAAATAAAGAGGATTGAACGATTTTAAAAACATATCAGCTGTTTATTTTTTGGGGATCGGGGGCATTGGTATGAGTGCCCTGGCTAGGTATTTTAATAGCCGGGGAGTAAAAGTAAGTGGGTATGATAAAACCGAAACAGTGTTAACTAAACAATTGGCAACAGAAGGAATTTCTATTCATTATGAAGACAATATCTCCCTCATTGATAAAACCGCAGCCCTGGTTGTTTATACACCTGCCGTTCCAAAGGATCACGGGGAGTATAATTATTTATTGAATAGTGGATATACGGTTTTAAAAAGAAGCGAGGTGCTTGGACTGATCACACAGCATAGTTACAGTATATGTGTAGCTGGCACGCATGGCAAGACAACAACAAGTGCGATGATTGCCCATATTTTAAGACACAGCGAATTCGGATGCAATGCTTTTTTAGGGGGCATCGCTTCTAACTATAATACTAATTTCTGGAGTAACGAAAAGAATGTGAGTGTGGCAGAAGCAGATGAGTATGACAGGAGTTTTTTGAAATTAAATCCTGATGTGGCAGTGGTAACATCCATGGATGCAGATCACCTGGATATTTACGGAACAGCACAAAACCTGCAGGATGCATTCATTTCATTCACCTCTAAAATAAAACCTGGTGGTTTGTTGATCAGCAAATATGGATTAACCAGAGGTGATGAATTTAAGGCACCAAATATGTTGCGGTACGGCCTGCAAAACAATATGGCAGATGTAACGTCAAAAAATATTAAAATAAACAATGGCAGTTACTGCTTTGACGTAATGATGCACGAACATACTATAGAAGATGTTGTGTTGAATATGGGAGGTATGCATAATATAGAAAATTTACTTGCTGCCATCACCGTGGCCAGGCATGTAGGCATCACCGATAAAAAGATTAAAGATGCAATAGCCACATTCAAAGGAGTGAAAAGAAGATTTGAGTATATCATAAAAAGGAGCCACCAGGTGATGATTGATGATTACGCACACCACCCGGAAGAATTGCGGGCTCTAATAAATGGTGCAAAAGAATTGTTTCCCGGTAAAAAATGTACGGTTATTTTTCAGCCGCATTTGTTCAGCCGCACAAAAGATTTTGCAGATGGATTTGGAGAAGCACTGAGCCTTGCAGATAAAGTTTTGCTGCTTCCCATCTACCCCGCAAGGGAATTACCAATGGAAGGGGTAACGAGTGAGATGATTGCTGAAAGAATGAAAAATGTCGATGTGAAAGTATTAAGCAAGGAGGATATGATGCAGGAGGTCGAACAGGATAAGCCAGAATTTCTGATCACATGTGGGGCGGGTGATATTGATATGCTGGTAGAGCCTTTAAAAAATTTGCTTGCAAATAAATAAAAAATGGCTGTAAGCGCTGCCGAAAGATTTACAACCGAGAAGTAATTAATTCAAATAATAGTCATAAAAATTTTAATGAGCATCCTTAAACGTTATAATATAAAAAGCATTTTGCTTTCCATTTTGTGGCTAGGCATCGCTTCCGCCAGCCTTGTATTGTTAGTGGCAGCGGTTCACTCAAGGGATAAAAAGCTTTGTAAAGGATTAGAAGTTAGTATTCATGGCGTGAGTAATAATTTTTTTATAGATAGGGAAGATGTAAAAAATATCATCAGTTCATATGCCGGGAATATTACAGCTGCAGAGATAAACAGTTTCAATCTTGTTGAAATGGAAGCTGAATTAAAAAGAGAAGTATGGATAAAAAACGCAGAACTGTTCTTTGATAACGACCAGGTATTGCAGGCGTTGGTAGAAGAAAGAGAGCCTGTTGCCAGGATTTTTACTTCAGGCGGAAATACTTTTTACATCGACAATACAAATATGATGCTACCGCTTAGTTCAAAAATCTCCGCCAGGCTGCCGGTATTTACAAATTTTCCTTCAGACGCCCGTGTATTGTCAAAAAAAGACAGCAGTTTACTGAAGGATATAAAAAATATAAGCATGCAGATTCAGCAGGATTCTTTTTTAATGGCAATGATTGACCAGGTAGACATAACGCCTCAAAGAAATTTTGAAATGATCCCTAAGATCGGCGACCAGGTAATACTTTTTGGGGATGCTTCAGATGCTGCTCAAAAATTTAAAAAGCTTCAGCTATTCTACAAAAAAGTAATGATTAAGTATGGCTGGAACAGGTACAGCATTATCAACCTTCAGTATAAAGGACAGGTGGTTGCGAAGTTAAAAGGCAAGGATGATGTTTCGGCCGATTCGCTTCGCACACAGGAGATCATGCATGCCATTGCCATTAACACAGCAAGAGCCGCAAGCGATTCGGTACAGACAATTATGCAGGATAATGAAAGGAACACAACCGACCCTTCACTAATTCAGCATTCGTTAGAAAGAGATGAAGGAGAAGATCCCGCAATTGTATTTCCAAAGTATCCGGTTGAGCCCACTACAACGGTTGTAGTTGCAATACCAGCCGCAAAGCCCCTAATAAAGCCGGCTCCAGCGGCGGTAAAAAAGCCCGTTATTCTAAACCCTAAATGGTTGGTAAAACCAGTTGCAAAGCAGGTGAACCGGGTGGTGAACAAACCATCTGCTCCAAAACCAATCCAGGCAAAAGCATCACCGGCAAAGCAGGTACAGATAAAGTCGTCAGCACAACCAAAAGTAGTGATGCCTAAAAAGAATGATTATTAATTTTTTTAAAAATATATACAAACAAACACACAAAACATACAACTATGAACCAGGAACAACCCATTATTGTAGGCTTGGATATCGGTACTACAAAGATTGCTGCTATTGCCGGCCGCAAAAATGAATTTGGCAAGCTGGAGATCCTTGGCTTTGGCAGGGCAAACAGCAACGGCGTGCAGCATGGTATGGTGCTGAACATTGATCAGACAATTAAGGCCATACAGTCAGCGCTTGAAAACTGTTATGCGTCTAACCCTAACCTTGAGATTAGCGAAGTGTATGTTGGTATAGCAGGCCATCATATTAAAAGCCTTCAAACAAGGGGCGACATCGTTCGCCAGAATATAGAAGAAGAAATAAGCCAGGGCGAGATTGATCGGCTGATCGCTGATCAATACCGGACTTATATTCCTGCCGGCGACCAGATCATTGACGTGATCCCGCAGGAATTCACTGTAGATAATTTTCAGAATATTCCAAACCCGATTGGATACAGCGGCGTAAAAGTGGGAGCTAATTTTCACATCATCACCGGCGACAAAAATGCAATCCGTAACATCAACAGGAGTGTAGAAAAAGCAGGGCTTCAAACTAAAGATCTTGTTTTACAACCGCTTGCTTCTGCGGCTGCCGTGATGTGCGACCAGGACCTGGAAGCAGGGGTGGCCATAGTAGACATTGGTGGTGGCACCACAGACCTGGCTGTTTTTTATGAGGGTATCTTAAAACACACGGCTGTAATCCCTTTTGGTGGCGAAAACATCACCAACGATATTAAAACGGGTTTGGGTGTATTAAAAACGCAGGCAGAACAAATGAAAATACAGTTCGGCAGTGCATTGAGCGATGAGGCAAAGACAAACGCATTTATCACGATACCAGGTTTACGCGGTATGGCACCGAAAGAAATTTCTGTAAAAAACCTTGCTAATATTATCCAGGCACGTATGAGTGAGATTATGGATTTTGTAACGTATCACCTGAAGCAGGTGGGTCTTGATAACCGGATGCTTAATGGAGGTGTGATCCTTACAGGCGGCGGGTCACAGCTCAAACATTTATTGCAGCTAACCGAATACGTTACAGGATTGAATGCAAGGATCGGTTTTCCAAATGAACATTTATCCGGCGGGCATATCGATGAACTTGCCAAGCCAATGTACAGTACCTGCATTGGTTTGATATTAAAAGGTTACAACGATTACGAGAACAGGAATAAACAGCTTGAAAGTAATTTTATAAGGGTAGAGACGAAAGGTATCCTGCAGGAAGAAGTCGTGGAGGCAGTAGCAGTAGAATTCGCAGGAGTAACGGAAGAAACAGTAGCCCCGAAAATGAAACAGAGAAAAACACTCAAGGGCTTTATGGACACTTTCAAGAATAACCTCATAGAAATGTTTAAAGAAGAAGAGGATACACATTTATAATTATTTGGAGGTTGCACTATAACTGCTATCCCCAATATAATTCAGGATTTACACATCAACCCATACTTACAAACACAAACTTACTACCATGATCCATTTTGATTTGCCTAAAGAACAATCCTCCATCATCAAAGTTATTGGTGTGGGCGGCGGCGGAAGCAATGCGGTGAACCACATGTTTTCGCAAAATATTGAAGGGGTAAATTTTATTATATGCAATACAGATGCACAGGCTATTGCATTGAGCAAAGTGCCTAATAAGATACAACTCGGACCACACCTGACGCAAGGGCTTGGCGCTGGCGCCAACCCTGCGATCGGCCGACAGGCAACTGAAGAAAGCCTGGAAGAAATTAAGAGAATTCTGGAGGTAAATACAAAGATGGCCTTTATTACAGCAGGTATGGGTGGCGGAACCGGAACAGGCGGTGCACCAATTCTTGCAAAAATCTGTAAAGATTTAGGTATACTAACGGTGGGGATTGTAACCACACCCTTCGCATATGAGGGAAAGAAAAGAATTGCGCAGGCAGAAGAAGGTATTATGCTTTTAAAAAGTCATGTAGATACCTTACTTGTCATAAGCAACGATAAACTGCGTCACCAGTTCGGCAATCTAAAAATGAAAGAAGCTTTTGCAAAAGCAGATAATGTTTTGGCTACAGCCGCAAAATGTATAACTGATGTAATTAACAGTACCGGACAGATCAACGTGGATTTTGCGGATGTGTGCACGGTGATGAGCAATGGCGGTGTAGCTATTCTTGGAAGTGCATCTGCAGAAGGAGAAAACAGGGCTCATCTTGCTATCGAAAATGCGTTGACTTCTCCATTGTTGAACGATAATGATATCCGTGGCGCCAAATGGATACTTATTAATATAAATTCTGCCGAGGGTGACCATGAATTTACCATGGATGAAGTGGAAATTATCCAGGATTATTTATTGAAACACGCCGGAGACGATACCGACGTAATACTTGGTCTTGGTTACGATAATACATTAACCACTGAGATAAGCATCACATTAATAGCAACTGGTTTTGAGCACAAAGATCCTTTTGCAAAACAAAAACAGGACATGAAGCAACCCGCAAGTGACAAGATCGTGATGTCACTGGAGATGCCCCGGGCAGAAGTCGTTACACCGAAGCCCACATCCTTAACCGTTAGTGTACCCGCGGAGACAGCATCCGTAGAAGTAGTTGAAACTCAGTTTGCACCGGCTGAAGAAGCCAAAGTGCTGTTTACCTTAGCTCCGTCACCGGAAGTAAAGGAAGAACTAAAAACGGAAATTCCGCCACCAATAACGGTTGTAGAGGAAGTAAAGGTAGAAGTAAAGGAAGCGGTAGATCCATACATGCCAACACTTTCAGAGCCGGCGCCAGTAGAAATACTTAGTAAAAATACTGTTGATAAGTTGGACGTATCACCGGTATTTTTTGAAATATCTTCGGCAGCTGATCAGGTTCCCGTAGTGGAATTTGACATGCAACAATTTCCCGCTCCTGCACCAAAACCAAAACCGGCTGTAAGTATAAATAAAGAGAATAATGTTGAATCATCCATAAACAAAGAAGCTAGCAAAAGTAGCGCTCTTTCGTCGGGGGGCTACCTGGCAAAACCTGCGCAAATTTATGTGGAGGAGGTGCCGGCAAATCCAGAATCCAATACGAACGAGGAACCACTGCCTTTGCAGAACTCAGTACGGGAAGACGAACCTGTTATTGAAATGCAATTGGTAGTTAAAGATTCCCAGAAAGCGGCGGAGGAGCAACCACCAATAGTACAACAGACTCAGCCCATCATGATGTCAGCTGTTGAGGAGCCTGCAATGCAGGACGAAACAGAAGAACTCAGGCGCCGGGCTACTGAGCGGATAGCGAAATTGCGAAATCTTTCGTTTAATATTAACGCATCTGATCCCAACAACGAGTTTGAAACGGTGCCAGCCTACCTTCGCCGCAATATGGATATGACAAACCAGATTGCCGATGTAGAGAACTTTTACAGCAACTACACTGTAAAAACAGGCGACAATAACCAGGCAGATATCAGCACCATCAATACCTTCCTCGAAGGAAAAAAACCTGACTAATTAATGACAGAGTTCTTTCCCTCATCGGGTGATTACTTGTTTACCTATGTGTTTGTAATTATTGTTTGTATGTGACCCCTTTCCCGTTGGAAAGGGGTTTTTGTTGTGTAGTGCTGTTCACACTTTACAAAAACCAAAACAGTCAATACAGCTTTATCGTACATTGCATTGTTATATAAATTAGAAATTAGTATTTGAATGTCAGCCTGAACTTGTCGAAGACGATCTTCCTTCTCAAAGTAGTTCGATAAGTTCAACGTAATGCCTTTTTTAGTCCTGCTTTGCAAAAATACTTTTCAGATTTGTATTGAGAGCAAAAATTTGATTCCTTTAAAAATATAAAATTATGATTGCTGAAAAAGAGAAAGCACATTTATGTGTGCAAATTATTGAGCGATTTGCTCCTTACATGGATAGCTCCACAGAACAGTTTCACAAAATGGGATTGATGATCAGTAATTTTGGGTTACTGGTAGAATCATTTTCTGAACTGCCCGAAGACAAGAAAGCTGAATTCATGACTTTTATCAAATTATTTAATAATTATATCGAGCATGCGAGTAGGAATTTTGCAGACCTCAGGGATTTTTATTCCTTTATGACGCTTACCACCAATACGCTTATTGCTGAATTTAAAACTGCCATTGGCGTGGAATAATTTTCCGTAAAACCTGCCCGCTCTATAAGGTGATTCAAAATTTTAAATCTTTCACCGTTTTATTTCTTTCATTTTACCTTTGTATGTAACTTGTACATAAAAAGCGTTCGTTCAGTAAATTTAAATAGTGGGAAAGCACATCAACAAAGTATCAGGAGCAGGATTATTAATAGCACTGGGAATCATTTACGGAGATATAGGGACTTCACCATTATACGTATTAAGTGCAATCATTAATGGAAAACCTATTGAAGAATTATTGATTGTTGGCGGGCTTTCCTGCATCATTTGGACCCTCACTCTACAAACTACCATCAAATACGTAATCCTAACCCTCCAGGCGGATAATAAGGGCGAAGGTGGTATTTTTTCACTTTATACCCTGGTGAGACGGCAGAAAAAATGGCTGGTGATACCTGCCATGTTGGGCGGGGCCGCCCTGTTGGCCGACGGAATGATAACACCACCCATATCCATTACTTCGGCAATAGAAGGGTTGAAAAATATTCCCGTATTGGCAGATATACAACAGTCAACCATTATTATTATCGTACTTGCTATTTTAGCTGTACTCTTTTTTGCCCAGCAATTCGGTACCAATTCCATTGGTAAAATGTTTGGCCCGGTAATGAGCATCTGGTTTTTGATGCTGGCACTGTTGGGTCTTTCGCATATATCTGCCGACTGGAGCGTACTTAAAGCATTTAACCCTTACTACGGATTTAAGTTACTCATACAATACCCAGGTGGCTTCTGGCTGCTGGGCGCCGTATTCCTATGTACTACAGGAGCAGAAGCTTTATACAGTGACCTGGGCCATTGCGGCCGGGGTAATATCAGGATGTCGTGGATATTTGTAAAAATCTGCCTCATTCTAAATTATCTTGGGCAGGGCGCCTGGTTGCTCAATCATAAGGGAACTGTGTTTGCAAACAGCGACCTGTTAGGCAGCACTTCTTTTATGGCTAAATTTCCCGCTGCCATTACAATGCAGAATCCATTTTATGGTATTATGCCTGATTGGTTTTTATTATGGGGGATCATTATTGCCACAATCGCAGCTATCATTGCCAGCCAGGCTTTAATTAGTGGTTCATTTACGCTGATCAGTGAGGCCATCCGGTTGAATCTTTGGCCGCGAATGAAAATTAATTATCCTTCTGAGGCGAAAGGGCAGCTATTCATCCCCGGTATCAACACACTTTTATTTATCGGGTGCTGTGTCATCGTTCTTTATTTTCGCTCTTCAGGCGCCATGGAAGCAGCCTATGGCCTTGCCATTACTTTGTGTATGCTGGCAACTTCTATCCTGTTTTCCAACTACCTTATTTCTAAAAGAGTGAATCCCGTCCTCATATGGCTCTTCCTTGGTGTTTACATAACATTGGAAACAAGTTTCCTGATTGCCAACCTTGATAAATTTCCACATGGCGGTTTTGTAACACTTCTCGTAGGCGGTGCACTTTTCGCCGTTATGTATGTGTGGTTCCGGGCCCGGAAAATTAAAAACAGGTATGTGGAATTTGTAAGAATTGAAGAGTATGTGCCTAAAATGGAAGAACTAAGCAATGATTTCTCCGTGTCTAAATACGCCACGCACCTTGTTTACCTTACCAGTGCCAACAATCCAAAGGAGATAGAACATAAAATCATTTACAGTATATTAAGTGGAAAGCCAAAGCGGGCCGACATCTACTGGTTCATTCATGTTGATACACTCGATGATCCTTACACCTGTGAATATTCTGTAGAGCATATCATACCCAATGATATCATTCGGGTTGAATTTCGCCTGGGTTTCCGGATGCAGCCAAGATTAAACCTGATGTTTAAAAAAGTGGTAGAGGATCTTGTTGCAAATCGGGAAGTGAATATTACCAGCCGTTACGAAAGCCAGCAGAAAAATAATATGGTAGGCGATTTCCAGTTTATCGTAATGGAAAAATTTATGAGCCAGGACAATGAATTACCCTTCTTCGAAACTTTTATAATGAAGCTTTATTTCTGGATTAAGGAATTAAGTGTGAGCGAAGAACGGAGTTTTGGTTTGGAACAAAGTAATGTTGCCGTTGAAAAGTTTCCGCTGGTAGTAGCCCCTGTAAGTAAGCTTAAACTAAAACGTACCTGGGAAAACGAGGAAGAATACTAGGATCGAAAACGTAATAGTGACATTATTCTGTAGGATGTATGTAGATTTATTTATTACAAAGGTCCATTAATACGTATGTTATCGATATCTGTTAAAGAGTTACACAAAAAATTAGTAAGTAAAGAAGATCTTGTTTTGATAGATGTAAGGACGAAATCTGAACACGACGGTTTTAACATTGGCGGCCTGCTGTTACCACTGCATACGCTTCTCCGGAATATTGCCCGCATACCAGAAGATAAGCCCGTTGTTATTTATTGTGAGAAAGGGATTCGCAGCCAGATAGCGATACAGCGTCTTCAGCAAAAATCTGATTTTAAAAACCTGCTGAATCTTAACGGCGGTATGGATGCGTGGATAAATCAGTTTGGCCATTCGTCTGAGCTGCAGATAAAAGCGGTTATTGGCGATTAGATTATTATTGGCCGGTATAAAATTGCGATGTGACTGAACTAAAACTATTCTGCCAGGTTATTGTTTCCCGGTTGCATAGGAAAAGCTGAAACGAATTCCATTCCAGCTGAATATTTTATCCTCTTATTGTACCTTCAATCGATCTTACATTCAAATAATTTTTATTTTTTGAATCATACCATAATATATATTATTCTAGGCTACCTGGTATTGCTGGCAGTCACCTACCTGGTTCAGGAACGTTTTATTTTTAAGCCTGAAAAATTAAAACAGGATTTTATTTATAAATATGACGTTCCTTTTAAGGAATTATTTTTTGATGTTGAAGAAGGCGTCAGGATCAACGGGCTTCATTTTACGGTAAGTAACCCACATGGATTGATCCTGTATTTTCATGGGAATTCCCGCAGCATCAAAGGTTGGGCTCGTTATGCAAAAGATTTTTTTCGGTACAATTATGATGTCGTTTTAGTTGATTACCGTGGTTTTGGAAAGAGTACAGGAAAACGGACCGAAGCGTTTATGTTAAGTGATATGCAGTTTGTTTATGATACCCTTGCCGTGCAGTACAGCGAAAATCACATCATTGTTTATGGAAGAAGCCTCGGAAGCGGGTTTGCAGCAAAGATCGCAAGCGACAATACACCAAGATACCTGATTTTGGATGCCCCTTATTTTAGTTTTAAAAAAGTAGTAGAACGTTTTTTACCCATCGTTCCCACCCGCATCCTACTAAGGTTTCATTTGCGTACCGATAAATGGATAAGGCATGTAAACTGTCATACTTATATCTTACACGGAACCAAAGACTGGTTGATTCCGATAAGCAACAGCGAAAAATTGCAGGCCATTAATCCAAGAAAAATAACCTTGATCAGGATCGTTGGTGGAGGTCACAATAACCTACCCGGCTTTCCGCAATATCATAATATTATCAGGGATATATTGGGAGTTTAACTTGTTAAGAGAATTATATAGTTTTAGCTTCCATCATTTTACATCAAAAAAAATTATACCTCAACAATAAATTGCAATGAAAATAAATAAGCGAAGAATTTCTTTTTGGTTTAAGATCATTATAATAACCTATTGCAGCATTGGAATAGCGCTTTATTACCTGCAGGATAAATTTTTATTTCATCCAAAAAAACTGTCTGCTGATCACGTTTTTGGTTTTAAAATTCCTTTTAAAGAAATACAAATACCTGTTAACAAATCAGATACCATCAGCATGATAAAATTTCCTCCGGCAGGTCCGGCAAAAGGCTTGATAGTATACTACCACGGTAACCTGGAAAATGTTGAACGCTACGAACCTTTTGTGCCATGTTTTACAAAGAAAGGCTACGAAGTATGGATGCCGGATTATCCTGGATATGGTAAAAGTACAGGGGAAAGAAATGAAAAAAAATTGTATGACCAGGCTTGGCTGATACAAAAAATGGCCATGGGAAAATACCACAGTGATAGTATTTTTATTTACGGGAAGTCCCTGGGCACAGGTATTGCAGCTTACGCGGCTTCTGCTTCCAAATGTAAACAGCTAATTTTGGAAACACCTTACTACAGCATCAATGACCTGTTTGCTCATTATGCTTTTATGTATCCCACTTCTATGATGGCAAATTATAAAATTCCAACATGGCAGTTTTTGAAGGATGTTAAAGTGCCGGTTACGATATTTCATGGCACAAAAGACGATATCATACCATATAGCTCTGCTAAAAAATTGCAAGCATCACTGAAAGAAGCTGACAGGTTCATTACTATCCAGGGAGGTAAACACAACAACCTGGCAGCGACAGAAATTTACCGGCAGGTAATGGATTCATTATTACATTGACTTATATTTCTTTCAACTGAGTTTTACTACCCGTTACTTTTAGTCGGTATTTAACGCCAATTTTTAATGCAAGATTTTCCTCTTTATGGCCTACCGGAAAATTAAAACAAACCGGGAAATCATATGCTTCTACGACCTGCAGGATAATATCTTCAATGGTTTTACCAAAAGGTCGTTCCGTGTCTTTCATATCTGTAAAACCGCCAACGATAAGGCCTGCAATATGGTTTAGTTTTCCGCTTCGTTTCAGCTGGTACAGCATGCGGTCGGTGTTATATAGATATTCACCGGTGTCTTCTATAAAAAGTATTTTGTTTTTCGTATCAAAATCGGAGGCTGTTCCTATAACATTCGCAAGCAGTGCCAGGTTACCTCCGGTTAACATTCCTGAAACATCTCCTTTCCTGTTCAGCAGGTGGGGCGCACAAATGTAATTTGCCTTTGCTCCAGTGATCGCTTTGCGCAAAGCATCAATATATTCCCGGGAATTTTCAATATTATTAAATGCCCCTGCCATCGGTGCATGCATAGAAGCAATATGATATTTATTTAGTAAATGGCTATGCAGTACCGTTATGTCACTGTAACCTATCAGCCATTTGGGGTTCTTAATAAATTTTTTAAAATTTAGCCTGTCTATGATGCGACCCATTCCGTAACCACCCCTGCCGAAAAGAATGGCATGTATGTTTTTGTCATCCAGCATTGTTTGTAATTCACCTGCCCTTTCTTCATCTGTACCGCTAAAATAATTATGGGAATCGCTGCCGAGCATTCTTCCGGTCATCACCTGATATCCCCACGCCTGAAGCGTTTGAATGCATACCGTTGCTTTTTCAATAGCCATGTATCCTGCAGGGCAGGTGATGGCAATTGTATTGCCGGGTTGAAGGTATTGGGGTATTTTAATCATATCTGTTTGGATATTCAATTACGGGGATGATGCTGTTTTGTGCTCAGTGTTGTTGGTGAACTACATTCTCATTTCCAAATCAAATCATCTTAATTCCTGAGCGGCTTCCCCGTTTTTAATATACTCTGTATGCGTTCTAATGTTTTCTTTTCACCGGTAAGGCTGAGAAAGGCATCCCGTTCTAGGTCGAGCAGGTATTGTTCACTAACCAAAGTTTGATCACTCAGATCGCCTCCACACATTACATAGGCAAGCTTTTTTGCTACGGTAACATCATGATCTGTTGCATATTTACCCCGCCACATGCCATTGATACCGGCATGCATGGCGCCAAGGGCGGATCGGCCCAGCACTTTTATATCGTTGCGTTGCACTGGCATCGTATAGCCATCATCAAACATATTTATCACGGCTTGTTTTGCTTTCGTGATGCGACGCGTAATATTTATACTTATCTCGTCTTGTCCCTTTCTATAAATACCCATATCATATGCTTCATGAGCAGACGTAGCAACCCGGGCAGTTGCAATATTGAGGAAACGGTTTTGCAGGGTAATAGTTTCGGGTTCTCCAAGATGCATTTCATCTGCGGCACGCAGCACAAATTCTTTTGTACCGCCGCCGCCGGGTATAACGCCAATGCCAACTTCCACCAAACCGGTATAAGTTTCAGCAGCTGCAATTACTTTGTCAGCATGTAAACATATTTCGCAGCCTCCGCCTAGTGCGAGCCCGTGCGGGGCCAGCACCACCGGGATCGCCGAATAGCGCACCCTCATCATTGTGTTTTGAAACAGCCGGATGGCCATATCAATTTCGTCATAATCCTGTTCAATAGCAAGCATAAAGATCATGCCTACATTTGCACCTGCACTAAAGTTAGGCCCCTCATTAGCAATTACAAGCCCTTTGTATTTTTCTTCAGCAAGTGATATTGATTTTTGAATACCTTCCAGCACTTCACCACCAATGCTACCCATTTTCGTGAACCATTCCATACCCAACACATCGTCACCGAGATGATAGGTACGACAGGCACTATTTTTCCAAACTGTTTCATTTTCAAAATGCTTCATCACGATGAATGCATCACCACCCGGCATTGGTTTATAGGTCTGCGTAGTAACGTCATAGTAGAAACGCTTTCCCTTTTCAAGTTTATAAAACGATTGGTTTCCTTTTAAAGTCATCTCTTCTATCCATGGCGCTACAGTATAACCTGCAGCCTTCATGGCAGCTGTTGTTTTAGAAACGCCAAGCACATCCCAGCTTTCAAAAGCGCCAATTTCCCAGCCAAATCCGGCCATCATGGCATCATCTATTCTATACAGTTCGTTACTGATCTCGGGTATGCGGTACGAGATATAAGAGAATAGTGCGTAATGGAACTGCCTGTAAAATTCGCCAGCTTTATCCTGGCCAACCAATAATACTTTTAAGCGTTGATGTAGATCTTCAATGGGTTTACCGGCTTCAAGCGTGGCAAATGTTGGTTTTTTACGCGGTTCATATTCCATTGATTGAAGATTAAGGACCTGGATGTCTTTCGCTCCCGCAGCACTCGTTGTCTTCTTAAAAAACCCTTGCCCGGTTTTATCTCCAAGCCGGTTAAGTTCAATCATTTTGATAAGCCAGGCTGGAATGTTGAATTGTTCCTTCGCTTCATCCTGCGGGCAGTTATCCTGAACTCCCCTGGCAACTTTAACCAACGTATCAATTCCAACCACATCAGCAGTACGGAAAGTAGCAGACTTTGGCCTGCCTATAACCGGTCCTGTGAGTGCATCTATTTCATCAATGCTAAGTTGTAATTTTTCCATGGAATTCATTATGGCCATCATACCAAATACGCCAATTCTATTGGCAATAAAGGCAGGTGTATCTTTACACTGCACAGTTGTTTTTCCAAGATACAGATCACCATAATGCATTAAAAAATCAATCACCCCGGGATCGGTGAAAGGTGTTGGAATAATTTCCAATAACATCAGGTAACGCGGAGGGTTAAAAAAATGGGTACCACAAAAGTGTTTTTTAAAATCTTCAGAGCGACCTTCTGCCATCAGGTGAATGGGAATTCCAGAGGTATTGGAACTCACGAGTGTTCCGGTTCGGCGGTATTTTTCCACTTCAGAAAATATGGATTGTTTTACATCCAGCCTTTCCACCACCACTTCAATGATCCAGTCTGCAGCAGCAATATCTTTCATGTTGTCGGTAAAATTCCCCGTTGTGATCTTTTTAATGACGTCCTTATGGTAAACAGGTGACGGGTTGGATTTAATTGCCGCGGCTAATGCATCGTTTACTATTTTATTTCTTTCAGCGGGTTTTGCATCCGCAGGCAGGTCTTTAGGTACGATATCCAATAAAAGGACGGGTAAACCAATGCCTGCAAAATGTGCTGCAATCCTGCTTCCCATAACACCACTGCCCAATACGGCTATTTTTTTTATATTTCTGTTTGCCATAAAAATTTTAGTTAGTTAAACAACTATTTCCCTCGAAGATAGTTTTTCTGCCTGAAAAACGGGTGAGAATATGATGTTGTGCATACTTAAATACCCATAAACTACGTTGTAATTAAGCTGGTCAGGAGTTCAGTTGAAAGTAAAATAATATATAGAAATTAAAAATAGATTTTGTGACACTTGTTCTGATACGTGTCACTGTCGAGCCAATACCTAACCCTATGAATCCAAATACCTTGCGTGCGACAAACGATTCTAAGCTTATGGTTAGTTACAAGGCTGCGTCTTCCCCTGATGACTTTTTACAAAATTTGCCAGACGTTGTTGTTATCACAGATCCAAATTTTACCATCAAAGCATTCAATCATGCCGGGGAAGCATTTTTTGGGCATCCGGCTTCCTATTTTATCGGCACTGTCCTCGAGAAATACATCAATTTCCAATTCAGGCATACTACGAAGGAAGAAGCCATGAAAGTTTTATTTGAAACAGGTATCTGGAACGGCCAGATCCTGGTAAAAAGAAATGGTATCCAGGAATTTATTTTTAATGCAAATGTTTCTTTGCTTTATGATGAGAAGGCAATGGTAAGTTCCATCGTTTTTGTTAATCATAATATAACACAGGAAGAGCAGCAGGAAAAAAAGTTTCAATCGGTCAAAAATAAATATGAGATTGTTGTTGAATCCCTTTCTGAAGGCGTATTGCTGATAAATAATGATGGAAAAATTATTGCAACAAATAACAAGGCTGCTACCATATTTGGTTTAAGCGAGGATCAATTAAAAGAAGCTAGTATTACAGATCCAGGATGGAATGCTATCAAATTAGATGGTTCGGTATTTCCACCGGAAGAGTTTCCTGCAGCAATATCTCTGCGTACGGGAAAGGAAATGAATGATGTGATTTTAGGGGTTCAAAATCCAAAAGGTGAAAAAATATGGTTATCCATAAACAGCAGGGCGATATTCAAAGATGGAAATTCCGTGCCGGATGCTGTTGTGGTTTCTGTCAAAGATATTACAAAAGAAAAATATGCTACCGAAAGCCTGCGGGAGAGCGAATTGCTTTTCAGGAGTTTCATGACAAACAGCCCCACATTAGGATGGATCTATGATGAGGATGGAAACTTAGTGTATGGCAGCCCGTTATTTATAGAAAGGGTCGGATTAATGGAAACTTCGGTAGGAAAGAATTTGGTTGATATTGCTACTCCCGAACTAGCGCAACGCATCCTTTCAAGAAACAGGGAAGTACTGGAGAAGGGTGAATCAGTTATTACCGAGGATGAATTGATTCTCAAAGACGGCAGCACAAAATATTTTGTTGCCAATTGGTTTTTGATACAAGGTAAAACTAAAAGAATGATCGGCGGACAGGCGGTAGACATTACAGAAAAGATACAAGCTCATCAGTACATAGATAAAATGCACGAACGTTTTACTTATGTAGTAAATGCCAGTTCAGATGCCATCTGGGATCTTGATCTTACGACAAATGAAATTTACAGGAGCGATGCCTTTAGCAAAATATCAGGTTTTGCAAAAGAAGAAATAAAGCCAACAACAGAGTGGTGGTTTGACAAAATTCATTCTGACGATAAGGAACGCGTAAATGCAAAGGTAGAAGCAGATCTTGCAAATCTTAATACAAACTGGGAAGATGAATACCGCTTTCAGCATGCTGATGGAACTTACCGGTTTATTTCTGACAAAGGATTTACAATTTATGAAAATGATATTCCTATCAGGCAAATCGGATCCATGCAGGATATTACGGAAAGAAAAAAATTAGAAAGCCAGTTACTTTATGAGCAGGTGCAAAAACAGAAACTCATTAACCAGGCCACTATCAATGCACAGGAGGAGGAACGGAATAGGATCAGCGGCGAATTGCATGACAATGTGAACCAGTTGCTGATAAGCTCCAGATTACATATTGGAGTAGCGAAAAACAATCCGGGAAACCAAAAAGAATTATTAAACAAGGCAACAGAATATTTATTGATGGCCGTGGAAGAGATTCGCTCCTTATCAAAAAGAATGAACTCCCACATTGTTGCGTCCGTTGGGTTGGTGGAGAGTATCGCCGACATTGCTTACAATATGCAGAAATTAAATGAAATTGACGTAACGACAGACATTGATGGCATCCTTATTTCAAAATTGTCTACGGCTCAACAGTTAATGGTATTTAGGATAGTTCAGGAACAAACCAATAATATAATTAAACATGCCGGGGCAACTACGGCAGCAATTTCATTAACAGAAAGGGATAATAATATTCGCCTGGTTATTAGTGACAATGGAAAGGGATTTGAAAAGGAAACGCAGAAAATGAATGGGCTTGGTTTTATAAATATGTTTAACCGGGTTGACGCATATAACGGAAAGCTCGATATCATTTCTTCGCCAGGAAATGGCTGCATGCTGGATATCAGCTTCCCGGTGAGCATTTAAAAAAGAGATGACATTTTTTACATGATGTCATCTCTTTTTTCGGGTTAGTCCTTAAAATATTCTTCGCCGGTGTTACTTATATATCCCGTTTTTCCGGCAGCGGTTTTCACCATTAAATATTTGCCGCCGTTTAACATTTTTATCTCCTTGTATTTGGGTTGAATCACGCTGTTGTCCATAAAATAAAATCCGCGGTTGTTGTTGTCACCTGTTATAACAAAACCGCCGGCATCATCATAAGCAATATCTGTGTAACCTGTTGATATGATATCCTGGTTGCTGATGTCTTTTACGTAAGTCTTACCGTTCTTTTGTATAATCACATACTCTTTGCCGTTACCTGCTTTTACAATATTAAGGTTAGAGTATTCAGGGGCGATTGAAACTTTACCATCTGGCATCACCACACCAAACATACCACCCTGGTTCACCTGCAAAAAAGGCATTGGTTCATCCCTGTTTATCTTAATTGAATTGTATTGAAAAGGTACAATTGTTTCAAACTTGCTGTTGAATACACCGTATTTATCTCCTTTGAGGGCGATGTAATAAGTTTCATCACTTCCTGCAATTTTATAATCGTCGGCTATCTTATCAAACATGCCATTGTTGTTTGGTAGTGTATATGTTTTTTCTCTAACTACTGTTCCGATCGGCGTCCTGTTTTCTGTTACTGAGTTTTCATTGATGGCCGGGCATTTCGGCATGCGTGTGCCTTTTGCATTGATGCAAATTTCATAACCACTTGCCTCGAGAGACGCGCCTGCGAACAGCACGCTGTCACCCCCGGCTTTGTTGTTATTTGGCGCGTAACCTTTCCTGAATGGTTTTGCAACTGTAAACTTTGCAGGAATAACTAATCTTCCCTGTTTATTAATGTAACCATACTTGCTGCCAATCATTACACTTGCGTATCCTTCGGAAAACCAATTGGCCTCTTTATATGTTGGGGCTATCACTACATTTTTATCTGCTGTGGCATAGCCCCACTTATCTCCACTCCGATAAGGAATCAATGACATATCAGTCTGGGCAAAGCAGTTGGCCACCATCAGTAAAAAACCGGCAAATAAAACTTTTTTCTTGATCATAATATTTAGTTTATGCTGCTAAGACAAAAAGCCGACCAAAATAAGTAGACAGGAAAATTACAGGGTAGATATATGGGAAATACACGAACTAAAAACATTTAAGAAGTGACTGATTACCTGCTAAAGATTGCCCTTAAGTTGTGGGGAAATATTTCTGCAATACGGGAAAGTCAATATAAAAATGAGTGAAAAAATCAGGTGCGTTAACTTACGCCACTTCCATTATGGGTCGTTTGATCGGGGTTTACAAAAATCAATTTTCCGTCATTGTTTTCTGCCATCAATATCATGCCATTGCTCTCTATTCCTCTCATTTTTCGGGGGGCAAGGTTAGTAACTACCACCACCTGTTTGCCAATAATTTCCGATGGATCAAAATGGGTTGCAATACCACTTACGATTGTACGTTTTTCAGATCCGAGATCTACTTCCAGTTTTAAAAGCTTATCTGCCTTATCAACTTTTTCTGCTGCAGTGATCGTTCCTGTTTTCAGATCGATCTTTGCAAAATCTTCGAATTGAATTACCTCTTTTGTTTCGGGCGCTGTTTTATTTTCAGGGGTGGGTGCGGCGTTTTCTGTTGTCATAATTGTACTGCTTTTAATGAGCCCGCTTTTTAGTTTTTCAACCTGGGTCGTTATTTCTTCTTCTTCTATTTTTCTGAATAACAATTGCGGTTCTCTTAAGCTGTAACCTACACTTAATAATTTTATTTTACCGGCATTTTCCCAATCTAGCATTTTATCTACCACCTTCATCATCCCAATCATTTTCTTTGCCGTACCGGGCAGAAATGGATTGATAAAAATGGCAAGATTTGCTGTCAATTGCAAACACATATGCAGGCAGTTGTCAATTGATTGCTGGGCATCGGCTGTGGGCTTTCCATCATCGGTGGTCTTCTTCGCAACGATCCATGGCTCTTTCTCCTGCAGGTATTTATTTCCTTTCCTGCTCAAGTCAATCACTTCAAACAAAGCATCGCGGAATTTATATTCTTCCAGCAACGTTTGAATTTTAATCTTTGAATTTTCAATTTCTTTTACCAGCGTTTTATCCTTTTCATCCAGGATGTTTTCATGCAGGGTAGGAACCTTACCGCCACATAATTTATGCATCAATACCCAGGTGCGGTTTACAAAATTACCAAAAATGCTTACGAGTTCACTGTTGTTCCTGTCCTGGAAATCTTTCCATGTGAAATCATTGTCTTTTGTTTCGGGCGCATTGGCGCACAAAACATAACGTAACACGTCCTCACATCCAGGAAAATCTTTTATATATTCATGCACCCACACCGCCCAGTTCCGGCTGGTTGAAACTTTTTCTCCTTCAATGTTTAAAAATTCATTTGCCGGTACATTGTCTGGCAAAACAAAACCCCCATGAGCCCGCAGCATGGCAGGAAAAATAATGCAATGAAAAACGATGTTATCTTTCCCTATAAAGTGCACCAGTTTGGTATCTTCCTTACACCAGTAATCGGTCCATTTTTCGGTTAATTCTTTGGTGGCACTAATGTATCCGATGGGTGCATCAAACCACACGTACAATACTTTTCCACCACCGCCTTCCGGTGCAGGCGGGGTCGGAACTTTTATTCCCCAGCTGCTGTCCCTGGTCATGGCACGGCTTTGAAGGCCACTGTCCAGCCAGCTCTTGCATTGGCCATATACATTATTTTTCCATTCCTTGTGCCCTTCAATAATCCATTCTTTTAACCATGCCTCATAATTTTGTAAAGGAAAATACCAATGCGTGGTTTTTTTCTTTACCGGCACTGCCTCACTCAAAGCGCTGTGTGGATTGATCAATTGTTCCGGCGACAAGGCACTGCCGCATTTTTCACATTGGTCACCATAAGCATTTGGGTTACTGCATACCGGGCAAGTACCTGTTATGTACCTGTCTGCCAAAAATGTTTTAGTGGTTTCATCATAGTATTGTTCCGTTTCTTTTTCTTCAAACAAACCATCTCCATACATTTTAGAAAAAAAAGCAGCTGCGGTTTCGTGATGAACTTTATTGGATGTACGCGAATAGATGTCAAAAGAGATACCCATTTGCTCCATACTTTCTTTTATCAATGCATGAAACTTATCTACCACCTGTTGCGGGGTAATGCCTTCCTTCAACGCACGAATCGTAATGGGTACGCCATGTTCATCGCTCCCGCCAATAAATTTTACATCTCTTTTTTGTGCACGCAGGTACCGCACATAAATATCTGCAGGCAAATAGCAGCCCGCCAGGTGGCCAATATGAACTGGCCCGTTTGCGTAAGGTAATGCAGCGGTAATTAAATATCTTTTTGGATCGTTCATTTGTTTGTCTTATTTATATCATTGCCCGGCACCGTTGCGTCGCACGCTTGTGCATTGTACCGCTATTCAGCTTTTAAACATGCAGCAAAGCTGGGGCAGGGTTGTCGCCACGCTTGTGCATTGATTACTTCTCCATGCTATTTACCCAGCTCCCGGCAATTTTCGCCTGTAAAAATACCGTAAAGCACCTCAATGCCCAAACATGTATTCATTTACCTTATTTCAGATAACTTTAATACATGAATAGAAAGTTCTTTCTAAATGCTATCGTGCCGCTGTTTACAGGTATTCCACTTCTCGGCAGGGGTGAAAATCCGGTAACAGAAGACGAAGGCGCCTTGCCGGCAAAAATTCCCCCATACCTGCTCAAAAATGATATGATAGGCATTACCTGTCCTGCTGGTTATATAACTTTTGAAGAAATACAACCGGCGATCAACAAAATACAGGAATGGGGCTTTCAGGTGAAGCTCGGAAGTACGATAGGTAAAAGGGATTTCACCTTTGGAGGCACAGACGAGGAAAGGCTGGCAGATATGCAGCAAATGCTCGACGATACCGCTGTGAAGGCTATTATGTGTGCAAGAGGTGGTTATGGTGCCATCCGGATCATTGATAAATTAAATTTTAAAAAATTTGTATTCCGCCCAAAATGGCTCATCGGCTTTAGCGATATAACGGTAATGCATAGCCATATCAGCAGTAATTACAATATTGGCGGTATCCATTCAAAAATGTGTAATAGTTTTCCGGCCGACTGGAACCTGGCTGAACAGGTGCAGAGAGACAGTATCGAGTCAATCCGGCAATGTCTTGTGGGTGAAAAAATGAAATATACTGTTCTGCCCAACGCTAACAATAAACCTGGCAGCTGTAGCGGAAAATTGACCGGTGGAAATTTAAAAACGATCGAAAGCCTTGCCGGAAGCAATAGCAGCATCAAAACAAAAAATAAAATATTATTCCTGGAAGACACAGGTGAGTACCTGTACAGCATCGATCGCATGTTCTGGAACCTGAAACGTAGCGGAAAATTAAGCGAACTGAAGGGCCTGGTTATCGGTGGTTTTAAAATAAAACAAGATGATGAAGGAGAAGCTTTTGGAAAAAGCCTTGAAGAAATTATCCTTGAAAAAGTGCAGGAATACAATTACCCCGTGTGTTTCGATTTTCCGGTAGGTCATCAAAAAAATAATATGGCGCTGAAATGCGGTGTGCTGCATTCGCTGGTAGTTTCTGGTGAAATTGTTTCACTGAGCGAAGTGTAAATGAAAATCATATCAATTTAAAAACAGCCTGTGCTTTTATTTTCCTTCGCCGGTGATTTACCGTCAATTTAAAAAGCCATGAATATGAGCTGCACTATTTTTCCTACATTTAACCCCTCCAAAAAAACTTACATGAAAAGATTTTTTATTTTCTTATTTATCCTGGTAATTACCCTCCAGTTGTGTGCACAGGAAAAAATGCTCACCATGGAAGATGCTATGCTGAATGCAAGAACGACACTGGCCCCCGAAAATCTTCCCCAGCTTCAATTTGTAAAAGGTACGGCTGACTATATTTATCTGAAAAAAACCGACGGAATTTATGCCTATGTGAGAGGGAATTTTAAAAGCAAAGAAGATGTTATTTTTTTGACAATAGAACAATTCAATGAAAAAATGCGTGCAGCCTCGCTTGATACTTTAAAAACTCTGCCGGTATTACAATTCAATAACGACAACTGGATATTGAGTATTAAAGGACAGAAGTTTGCTTTCAATTCCCTGGATAAAGGATACAAGGTAATTACGGATAAAAGCATTGCTGATAAAGAAAACCTGGAAGTGAGCAATGATGGCTATGCCGCCTATCTTGATACCTTTAATTTGTACGTTTCTAAAAATGGAGCTGCAAAAAAAGTAACGGAAGACGGAAGCAGGGACATTGTGTATGCTTCCACCGTGCACCAGAGTGAATTTGGAATTACAAAGGGAACTTTCTGGAGTAATACCGGGAAATTGCTGGCTTTTTACCGTATGGATCAAAGCATGGTTCCTGATTATCCAATTATCGACTGGACACAGCGTCCCGCAAAAAATGATCCCATCCGTTATCCAATGGCAGGTGATAAAAGTCATCATGTAACCGTTGGCGTTTATAATGCCGCCACCAACAGCACCACCTGGATTAAAACACAGGGCCCGGCTGAACAGTACCTCACCAATATTGCCTGGAGTCCGGACGACCGGTATCTTTATATAGCTGTTCTAAATCGCGGACAAAATGATATGTGGCTCAATGAATACGATGCAAATACCGGGATGTTTATAAAGACATTATTTGAAGAAACCGATAACAGGTATGTAGAACCGTTAGTACCAATGCTTTTTGTGAAAAATAATCCCGGTCAGTTTATATGGCAAAGTAAAAAAGACGGGTGGAACCATTTATACCTTTACGGTTCCGATGGCAACCTGGTTCGCCAACTTACCGGCGGCCAGTGGGAGGTGCTGGAAGTGAAGGGTTTCGATGAAACAGGGGAGTACTTGTTTTATACATCTACCCAGGAATCGCCGATCTCAAAAAATTTATACCGGGTTGGTATAAAGACTGCCAAATCAAAGCAAGTAACGCAGGGAACGGAGCTGCACAATACTACTGTAAGCACTGATGGTAATTATGTGATCGATAACTTCAGCAGTCCGCAACTTGCAAGAACAATACAGCTCGTTGAAGTAAAATCGGGGAAGACTAAAACTTTATTACAATCTAAAAATCCATTGAAGGCGTACAGTCTTGGCCAGATGGATATTTTTAAAATAAAAAATACTGAAGGCAGCGATCTTTATTGCAGGTTGTTCAAACCCGCAAATTTTGACGCAACCAAAAAATATCCGGTGATCGTTTACTGGTATGGCGGCCCGCATGCTCAACTTGTTTTGAACAGCTGGAATGGTGGTGCCGGCGATTATTGGTTCCAGTATATGGCAGAACGCGGTTATGTGGTTTTTACACTGGATACCAGAGGAAGTGCTAACCGTGGAAGGGCATTCGAACAAGCTATTTTTCGGAGGGCCGGAGAAGTCCAGATGGATGATATGATGAGTGGCATTAGATATCTGAACACTCTTGTTTACGCAGATACAAGCCACATGGGACTTTTTGGATGGAGCTATGGCGGATTCATGACAACTAATTTTATGCTCAATCACCCCGGTGTTTTTAAAGCGGCAGTTGCCGGTGGCGCCGTAATGGACTGGAAATATTATGAGATCATGTACACTGAAAGATACATGGATACACCCGAAGAAAATCCTGCGGGATATGAATCAACAAACCTGCTAAAACAAGCCGGGAAACTCAAAGGCAAACTCCTGCTGGTGCATGGCCTGCAAGACCCTGTTGTTGTTCAACAGCACTCTGTATTGTTTGTGAGGGCAGCAATTGATAAAGGCGTACAGGTAGATTATATGATCTACCCGGGGCATGAACACAATGTACTGGGAAAAGACAGGGCACATCTGTACCAGAAAGTAACCGACTACTTTATGCAAAATTTAAAGTGATGGGCAGTGCCCGGATTGATAATACAAATTACATGCTGACCATCCATGCGATGCTTATCTTTTATGGCAATGCCGCCAATCAAAGTTTGAGCGAAAAGGTTGCAGGTGATGTTGAAAATTATTGGAACGAGCCAAAGGCATTGCTGAATATCAGGAATGCATCCTACCAGGTACAATTTTTTATAAAAGGCATCTATGCAGCGGATATTACTGAAATTGACGTGTATGAAAATGTGAACCCGAGAAATAATTATTTCCGCGTGGAAGAATTTGCGACCGGGAATATCTCATTTGTTGACGGTATCAATTCCAATACAGGTTATTTTAAACTGGATAACCTGCTGAATAATTCCGGTACTGCTGCGCACGAATTTGGACATACAATCGGGCTTCGGCACCCTGATATATTAGATATAAGGGGGCATGGCACACCGGGGATCATGTACCCGCGTGGAACTATTGTGGACCCGGTATATCAATACGATCCTGCAGCGGCACCATTGCAACCCGGCGGTACAATGAATCCATCCAAAAGAAAAGTCTTATCAAATGATATCGCTGATCTTCGCCTCCACGCATTAAATTTTAATCCGGCCGGCTTTGCTGTCCTGGGCGCTTTTTCGTCTGTTTGGCACGATGCCCATCAGCCATAGTCCTTATTGTTGGCCATTGGAAGACAGGAAATTTTTATACTATATTTCTGGTTGGTGGCGCCCGCACCTCTTATCAATTAATTATTTTGTTGCTACCAAAAATCATTTATCTTGACGCATAAAATAGAAATTACTTAAAATGGCGATATTGACTGTAGAAAATCTTACCAAAAATTATGGAAATATCAAGGCGCTGAAGGCTGTTAGTTTTTCTGTACCAAAGGGAACTGTATTTGGCATACTGGGACCTAACGGGAGCGGTAAAACGACCTTACTGGGTATTGTGATGGATATTTTGAAAGCATCCGGCGGAGGCTACAAACTTTTTGATGAAGTGCCTACGGAACATCATCGTCAACAGATTGGCACCTTGCTGGAAACGCCCAATTTTTATCATTACCTTTCTGCGGTAGAGAATCTGAAAATTGCTGCGGCAATAAAGGGAAGAGGCGCAGACGATATTGACCGTGTTTTGCAGATCGTTGATCTTGCCAAACGAAAAACCTCCAAATTCAGCACGTACAGCCTGGGTATGAAACAACGCCTCGCCATTGGTTCTGCCTTGTTAGGCAATCCGGATGTGCTGGTATTTGACGAACCTACAAATGGCCTTGACCCGGTTGGAATTGCCGAAATACGGGAGCTCATAAAAAAATTAGCGCAGGAAGGAAAAACAGTCATCATGGCAAGTCACCTGCTTGACGAAGTGGAAAAAGTATGCACTCATGTGGCCATTTTAAAGCAAGGCACATTAATCACACATGGTGATGTAAATGAGATCCTGGTGAATGAAGACGTGGTTGAAACGGCAGCATCAGATCTAACCCTTTTAAAAGATGCTTTAACGCAGATGCCAGGAAATGCCAGGGTTATTGTAAATGAAAAAACAGTGCAGCTATTTTTTCCTTCCGGCACGGCCGACCTTGCAGCGGTGAACCAGTTTTGTTTCAATAAAGGAATCGTTCTGTCGCAGTTGCAGCTCAAAAAGAAAAGCCTGGAGAGCAAATTCTTTGAATTAACGAATACAAATTAAAGACAAATGCTGAAACTTTTGAAGATTGAATGGTTGAAAATAAAAAATTACAAAGCTTTTATTATTATAAGTAGTTTTTTTACACTGGGGATTTTTGCTTCTAATTATGTAGTCTATATTTTCTTCAAAAATATTATAACCGAATCACAAGCAGGGATGTTGATTCCAAAATTTAATCCATACAGCTTTGATTATACCTGGCAAACAACCAGCTATGCCACCGGCTGGATTTTAATTTTGCCTGCCTTATTGCTAATTATGCTGGTGACAAATGAATTTACTTACAGGACAAACCGCCAAAATATCCTGGATGGTTTGAGCAGGGCGCAATTTATTAATGTAAAACTTATGTTGGCGGTATTAATAGCATTGGCTTCCACAATAATTGTAATATTGTCAGCGCTTATTTTTGGAGCTCTATCCGGGACTGATTTTTCTTTCAATGGTTTTTCTCATGTCGGGTTCTTTTTTTGGAAATCCTTATCATATAATTTACTTGCTGTTCTAATAGGAGTATGGATCAGACGTACAGGGTTTGCTATCGGAATGTATTTTATTTATATGGGCGCTGAAAATCTTGTTTCTACAATGTTGGATGGATGGAGTATGAAATTGAGAAAAGACGGTGTTGCAGACCTTGGCAGCATGGGGGACTATC
>JACMPR010000212.1 GCA_014377385.1 Ferruginibacter sp. | reverse complement strand
ATTTGAAATCGACAAAAGGGAAACAGACAGGGGCGGCATAAAGCTTGTCTATATTAAAAACAAGGAATTATAATTTACTACTGAAAAATACCTTCTTCTGATTATTTAAGCCAGCTTCAACGCCGGCTCTATTGATTTACAGGAAAGATTTGAAGTGAACTCTTCATTTCTTATATGTTTTGAATGATTTATCCTCTGAAAATTGTACCTTAATACTGCTAACGTTATCCCGCAGCCCCCGCTGTTGATGCAAAAATCCTTTTTTAAAGCCTTTCTTCCCCACATATCGTATTTAGGACATTATTTAAAATTGTCGAAATGAAGAGAACTACACTTATTTGTTTTTCATTAATTATAGGAGTGCTGCTGCCAGAAAAGCTACTTGCGCAATCTGTTATTGACTTCTCGAAATACACGGGAGGTAGTGGGGAAGAAAATGTAACTAAAATGCAAGTGGTTAATGGCGAAACATATATGGTGGGATCTACCACCTCCGCTAATTTTCCTGTAACGAATGGTTCAACGTATAAGGGAAACACAGACCTGGTTATTACAAAATATGGGATTAACGGGAATATTCTTTTTTCGACCTACCTGGGCAGCCTGGGCTACGATAATTTTTATGCAATGAAAATTATAAACAGCGAGGTTTACCTTCTAGGAACTGCGGACTCTATTGGCTACCCCGTGACTAATGGTTCTACGTTCAAAGGTAAAACCGATATTGTTTTAACCAAATTAAACGCAGCGGGTTCTATCACATTTTCAACCTATCTGGGAGGTTTAAACAATGATTATCCATCACATCACCTCTCTGTAATCGGTAACCAGGTTATTATTGGAGGTAGTACTGAATCGACGGATTTCCCGGTTACGGGCGGCAGCTATTATGGTGGACTGAGAGATGGGTTCGTCACCAAGATCAATACGGCTTCGGGAGTGGTAACCAGGTCTGTTTTTATTGGAGGAAGCCTCGAAGATTTTATTGATGCCGTGTATGAGGAGAATGGATTTATTTATCTAATTGGCACCAGCTTTTCCATGGATCTGCCTGTGACGATCGGTAATTCACCAGGTACTGCCAGGAATATAATGATACTGAAATTAGCAACAGGTAATTTTAATACCGTTTATTACAGGTATCTGGGGGGGAGTGCTGTAACGACAGGATCAAGTGCTGTCGTATTAAATGGTGAAGTGCATATAAGCGGGTTTACCTTTTCCCAAAATTTCCCTGTTACCAATGGCAGTTCATTTTCCGGTCTGCCGGGTGATTATATTGATGGATTTTATACCCGCCTGAATAGTGATGGCAGTATCCGTTATTCAACATTACTCGGAACTTCCGGGGCAGATTTCTTTAACCAAGTCGTATTATCAAATGGCGAAGCTTTCTTAGCAGGCATCTCTTCTGGTTATTTAAATGCCCAACAATGGGAGGTGGTCATTTTCAAAATAAACAGCAACGGAAGTTTTGGCTATACAAAAAAATTAGGCCTTGGCTTAAATTACCAGTTACGCCCTTCGGTTATAGCTTTGAACGGGGACCTTTACGTGGCGGGTATCACCAATACCCCAGATTTTCCGGTCACAAATGGAAGCCAGTATTACAGCGGCGGAACGGGTTATTTTACACATTTGGACCCAGCTGGTAATATACTCTATTCAAGCTTCCTCGGCAGGATGAATTCAATTTTACCGATGGAAAATTCCAACAGCAAATTTTACCTGCTGGGGCAAACCGCTGTAGAAAGCTATCCGGTAACAGATAGCAGTGTCATCAAAGGAGAATTCGACAATATTCTAACCATTATAGAACCTGATGGAACAAATGTTTTCGGAAGTTACATTGGAGGAAGTTTAACTGAACTGCCTTCGCAACTGGCCGTTGACAATAACAACGTGTACATCAGCGGGATAACCAATTCTGTGGATTATCCCACTACAAATAATTTTCCGGAGCAGGGTATTTCTGATCAGTTTTTCACCCGATTATCCTTCTGCCCTTCAAATTACGA
Source organism: Ferruginibacter sp. (assembly GCA_014377385.1). Lineage (GTDB taxonomy): Bacteria > Bacteroidota > Bacteroidia > Chitinophagales > Chitinophagaceae > Ferruginibacter. The sequence continues at coordinate 19,192 of JACMPR010000212.1, read as the reverse complement.
TCTATCAACAGATACGCTTTCACCTAAAATACAAACTGTTTGTAAACTGGGATTAGGGCAGTTGATTACCGGTGAAAAAATAACCATTGCTGCAAGCAATTTACCGCTGATATTTTTAAACGGCCTACAGAGCCAGCAGGTGAGCATGATTGAAGCAATCTATCAATGGCAGGTAGCAAATTCACTACCGGGATCATGGACGGACATACCGGGTGCCACATTTAAAGATTACAGACCGGTTCCCGGAGAACTTGATCAATATTACAGAAGATTGTCTTTTGCATCATCCGAGTGCGGATCTGCGTTTATTCATACCAGTGATACTGCATCTGCAATCGTAAACAACTTAAATGCTCCAGCTATCAATACCGTTGGAGTGCAGTCTACCTGCCCGGGATCTGCAGTCACCATTGGCGGTTCACCTACTGTAACCGGCGGAAATCCTCCTTATACTTCTTATATGTGGGATATGGGCGCTGCTACAGTTTCTAATCCTACTGTAAGTCCTGCCAACAGTACCATTTATACTTTGATCGTAACCGATGCTGCCGGCTGCATGCAAATTGGCCAGGCGCCGGTATTCATCTACAGGGCAAATGCAGGTGTCGACAAAAGTAACTGTGCAGGTGCCCCGGTGAAAATCGGCACAGCCCCCATACCAGGTATTTCAGGTATTACGTACACCTGGCAACCTTCAGCAACTCTTACTGCCTCAAATATCGCCCAACCATTTGCAAACCCAATTAGTAGCACCAATTATGAACTAACGCTTACGTTGGTAAAATCGGATGGCAGTTCTTGTTCAACAAACGATGCAGTAAGCGTTACGCCTGTTGAAGCACCCCTGACAGCAAATTTTGCCGGGCCAGATAAGGTAATATGCCTGAAGAGCAGTGCATCCCTGGGTACACCGCCTGAAGCGGGGTTTACATACACCTGGAGCCCCGGAAGTTATCTTCAAAATAATACAAATGCTACCACTACCTATTATGCAGGGAATATTCTTATCCCTACACCCGATCCTGCTGTATTGAACCTGACGGCGCAAAAAAACGGATGCTCTTTCTCCGACCAGGTTGTTGTTGCAACAATAGAATCCAGAGCTGGATTGTTAGCCTGCGGACCAAGGCTTGTTGGTTTACCGGACCGTACAGCTAACATCAACGAAACTTATTTATGGAGCCGGATCTCGGGACCCGGAAATTTTACTGGAGCAACAAATTTACCACAGGTGCCCGTAAGCGCTTCCATCGGTGGAACAACAATATATGGCCTGCAGGTTACTTACAACGGTGCCTCCTGCTTTAGCCAGGTTTCCGTACCTGAAATATGCATAGGTTGTAATACCCGTATAACCGTTGACGCAAAATATAAATGCCCATCCTTTGGGGTGAACGCAGGAGATGTTACATTAAATGCCAGCAGCAATCTCCAGAATCCCGTTTTCACCTGGACACCACAGTCAGGGCTATCCGCTTACGCAGGAAATTCGGTTCAATTAACTGATAATATACCCAGAACTTATACCGTAACTGCCACGGAGCTCAATGATACCTCACAACATTGCTCTTTCCAGGTAATTGTAAACGATCCGGCATTTTCATTACCCCTGTTTACTGCACCCGATACTGTTGCCTGTGCGAATATTCCAATTGTTATAGGACAAGCTCCAATTGCAGGATACAACTATTTATGGACGGGGCCAGGGTTATCCTCCAACACGGCAAGTAACCCAACTGCAACTATCCCATTTGAAACAGTTTACCCGGTAAAAATAACGGATGGCAATGGTTGCGAAATCACTGATACCGTTGTCGTGCAGGTACAAAACGTACTGGTAAATGCCGGAGAGGACTATGTAGTATGCAGTAATGCTGTTATCAGCCTGGGAACACCGCCACAACCTAACACAACTTATTTGTGGGAACCCCAGTCTTCGCCCTGGCAGAATGGAACCAGCCAGTTTTCCGCCCAGCCGGAAGTGCTGGTAGCCACAAACGTTACTTATACAGTTACAGCTACTACACCTGCAGGATGTATTTCTTTTGATCAGGTGGCAGTAAACATCACTAACATTCCAACAATACCCGGGGCAGCGGATACCATCGTATGCCTGGGAAATAATGTGCGCATTGGTTCTCCGTCATTACCCGGCGTAGTATATCAATGGACACCTTCAACCGGACTAAATAATGCAACCATCGCCCAACCGCTTGCAAGCCCTGTGGTAACAACCACGTATTCGCTGGTTGCCATATTCCCCGGGTCTTGCGCAGCAGCTGCCACAGATCAGGTAACCGTTGTAGTTAGTAACCCATCTTTCAATCTGCCAAATATTAGTTATTGCCCGGGAAACGGAGCTTTACAACTTGGTAATGCCGCACCGGCAAATATGTTTTCTTACAGCTGGGCGCCTCAGCTGTTGGTTACAAATCCGTTTATCGCAAATCCAAACACACTTGATCCCCCGCCTGACACCAACACTGCACTCACATTAACTGTGGTGAATACTGCAGGTTGTATATACACGGACACTACATTTTTGTTCCCCGTGTCAACAAACCCAATCGCAGGACCTGATAAAGCAATTTGTAAAAACCAGGCAACGACAATAGGAAGCCCGGCTAATACCTCGGGTTTGTCTATAACTTATAATTGGAGCCCTGTCACAAACCTTGATAACCCGGCTGTTCCAAACCCAATATTCACCGGGAATACCGGTGGCAGTTTTATTTATATTCTTACCAAAACTGACAACAATATTTCCTGTTCCACCAGAGATACTCTAGTGATCACTGTTACAGACTCATTGTTGCCAGTATTAAATGCAGCTACTGTTTGCCGGAATAGCTGTGTACAGATAGGTACAACGCCATTGCCGGGTGTACAATATCAATGGACACCGGCCACTGGTTTATCAAATGCCGCAATAGCCAATCCACTGGCATGCGTAGGTGCTGAAACGGTAAGCTACACTTTAACTGCTAATGATGTGAATGGTTGTAGTTCTTCTGCAACTGTGGTAGTAGGTGTAAACGGATTAACCTCTCCCCAGGTAGTTGTGCCAGCCATTACTGCCTGCGTGGGAGATAACAGTCCCGTTTTTAATCCTGTTGTATCACCAAATGGCAGTTATTCGTATTTATGGAGCCCTGACAATGCCACGCTAAGTAATGTTAATATTCTTTCGCCGGCAATTCAGATCGGCGGCGCAGGAAGTTTGGCGTATACACTACAGGTAACTGATAGTAATACTGGCTGCACCAATATTGCCATTGGAAACGTTACCGTAAATAATTGTTCAGCATTCGCTGTAGTTGGAGATTTTATATGGTTTGATACAAACTCAGATGGCATCCAGGACATTGGTGAACCCGGGGTAAGTGGCATGATTGTAAAATTATACAATAATGTAGATTTTAATATTGCAACAACTGTTACTGATGCCGACGGTCTTTATTTATTCAATAATATTCCGGCTGGCAATGATTACTATGTTGTATTTAGCGCACCCGCAGGATTTATTTATACCCTGCCAAATATCGGTGGAGTTGGAGCAAGCGATAACAGCAAGGCTGGTACCAATGGAAGAAGTAATAATTTTAATGTTCTGGCAGGAGCAAGCATTCTAAGTATTGATGCCGGTATCATCCCGGAAGGTTGCGGACCAGTGCCGGTTACCTTGTTAAGTTTTACAGGAAGAATTCGCAATAAAGAAGTTTTATTGAACTGGCAAACAACGGCAGAGTACAACAATCATTATTTTGATATCGAAAGAAGTAATTCAGCAAATAATTTTTTCAAAATTGGCAGGGCCAATGGAAATGGTACAACAGCAGTGCCGCATAGCTATTCGTTCCCGGATCTTCATCCATTGCCTGGCATAAATTACTATAGATTAAAGCAGGTAGACTTTGATAACCGAAGCAGCTATTCAAATACGGTACCGATCGAATTTAAAGCGACTGAATCTTTATCGGCTTATTACAGCATCACCGACAATACTGTGCATATAATCTTTAATGAAAAACAAGATGATGTTCACCTGAAACTTTTTGCAAACAACGGACAGCTTGTATATACTGCAACGGCATCAGGCACTGTAACAAACTATAATTTTGCATTACCAGCACTTGCAAGCGGAATATATATCATCCAGTTGCTGAACGACAGGCTTAATTACACCAAAAAAATATTTATACAGTAGGAAGTAATTTGTTAATACATTTTTTCAAACTCTGTTTCCAATCAGGAATCGTGATTCCAAATGTCTGCCTGATTTTAGACGTATCAAGTACAGAATACTGTGGCCGTTTTGCCGGGGTAGGATAAGCTGTTGTAGCAATGGGATTCACCTGGCAATTACTACCTATAAGTCTTTTTATTTCCATGGCAAAATCAAACCAACTAATAACACCTTCATTGCAGTAATGGTAAATCCCGGCAACCGGAGGTTCATTGTCTGAAATAATTGTAAGAATTGTGTCTGCAAGGTCTGCAGCATACGTGGGACTTCCAACCTGGTCATTCACTACTCCGATTACGTCCTTTTCAGTCATTAACTTTGCCATCGTTTTTACAAAGTTCTTTCCGTAAATGCTGTAAACCCAGGAAGTTCGAAAGATAAGCGCTGCTTTATTATTTTTAATAATCTCCTGTTCTCCCTGGAATTTTGTTTCACCGTACATATTTACAGGATTGGCTTTATAGAATTCCTTGTATGGAGTTATTCCATTGCCGTCAAAAACATAGTCAGTTGAGATATGTATAAATTGTACCGCCATTTTTTTACAAATTGCAGCGAGGTATCCTGCGGCGATGCTGTTGATTTGAAATGCAGTTTTTTTTTCGGTTTCAGCCGCGTCTACCGCAGTGTAAGCAGCACAATTGATACAATGAGAAAATGAATGAGCTGAAAAATATTGATCAATTGCTGTTGGATCTGCAATGGATAATTCATCTTTAGAAGTAAAATAAAACCTGAAGTCAGGATATTTTTTTTCAAGTGCCCTAAACTCCATGCCCAACTGGCCATTGGCACCGGTAACTAAAATATTTTTTTTACTGGTCAATCGGAAATTTTAATCACGGTTAAAATTCGAAATTGTTTTTACAATGGCTGAACAAAGGCTGCTGAAGATCTTTTTCAGAAATGATTCTATTGCCTAAAGGTATTTTCCAATCGATACCAAGTACAGAATCATTGAACGCAATACCTGCTTCTGTTTCTTTACTGTACAGTGCATCACACTTATAAAGCACTTCAGCTGTTTCGGTTAACACCGCATATCCATGCGCAAAACCTTGTGGGATTAAAAATTGTTTTTTGTTCACGGCGGATAGTTCAATGCTGAACGACTTCCCAAAAGAGGGCGATCCTTTTCGAAGGTCAACTGCTACATCCAATATGGCACCACTCAGTACCCTTACAAATTTTGTCTGCGCAAACGGGTTTAGCTGGTAGTGGAATCCACGTATAACGCCATAAGAGGATCTTGCCTGGTTATCCTGTATAAATTTTATATTGATGCCTGCATCACTACATGTCGTCGCATTATAACTTTCAAAAAAATAACCCCTGCTATCTTCATGAACCACAGGTTCAAATATCAATAAGCCGGGAAGATCAGTTTTAATGAATGGCACTTTAAGGAATTTAGAATGATGGATTGAGAATTGTAGTGGCATTTGCAATTCCCGAAATTTATATTCCCCTTTTTATTTACGGTACATATTTTTAAAATATTCGATCGTATCTGTAAGGCCATCCTGGAACTTTCTGACAGGCTGATATCCCAGCAGGTCTTTTGCCAGCGAAATATCAGCCAAAGAATTTCTGATATCACCTGCTCTTGGTTCACGGTATGTTGCAGGCCAATCGCTGTTTAAATTTGTTGTACAGGCATTGTATAAATAATTAACTGAAAAGTTTTCGCCTACTGCTACGTTGTATACTTTGTTTAATGCGGCTTCATTTTCGGTTAGCATTCCTTTTATGTTCATCTGTACGGCGTTGTCTACAAAAGTAAAATCCCTTGTCTGTTCACCATCACCATTGATGTAAACAGGTGTTTTGTTCATGATACCTTTTACAAACAATGGAATCACTGCCGCGTAGGGGCCGTCCGGATCCTGCCGGGGACCGAAAATATTAAAATACCTGAAGCCCATTAATTTAATCCCGTAAACACCTGCAAATACCTGCGCATACAATTCATTGGTTTTCTTTGTAGCTGCGTAGGGAGATAAACAATTTCCGACCCGGTGTTCCTGTTTGGGCAAGGTAGGCTCGTCTCCATATACCGAAGAAGAGGATGCATAAACAAATTGCTTTACATTTTTATCAACAGCAGCTTTCAACATGTTTACAAAACCGTTTACATTCACCTCGTTAAAATAAACGGGCTCATTGATAGAACGCGGCACCGATCCCAGTGCGGCCTGGTGACTTACATAATCGATCTCATTACATGCGAGCAAGCAGGTTTCTACATTCCGGATATCGCCTTGCATAAATTCAAAGGCCGGATACGCCCGCAATATCGCAAGGTTTGCTTCAAAACCGTTCACCAGGTTATCGAGCACCCTTACTTTTTTGGCACCGTGCTTTAAAAGATATTCTGCGATATGACTTCCGATGAAACCTGCCCCACCCGTGACCAGGAAACGGTCATTGCTGATATCTTTTGTGTGAAATAAGTTGTTATTCAATGAATGTATTTTTTTAGTTTAGGCGTTAGATTGCCGTTTCGGAGTTATGTGTATTATAAATTAGTTGTTGGATATTAGAGATGAGAGGTTTGCTGAATGGCTGAAGCATTTTCTGTTAACTCTTTTATCTTTTGACTCATAGCCGTTACAGGCTCCAATACCCCCGGCTCTTTATCTTTCCCCTGTAAGTTCCTTTTAAATCCGCCAGCAAAGCATGTTCTTTTGTAATCGAAGAAAAATACTCATCGTCTAAATTTTTATAATCGTTATGAGGTACCGTTACAATCACAGCATCATAATTTCTGCTAAGGTCAGTAGTTAGCCCAAACCCATATTCATGCTTCAATTCATCACTATTTGCGTATGGGTCTGTTATATCAACATTCAGCGAATAGGATTTTAATTCTTTAACTACATCAGCAACTTTACTATTACGTATATCGCTAACATTTTCTTTAAAGGTGGCTCCCATCACCAGTACTTTTGCGTTCTTTACATTTCCATCATTCTGAATAATATGCCGCAATACTTTTTTAGCAACATATCCGGCCATGCCATCATTGATATTCCTTCCGGCAAGAATTACCTGGCTATCATATCCCAGCTTCTGAGATTTGTAAGTAAGGTAATAGGGATCAACGCCGATACAGTGTCCGCCAACAAGCCCAGGCTGAAATTTAAGAAAATTCCATTTTGTACCGGCAGCCTCTAAAACTTCGTAGGTGTTGATATTCATCCTGTCAAAAATAATCGACAGTTCATTCATCAGAGCGATGTTTAGATCCCGCTGTGTATTTTCAATGATCTTTGCAGCCTCGGCTACTTTTATTGATGATGCCCTGTGCACACCTGCTTTTACTACAAGTTCATATACTTTAGCAATTGTATCCAGGCTTTCATCGCAACAACCACTTACAACTTTTACAATTGTGCTTATGGTATGCTCTTTATCTCCGGGGTTTATTCTTTCAGGTGAATAACCGATCTTATAGTCTTCCACCATTTTCAATGATGATAATTTTTCGATGATCGGAACACAATCTTCTTCCGTACATCCGGGATAAACAGTGCTTTCAAAAACAACATAGTCACCTTTCTTAATAACCTTGCCGATTGTTTCGCTTGCCCTTTGAACCGGAACAAGATCAGGCACATTGTGTTCGTCAACTGGTGTGGGAACAGCCACGATAAAAAAGTTTGCCTTACGCAGTTCATCCAGGCTATCGGTAAAGCTAATATCGCAATTTTCGAATGCGGATGATTCGAGTTCTTGGCTGGGATCAATATTATTGCGCATCAGTTCCACCCTTTTTGCATTGATGTCAAATCCAATCACTTTTATCTTCCTGGCAAATTCCAGCGCAATAGGCAGTCCAACGTAACCCAAACCTATAACCGCCAATGTTTTCTTCTTTTCCAATAAATCCTCGTACATCATTATTTTTTTAGTTTGTATATTTTTGGGTGATAGGTATCAGGTGTTAGACAAATGAGCTTTTATAAATTAGCTGAATGCAAGATGTCCTTTCTTCTTCACAATCGAACGAATCACTATATTCACTTTTCACTATTCAATTTATTCAAAAATTCCTTCGGAAGTTTTACCAATTCTTCTTTCGGTAAGCTCTTAAAATATTCATAAGTTATCTTAAGTCCGTCTTCCCGGTTTACTTTGGGCTCCCAACCCAGCAATTCTTTTGCCTTTGCTATATCCGGTTGGCGTTGTTTTGGGTCGTCCACCGGTAATGGTTTGTACACGATCTTTTGTTTGGTACCGGTAAGACGAATAATCTCTTCTGCAAAATCTCTCAGGGAAATTTCATCCGGATTGCCGATGTTAACGGGCATGGCATAATCGCTCATCAGCAACCGGTAAATGCCTTCTACAAGGTCATCCACATAACAAAAACTTCTTGTCTGGCTACCATCGCCAAAAACAGTCAGGTCTTCTCCACGCAAGGCCTGGCCAATGAATGCAGGCAATGCCCTTCCATCGTTTAAACGCATACGCGGACCATAAGTATTAAATATCCTTATGATCCTGGTTTCCACCTTGTGGTAAGTGTGGTAAGCCATCGTGATTGCTTCCTGGAAACGCTTTGCTTCATCGTACACGCCGCGTGGGCCAACGGGATTTACATTACCCCAATAGCCTTCATTTTGTGGATGCACCTGCGGATCGCCGTACACTTCACTGGTACTTGCAACTAAAATACGGGCGTTTTTTGCAAGTGCAAGACCTAAACAATTGTGTGTTCCAAGTGACCCTACTTTTAATGTTTGTATCGGGATTTTTAAATAATCTATCGGGCTGGCAGGAGAAGCGAAATGTAAAATATAATCCAGCTTACCTGTTACGTGAATAAATTTAGAAACATCGTGGTGATAAAACTCAAACTCTTTTAATTTAAAAAGATGTTCAATATTTTTAAGGTCTCCTGTAATTAAATTATCCATACCAATAACATCATAGCCTTCATGTATGAACCTGTCGCATAAATGCGAACCCAAAAATCCCGCGGCTCCTGTTATCAGTACTCTTTTATTTGACATTCCTTTTTGTGTATGATGTTAGGTGTATGATTTCTGAAATCTGTTGACTGACGTGCTAATTCGATTCAATTAAAGCAATAGCTTTATTATTTTCGATCTATCCCCTTTTCATCGGTTTACAACCTCCCTCCTGCCCACACTTACATAATGAAATCCGAGTTGTTCCATCTGCGCCAGGTCAAAAAGATTTCTGCCATCAAAAATGGTTTTATTTTTTACCGTTAAACTTATCTTTTCAAAATCAGGAGTACGAAATTCATTCCATTCCGTTGCAATGATCAGAGCATCTGCATTATTCAGTGCCTCGTATTGATTGTCAGCAAAACCAATTCTGCTGCCAAACAATTCCTTTGTGTTACTCATCGCTTCAGGATCAAAAGCGGTAATGGTAGCTCCTTCAGCCAATAAAGCTTCGATCATGTAAAGTGCAGGTGCTTCCCTTATATCATCTGTATTTGGTTTAAATGCAAGTCCCCATAAAGCAAAATGCTTTCCTTTGATGTCATTATTAAAATATACTTTTATTTTCGGGATGAGGTGAAGTTTTTGATCAGCATTCACATTCATTACCGCATTGAGTATTTTAAAATCGTAGCCAGCATCGCCGGATGACCTGGACAAAGCCTGCACATCTTTCGGAAAGCAACTTCCGCCATAACCAATACCCGGAAATAAAAATCTTTTTCCAATACGTTCATCGCTCCCGATTCCACGGCGAACCATATCAACATCTGCACCCAGCTTCTCGCACAGCTGTGCTATCTCGTTCATGAAACTTATCTTAACGGCCAGGAAAGAATTCGCGGCATATTTTGTGAGTTCGGCGGAATTCTCATCCATAAAAATAATGGGATTTCCCTGGCGTACGAATGGCACATACAGGTCGTTCATTAATTTTATGGCTCTTTCGGAAGTGGTGCCGATCACTACCCTGTCGGGTTTCATAAAATCATCTACGGCTACCCCTTCCCGTAGAAATTCAGGATTACTCACCACATCAAAATCTACCGTTGCATTTTTAGCAATTGCATCACGTACTTTTTGCGCCGTACCAACGGGCACTGTGCTCTTGTCAATAATGACCTTATATTCTTTGATAATTTTTCCAAGATCATCTGCCACACCTAAAATATATTTAAGATCTGCACTGCCATCTTCACCGGGGGGTGTAGGCAACGCTAAAAAAATTATCTGCGCATCCTTTACAGCAACCTCAAGGGAAGTGGTAAAATGTAATCGCCCTTCTTTCTGATTCCGTAAAAATAATTTCTCAAGGCCGGGTTCATAAATCGTGATTTCTCCGGAAGACAACTTAGTAATCTTGGTCGTATCAATATCCACACAGGTAACTGTGTTTCCCGTTTCAGCAAAGCAAGTTCCTGTTACCAATCCTACATATCCTGTTCCTATTACTGCAATCTTCATAAATAATGAAAAGTTTTTCTGTTTTATCTGTTTACAAATTCCAGTACCTGTGATACAATCAATTGCTGCTGCTCTTCTTCCAACTCTGTATGAATGGGTAAGGAGATGACCCTTTCTGTAAGCCAGTCTGTGTCCGGGAGCTGGTATTTATTTCCTCCAAAGGCATCAAACATTTTCTGGCGATGTGCCGGTACCGGGTAATAGATCATGGAAGGAACACCCCTGTCGGCCAGGAATTGATGTAGTTCATCCCGGTTGGTATCATGCAAGATGATCGTATATTGATGAAAAACATGTTTGTTATTGTTATCGCGGTAGGGAGTGTCAATTTTTTTATTCCCTGCAAAGGCCTTGTCATAGTAATCCGCCGCTTTGATGCGTGCAGCAATATACTCATCCAGGTGTGTTAACTTAATGTTTAAGATTGCTGCCTGCATTGCATCCAGCCTGGAGTTGCAGCCCACCACATCATGGTAATATCTTTTACTTTGGCCGTGCGATGCAATCATCCGCATTTTTTGTGCAAGGTTGTCATCATCCGTAAAAATAGCGCCCCCATCTCCAAACGCTCCAAGGTTTTTGGAAGGATAAAAAGAAGTACAGCCGATATGGCCAATGCTGCCCGTCTTTTTTATATTTCCATTGCTGAATGTATAATCATTGCCGATAGCCTGTGCGTTGTCTTCAATTACAAACAGGTTATGCTTTTCTGAGAGATGCATGATTGCCTCCATATTTGCTGCGTGTCCATATAAATGAACCGGCACAATGGCTTTTGTTTTGGGGGTGATTGCCTTTTCAATTACGGCAGGATCGATGCAAAACGTCTTTTTATCCACTTCAACAAAAATGGGCTTTATACCAAGCAATGCAGCCACTTCTACCGTTGCTATATAGGTAAAGGATGGTGTAATTATTTCATCGCCCGCTTTCAGGCCAAGGGCCATCAGGGCGATTTGAAGGGCATCCGTGCCATTAGCGCATGGAATTACATACCTGCTTCCGTTGTATTTTGCGAGGCTATCTGCAAACTCACTTACTTCTTTTCCGCCGATGAATTGCGAACTTTCCATTACCGCAAGCACAGCTGCATCCACTTCTTTCTTTATTTTCTGATACTGTGTTTTAGTATCCACCATCTGTAATGGCTTCATAATTTCATCATTTGAGCGGCGCAAAGATACAATTTTGAATTACGAAACCAACCAACTTCCTCTTGAATTGATTTAACGGTGAATACGCAGTATTTTTGAAAAAAACCGCCATTTGAGCCTGCTATTTTATAACCTTTTTCTTTTCTTATTTTCAGCCGGGATACGCGTTGCCGCTTTATGGAACAGGAAGGCAAATTTATGGGTGCGGGGCAGAATGCACTTTCCCTTGCTCCCTTTGAATGAGAAAGTGATCTGGATGCATTGTGCCAGTCTCGGAGAGTTTGAACAGGGAAGGCCTGTGCTGGAAGCCATCAGGGAACAGTATCCTTCTTACAAAATTGTCTTAAGTTTTTTCTCCCCAAGTGGCTACGAGACAAGGAAAAATTTTCCCGGTGCAGACAGCGTCATCTATTTACCCATGGACAGCAGCATGCATGCTAAAAGACTGATCACTGCCATCAATCCGTCGCTGGTAATATGGGTTAAATATGAATACTGGTATTATTACCTTACCGAATTAAAAAAAAGAAATATCCCGGTTCTATTAATATCAGGAATCTTCCGGGAATCACAGCCTTTTTTTAGATGGTATGGCGGAATATGGAAACAAATGCTGAAATGCTTCCGGCATTTGTTTGTGCAAAATGAGGCCTCAAAAGTATTATTGCGAACTATTGAGATAGAAGCATCAGTTGCCGGAGATACCCGCTTTGACAGGGTGATCGCCATTTCCGAAAAAAGTGAACCGGTGGAATTTATCCGTGGATTCATCGATGGAAAACCGGTACTCGTGGCCGGTAGTACCTGGGAAGATGACGAAGTAGAACTGATTCATTATGTAAAGGCACACCCTGAAATAAAATTTATCATAGCGCCGCATGAGACAGATAGGAATAATATCGAAGACGTAAAAAAAGAGTTTGCCAATTCAATTCTCTATTCCAGTCTTTTTGCCGGTGTTAAGACGGCTGCAGACGGAAATGTTTTATTAATTGACAATATTGGCATGTTATCAAGGCTATACCAGTATGCCGACGTAACCTATGTTGGTGGCGGCTTTGGAAGAGATGGTATTCACAACATCCTGGAAGCAGCTGTATACAGCAAGCCGGTTATATTTGGGCCGGTTTATGAAAAATTTGCTGAAGCCCGTTACCTTGTTGAGTCCGGGGGTGCCTTTAGTGTTGAGAGTGCTTTGGAACTTGAAGCATTGCTGAATGATTTATTTAAAAATCATGATGAATGTAAACTTGCAGGAAAAATTTGCGGGGATTATGTTTACAATAATAAGGGGGCAACTAAAAAGATCATGGATTATGTAACGGAGAAACGCCTCTTGACCAGCTGATCAAATTGTTTAACGATTGGTGTACGGTCGTCCCAGCCAAGTTTTAATTTTAATTCACGTTTTATCCAATACTCTGCTTCGGGGTAAATAGCAAAACCATTGATCGTTTTAATACTTCTTTCATACATAACTTCATCGCCCCGAAAAAGTTCGTTGATGTATAAAAAACGATCGTTGATGTTAATAGCCTTTTTCAGATCCCGGATGGGCACATCCTGCAAAGCTTCACTCAATTCAAGTTTAGACTGCTTCAGTTTTTCATTCAACGAGTCACCGGCATCGGAACCTATCGATTCATGTAATTCCTTTTTTGGCTGAGTTTCCGGGTTTCGCTGGTGAGTTAAGGTTGGCGTATCTTCCACAGGGTCAAATTTAATGGGCGGCTTGTTCTGCACGCTCATGCTGTTTTTGGCCTCGGCATTCCTTTTAATTTCTTCCAGTTCTGCTTCTACTTCCGCTTCGTCAATTTGCAAAATTTCTACTGTTTTTTCTGGCAGGTTATTTTCCGCCGCACTTCTTTTACCCTGGTTTTCAAATGAAACGGGCATATCAATAGCTACCGTTGAAGAAACTTCAATGGGTTTGGTGGTAGCTTTCAGATGCAGCAATTCCGACTGCAGCATTTGCACAGTCATTAAGAGGGTATCCGCTGATGCATTTTGTGAAAGCTGCTCCAGAAGCCTTTTACAGAGTGTTTCCACCCGTTCCATATTATCAGTTTTGCTTATAAAAAGATTTTCAGACCCGCAAATTATGTTTTGTCCTGTGAATAGAAACTATAATCTTTGCACGTAATCGCAATAAAGTTACAAACACATTTTTAAAAAAATTATTTAATGTTTATTGAACCAAATTTTAGAGGCGAACGACGGGGATGGATTGAAGTAATTTGTGGCAGCATGTTCAGTGGCAAAACAGAAGAACTTATTCGTCGCCTGAAGCGGGTAAAAATAGCAAACCTGAAAGCAGAAATATTTAAACCGGCTATCGATACGCGTTATGATGAAACCAAAATTGTTAGTCACGATACCAATGCTATACAATCATCCCCGGTTGACAGCTCACAATCTATTCTACTTTTAGCACAGGATGTGGATGTTGTTGGTATTGATGAAGCACAATTCTTTGATGCAGAAATAGCCGTTGTATGTGAACAACTGGCCCTTAGGGGAATAAGAGTAATTGTTGCCGGGCTTGACATGGATTACATGGGAAAACCTTTTGGACAGATGCCCAACCTGTTATCTGTTGCGGATTATATTACCAAGTTGCACGCCATCTGCGTTAAATGTGGCAACATAGCAAATATCAGTTACCGGAAAGTTGCCGGCGGGGGCCAGGTGCTGTTGGGCGAAAAGGACATTTATGAACCGAGGTGCAGGCACTGTGCGCAATTGAAAGAAGATGTGTAGGAAATTAGAGAATTGACCTTGAATTTTAGTTCATTTCGTGTCAAAACCCACACCATTCAGTTTTAATATTGTCTCAATTAAAATTCATGCTATAAAAAAAGCGTCCCGGTTACCCGAAACGCTTTTTCTTTGCCTCAAAAATATATTATTGCTTAATAAACTTCTCTGTACTGATCTTTCCTCCATGATTCACCTTGACCAGGTAAACTCCATTGCTTAATTTCGAAACATCCACGTGTTGAGGATTTTTTACCAATTTTTGTTGCATAACTACCACGCCTTTTGCATCCACCATTACAAAACTACTGTTTAAAATCATCTCCCCGGAAAGACCGATGTTTAAAAAGTTGCTTACCGGGTTTGGATACACCAGGACAGGATTTTTATCCGCAACGCTGAATGCGGGTGCCATAGCTTTTTTTGTTGCCGTACCCAATTGTACTTTTAATGTGTAGCAAGTCGTTGAACTGTTTGCTCCATTGTATCCAAATACTTGTGCATAATAGGTTCCAGCAGCGGCAGTATAGCTAATGCTTTCGCTGGTGGTACTGCCGTTTTGAGAAATAGCCACCTGAGTGCCTGCGCTGTTTAGAATTTTCAAATCAAAATCAGCTGGTAAAGTTGTTAACGTTGCGGTGATCGTGCCTGCAGTTGTAATTACAAATTTGTAATGATCAACATCTGCAGAAGGACTGATCAAACCGGTAATATTGGTATTGTAGGGAATCGTTGCAGCACCGGAAGTTGTTCCATTAGCAGACACATCATAGGTGCTTTGGCAACCGGTTGTAACAGCCGTTGCGGTTGCCTTGATTGTGTAGCAGGTGGCACTGGTGGCGCCATTGTACCCAATTACTTTTATATAGTAAGTACCTGCTGCCTGGGTATTTAAGCTAACCGTTTCGGTAGCTGTACTCCCTGCACCGGAACCAATCTCGGTTCCTGCGCTATTATAAATATACAGGTCATAATCAACTCCTGACGGACCGACAAGATTATAAACAATATTGCTACTACCCGTAGTCGTTATTTTGTAAAAATCAATGTCTGTAGCCGAACTGATGGCAGCAGAATTCGTTACTCCCGAAGTAATTGCCAGCGCCGCGGCAAGGGTTTCATTGGGTTCAAATGCAGTTGCACAGGTTGAGGCCGCTGTAGTGGTAAACTGGGCCGCTGCTGCGGCACTTGTACCCGACGAACAGTTGGTAGTAACCCTCCAGTCGTACAAAGATGAAGCACTTAACCCGGATAAGTTTGCAGAAGTACCGGCCTGGGCGGTAGAGAAGTTGATCCAGGTGGAGGATGAATTTAATTTAAAATCAACGGCATAGCTAACTGCACCGCTTACCACAGCCCAGCTAACAGTACCACTTGATGAGGTAACCGCAGCTGTTATTAACCCTGTTGGGGCATCACATGCCGCAGGAGCAGTTGTTGTAAACTGTGCCGCTGAAGCTGTTGTAGTGCCTGAGGGACAGGTTGCGCTAACCCTCCAGTCGTACAATGAAGACGCTGTTAAACCCGATAAGTTTGCAACAGTACCAGTTTGTGCGGTGGAGAAACTCGTCCAGGTAGCGGATGAATTTAACTTATAATCAACTGCGTAACTTGTTGCTGCAGATACTGCCGTCCAGCTAACTGTCGCGGTTGAAGATGTAATTACAGATGATGCCAAACCAGTTGGGGCTGTACACGGAACCAATGTGGTGAACTGGGCTGCAACAGCCGTACCTGTTGCGGTGGCGCACGTAGTGGTCACCCTCCAGTCATATAAACTGCCGGAAGAGAGGCTGGTTAATACTGCGGAAGTTGCGGTTTGCGCCGTAGAGAAGCCCGTCCACGTTGAGGAAGAATTTAATTTGTAATCAACGGCATAACTAACAGCGTTGGTTACGGCAGCCCAGCTCACTGTAGCACCGTTAGTGGTAATTGCTGACGAGGACAGTCCGGTTGCATTACCGCAGGCCGAGCCCGCAGTAATTGTAAAATTACTGTTTGAAATATCAAAGAATATATTTCCCACCGCTTCTACTTTAATCCTGGCGGTAGTGGTTGCTGTATTTGGAATTAACAAAGCTTCAGTTCCGTCATTGGCGGTACTTGCTGCGAGAACAGTTGGGAATGTTTGTCCGCCATCAGTTGACAGCGATATTTTCACACTGGCACAACTAACCGGTGTGGCAGTTGTACTGGCAACGGCCCAGGTAATGGTTTGAGTAGAACCACCGATATATGAAACTGCCGTATTGGGCGATGATACCGCAAAAGGACCAGAAGCACTGCTAACAGTAACGACCATATCTGTAAACGCAGATTGACCCACTGTTACCGGAGCGGTAGAACTGAAAGGAGCATTATCCCTAACAGTTAGTCTGAAGTTCAATGTTCGTGCAACAGAACTTAATGCCTCCGTATTTGCTGCCGCATCACCTCCGGGTAAAGGGCCACTGATGAGTGCACCTGCCAGGATGGTTGCCAATTTTGGAAAATATCTTGTTGCAGAAATGGTTGGATTGAATGATATCCAGTTAGGCCCGGAGGCCTTGGTTGCACTCGCAACACTACTCGCCCCGGTTTGTGACGAAGAGGCATTGTCATTTTGTTCCCAGCTATAAGTCAGCGCATCGCCATTGGCATCGGTAGCTGCACCGGTTAATGCAAAAGGCGTACTTTTAGGAATGGTGAAATTGCCTACCGCAGCAACCACAGGCGTCGCATTATTTGCAGCAATGTTGGTTGTTACAGGGCATGTTTTGGTTGCCAGGTTAGACTGTATCTGGGCAATAGAAGCCTGGTGATAGAAAGCAATTGAATGGGGTGCAACGTCCTGGCTGGTAATTCCGGCATACCCCATGATGGTAATGCCCGAACCTGGTTCTTTGTTTACGCCGCTACCTTCGTTGCTCATTGAAAAAGTATGGTTGGCACCCAATTGATGTCCCACTTCATGTACCACATAATCAATATCAAAATTATCACCCTGCGGAACGCCGTCTGCCGGGGAAGTGAATCCACTTCCTTTTGAACCATTTGTACAGACGCAACCAATACAGCCCGCATTTCCGCCACCGCCCGAAGCACCAAACAAATGCCCGATATCATAATTGGCTTCTCCAATAACGGAAGTCAACGTTGATTGCAACTGGCCGTTCCATGTTCCCCCGGAACCAGCCGCTGCAGCATCATAAGGATCTGTAGCAGCATTATAATAAATCACGTTGGTGGATGAGGCGATAAGATTGAGGTGCAGCGCAAGGTCTTTTTCGTAAACGCCGTTACAACGTGTAAGGGTTGCATTGATACCAGCAAGCACCAATGACACCTGCGAAGCACTTGTTGCACCAAAATAATTAGAATATTCGGCAGTAACGGATTGGGCTAAACGCATCGTTTTTAAATCACCGCCCGACCTTGCGGTATTCCCGGCATTGGCAATTTGAGTATGTATTTCGGAAGCCATTCTTTCATCAATTGTAGAACAATTCCAGGGCAATTGCCCGGATTTTCTTTGAGAACTATATACTGCGTACACCGTGTGATCAGCAGAATAAGCTTCAATGAATTCATTTTTTTTACCTATCCTGAAAACCATTGTTTGCAGCCCTTGCGGAGAAATACTCAATTTCAGGGTGGCATATTTATCCGTAATCCCTTTACCGGAAAAAGCCCTGATTTCCGGAAAACGAGCCTGCAAAACAGGTTCAAAATTTGATGCTTCAAATACTTCAAATTGTTCAAATTGTCCATCTGCATTTGGCAATGTAATAGTTACTGAATGCCGTGAAGTGTTGTTAACAACTGAGAACAATTCATGGCTCAATGGCGCCATGTTTACATCAAATAATTTGAATGAGGAAGGAAAAGATGACCTTGCTACTCCCTTATCAGTGGTGATTTTATCGGCGGCCAGGTGCAAAGACCAAAAATTTTTCTGGGCTTGTATGGTTAAAACAACAGTGCATGCAAATAAAACTGCTAAAAGTTTCTTCATAGATTGCTTTTTAAAAATGTAAAATTGAACCTTGAATTTAACCTTCTTTTATCATATCAAAAAAAATATTGGGCATATTCTGAACAATCAGGTGAAAAATAATTGCAAAAGAAAAAATATTTCAGCGGCGGGATATCAAAAGCAATACTTTTAGCACAGTTGAACGCCGCTCTGACTGGGTTAGTCCAAATGATTTTCATCTTGGTATTGTTTCAACGCAGCTCAGTTAGGTACGCTACGCAATAACACGGTAATCGATGTGCAACTACCAGTCTTCTTCCCAACTCCCTTTTCCTTAATTTGAGCACGGCCTGATGCTCCAGCAACTTCAGCCCGTAAAACGCCGCCGCCGTCTGGTCCCCGGTCAATGGCTTTTGCAACGGCACAAACCTAAAATAAAATCCATCTGTTTAAAATAAATTAGACGTAGGAAAACAACATACCCTGTTTACTGAACACAATTTGCCGCCGTCTGGTCTCCGACCAACGGCATCTGCAACGGCACAAACCTAAAATAAAATCCATCTGTTTAAAATAAATTAGACGTAGGAAAACAACATACCCTGTTTACTGAACACAATTTGCCGCCGTCTGGTCT
>JACMPR010000211.1 GCA_014377385.1 Ferruginibacter sp. | reverse complement strand
CAGCCAGGGATATACAGTGATACATTGAATACATCAGGTTGCGATAGTGTTTCAGTATTGAATTTAACCATGTTGCCCTTGATACGCGATACGATCATCAGGTCCGTTTGTGCCGGGCAATCTTATACTTTTGGTGGCGATATTTATAGCCAGCCAGGGATTTACAGCGATACATTAAATACACCAGGTTGCGATAGTATTTCAGTTTTAAATTTAACCACATTACCCTTGATACGCGACACGATCATCAGGTCCGTTTGTGCGGGACAGCCTTATACTTTTGGTGGCAACACTTATACCCAGTCAGGGGTATACAGTGATACCCTGACTACGTCAGGTTGCGATAGCATTGTAGTTTTAAACCTCACCGTATCCCAGCAGCTAAGAGATACTATTACAGGTATAATTTGCGCCGGTGAAAGTTTTAGTTTTAACGGAAATGCGTACATGCAGGAAGGGTTTTACAGTGATACTTTGCAATCAGGCGGATGTGACAGCATTATGACATTAACGCTTACTGTTATACCCGCACAACAGGTTGATATAACGGTCAGTGCCCTCACGATTAATTCCGGAGATATGATACAATTAAATGTTACGCAGTCAGCGTCTTATTTATGGACAAGTAGCGGTGCCACGCTTAACAACTTTCTTATTCAAAACCCAACCGCGGTGATTCAGAATTCCACCTGGATATATATTAATACCACAAGTAACCCTGGTGGCTGTAAAGCAGAAGACTCTGTATTCATTTCAATAAGCACTGACAGTACCCCTTGCACCGGAAGCTATATTCACATGCCTGGCGCCTTTACTCCAAATAATGATGGTCTGAATGACAAGGTGGGCATTTTGTATGATAAAGTTAGCCTGGTTCGTTTTCTTATCTATAACCGCTGGGGTGAAAGCGTGTTTGAAACAACAGATATCAACAAATCATGGGATGGAAGATACAAAGGCGCCTTCATACCTGGGGCTTATATTTACCTGATCTCTTATTATGTATCCTGCGATGGCAGGAAAAGAATGCTGAAAGGATCTGTGCTGCTGATCCGTTGAGAATAATTTTCGGGCAGTGAATAGAATTTTAAAATATTTTGTAGAAAAAGATTACACCTTGGTTTTGAAAGTTTAATGGGATTAGGTAGAATAAACGCAAAGTGTTTTTACATATTTTACTCAATTGATAAAAAATCGTGGATACATACAAAGAAACATTCGAAACCTGGAATAAGCTGGCACATTTATACAAGGAAAAGTTTATGGACCTTGATCTTTATGATGATACCTACGACGCCTTTTGCAACCACTTGCAGGTTCAAAAACCGGCAATTTTAGAAATCGGATGCGGCCCCGGAAATATTACCAGGTACCTGCTGAACACCAGACCTGACTTGAGAATGGAGGGAATTGATATTTCTCCAAATATGATTGCTATTGCCAAAGCCAACAATCCAACCGCGGATTTTAAAGTAATGGATTGCCGGGAAATTGACAAGCTGCAGCGTAAATTCGATGGCATTGTTTGTGGATTCTGTCTGCCTTATTTATCAGCATCCGACAGTTCTAAAATGCTGAAAGATTGTGCAACCTTACTCAATAGCAACGGTACCTTATACATTAGTTTTGTTGAAGGCAATTGCCAGGATTCTGGTTTTAAAGCCGGAAGTACCGGGGACAGAACCTATTTTTATTCTCAAACCTTATCGTGGTTAACAAACGAACTAAAAAATAATAATTTCAAAATAACTAAGCTGTTTAATAAGCACTACAACAATACCTCCGGAACCCCGGAGGTGCATACGATCCTGATTGCCTCCAAATAAGTTTGTATCTATTCAATCTCCAAAAACTTGTAGGAAATGAACCATTTCCTTTAATCAAAGCAAATTAAAGGGAAACCATTATCTTCTTTCATCTGCGTGCATTCAATCAGCGCAAATCAGTGGGGGACTAACCATTGCCTTGTTCTTTGTTGCGGTTATGAAATCTCAAAAGATAAACTAAAAGAAGAAAAAAGTAATTGCAATAGTTGTGAACCAGACAGCAACCTTTATTTTTGCAATAACAATATTTTAAAAATGAAAGTAACAAACAAGAAGATTCTAATTACAGGTGGTGCCAGTGGTATCGGACTCGGATTGGCAGAAAGATTTATCCGGGAAAACAATACGGTGATCATTTGTGGCAGGCGCGAAGCGGCACTAAAAGAAGAGGAGGCGAGATTTCCGGCAGTTATTACGAGGGTATGTGATCTGTCAGTTGAAGCAGAGCGCATTGAGTTGTATAATTGGGTTGCGGAAAATCACCAGGACCTGAATGTATTGGTAAATAATGCAGGTATTCAAAATTGGATGAATATTTCATCGCCGGACTTTTATCAAAAGGCGAACGATGAAATTACCACAAATGTTTTAGCACCCATACATTTGACGACACTCTTTACAAACCTGCCATCGTTGAATACAATTATCAATGTAACCTCAGGCCTGGCTTTTATTCCACTTTCAGGAGTTGCTGTTTATTGTGCAACGAAAGCATTTCTCCGTTCGTTCACCCTCTCGCTGCGACATATGTTGCGATCAAAGAACATAGAGGTGATTGAAATGATACCCCCGGCTTTGAATACCGATCTTGGTGGAAAAGGCATACACGATGCCTATCCCGCGGTCAGCGATTTTGTTGAGGCAGTATTTCAACAGATGAAAGAAGGAAAAACAGAATTGACATTTGGAATGAGCGAAGCAAGGGCGAAAGCAAATAATCAAGTGACAGCTGAACTTTTTAATAAAATGAATCCATAGTTAGTTAACTAACGGTGACATTGAGGAGCGATTTTACTGTTGCTACACCTAAAATGATTTAAAATAAATGACAAAGAAAGTCAGAGCCGGCATTTTCTTCGGTATATCGATGGCAGTATACCTAACTATCCAGAGCTTATTAATGAAAGATGACGTTTCATCGAAAACAATCATTAAATCTGTTATTGCCGGACTGATTGGAGGATTTATTGGCGGCTTTTTGTATGGCTGGTTAATCAATAAATATGCCTCCCCCAAAAAAGACAAAACCGGGTGATATCAAATAAGTAGGAAGGTACAAAACGCCGGAATTACGATAATGGTAATACTTTTCGCCGGGCCGATAAATCGTTTGAAGAACTAAGCCTAATGAACACCGAAGAAACTGATGCACCGGACGGTGATTAAATTAACCCTTACGATGAGTGTGAACGCACTTTTAACCTGTCTCTATGTATTTTAATAAACTTCTAATCAAACTCGCCATCTCGCTGTCCCTTTTTTTATTTAACAGCCCTGTTAATGCCCAGGAAAAAAAAGTTGCGAAACCGACTCAAGAACTAATCAATGAAATAGCAAATATGGACAGCGTTTTGTTTGAGGCGTTTAACAGCCAAAACATGGATAAATTTAAGCCGTTGTTTACCGAAGATTTAGAATGGTACCAGGACAACGGCGGCTTGATATCTCACAATAAAGTTTTTGAAAACTTTGCAAACACATTTAAAAAAGAGTTTAAGCTAACAAGACGGTTAGTTCAGGGAAGCATGGAAGTTTTTCCGATCAAAGATTACGGAGCAATAGAAACAGGCACCCACCAATTTCTTCATATTGAAAATGGGAAACAAGAAATAGGCACCTTCAAATTTGTTATGATCTGGAAGAAAATAAATGAGCATTGGCAAATATCAAGAGTGATTAGCTATGGTCATTAAGTATTAATCTTCATTTCATTTTTGCGGGCCCGCAAATTTCCACCGGTAATATTAATTTTTTCCGAAACACACTTTGACCCAACTGCATCGGGAAACAAAAGAAAATTCGCTAAGCAGACCAGAACTTGTAATTAGAATTCCAAATAATAAAAAAGGCTGCCTCGTACATTTGAGGCAGCCTTTGCTTTTTTAAACTCTACTTTATAAGAGGTTATTAAGTTTTGATTTTAATGTATCATTTATTAGTTTACGGTAACTCTTTTTCTTAGCTGATCACCATTCTCTTTTTCAAACTGAACATAATATTTACCTTTTGCCAAACCATTTATATTGAAAACAATAAAACTTGTCCCGGTAACAGATTGAATAACTTTACCGTTATAATCTAACAAGCTAATGCTCTTTGTCTCTGAATCAGCTGTAGCCGTTATTTTAGAAGAACCATTGGTTGGATTTGGGGATAATGTAAAATGATCCATCGGTATGTTTTGCTGCGTGTTTCCATTGCTGCCTGGACGTTCGTTTGGAGTTATTGGCCTGCTGGATGTTTCGCAATTCCTAAAATTATCAAACACATATTTGGTGTTTTGCTGAATACAATTTCCCACCCCACTTTTAGGTTTAAAGCACATTTCAATTTTATATGCTGTGCCAAGCGGTAAATTATTTCCAGGGTTAAAGCTTAAGGAAACCGATGTAGGATTACCTGGTCCGTTTGGTGGCAACGGCTGGTCAATGATGCCGGTGTATCTTATCCCGGCCACGTAATAAAATACATCAATCGAAGTCTCACAAGCATAATTCTTCCAGCTGTAACATTTCAAATTTGCATCAAGAACAATGATGTCAAAAGTTAAGCCTACCATTGTTGCACCGGTAGAAATGAATTCTGGTGTTTGAATATTACATGGGTTATTGCCACCTACGCCGGGTGTTATAATTCCCCGGTCATCAACACATCCTGCTACAGGATTCGGGTAGTTTCCTACATGAGCTCCCTGTGAATAGGTCCAGCCAGCAGTTTGACCACTAAAATTTTCCGTCAGGCAGTTTTGTACAGTTTGAGCCGAAGCAACATTCATGGGCATATTCTGCTGAGTATGTCCATTGCTTGCTGAACGTTCATTTGGCGTTATAGCCCGGCTGGATGTTTCGCAATTCCTGAAATTATCAAACACATATTTGGTGTTTTGCTGAATACAATTTCCCACACCGCTTTTAGGTTTAAAGCACATTTCAATTTTATATGCTGTGCCAACCGGTAAATTATTTCCAGGGTTAAAGCTTAAGGAAACCGATGTAGGATTTCCTGGTCCGTTTGGTGGCAATGGCTGGTCAATAATGCCGGTGTATCTTATCCCGGCCACATAATAAAATACATCAATCGAAGTCTCACAGGCATAATTCTTCCAGCTGTAACATTTCAAATTTGCATCAAGAACAATGATGTCAAAAGTTAAGCCTACCATTGTTGCACCGGTAGAAATGAATTCTGGTGTTTGAATATTACATGGGTT
>JACMPR010000210.1 GCA_014377385.1 Ferruginibacter sp. | reverse complement strand
TTTTAATTGCTTTGGCCCGCCGGCCCTCAGCAATTGCAGCAGATATCAGGGTAGCATACCTGAACTTAAAGGCTTTTAGAAGTTTTATTACTTCCAGGTTTTTATTGGTAACCTGCTCAATCAGCATCACCTTATAAAATGACTGCTTTTGCATTACCCGGTCAAGATATTCATCGATAAGGATATCCATTTTTTGGCTTAGGCTGAGGGAATTATTGCTCACAATATTTTCCAGCCTGGCTTGTGTTGCTGCCATCCGGTGTTTGAACAGCGCCTCCATCAACTTTTCCTTGCTTCCAAAATAATAAGATATCATGGCCAGGTTAACTCCCGCAGTTTCAGCGATATCTCTTACAGTTGTGCCGTCATAACCTTTTTCTGCAAACAGGCGTTCTGCGTTTTCCAGTATTTGAATATGTTTGTCTGTTAAGATCATTTCCGCTGATAAAACGCGAAACTAAACATTTGTTTGACTTTATCAAACAAATGTTTAACTAAATATTTATTTGTTTTAGTATCCCTCCACAAAGGTTTTAACCAGGCGCAGAAACGTAAAAATCAAGTTGATTTCTTAGCGTATTTATTTCATTTTCTTTCTTTTCCAGGGAAGAAAGCAGGTGAAGAATGGTTTGAATTCCTTCAATATTGATATCAAGATCATGGTACAATCGCACAGCCTTTTCAAGTGAATGGAGGTCTTCTTCAGCAATGAATCCCGTTCTTTTGATCATGACCAGTTCTATTATTTCATTTCGGTTGAGGTCTTGAATGAATTCGAGGGCAATCTTATGATGGCGGCAGAATTCTTTTACGGCTACTAGCTTTTGTGTGGCCATGGTCTTATAATTTAGACAATTCGATAAATAATTCCTTTTGTTTCTCGGTAAGGTTTTGAGGAAGCATTACGGTGTAGGTAACGTAGAGATCTCCGAAATCCCCTTCCGATTTATACACCGGCATTCCTTTACCTTTTACCCTGATCCTAGTATTGTTTTGCGTTTCCGGTTTTACTTTTAATTTTAATTTTCCGTGCAAGCTGTTGATGGTTACGTCGCCGCCCAGCAAGGCCGTGTACAGGTCAATTTCCTGGGCCAGGTATAGATCGTTTTTCATTCTTTTAAAATTGGTATTGTTATTCAGTTGAAACGTAATAAACAGGTCACCGTTGGGACCGCCGTTTGCACCGGCATTTCCATGACCTTTCAGTTTTATTACCTGGCTGTTCTCTATTCCTGCCGGAATAGTGATGCGTATATTTTTACCGTTAATGGCGAATGTTTGCTGGTAAGTTTTAAAAACGGAAGTAAATTCCAACTCCAGTGTTGCATTTACATCCTGCCCCCTGTAAGCCGCCTGGCTTTTTTTACCGCCGCCAAAAAACGATGAGAAAAAATCAGAGAACCCACTATCATCAGAATCTCCCCTGAAGCCCTGCGAAGCTCCGCCGGGATAATGCGATTGCCGTTGCGAATTGTATGATTGCTGCTGCGCTTCCCCGTGCTGCCAATCCTTCCCATACCTGTCGTATTGTTTTCTTTTTTCAGGATCACTTAACACCTCATTGGCTTCGTTGATCTGTTGAAATTTCTTATTTGCTTCTTTGTCATTTGGATTTACGTCCGGGTGATATTTCCTTGCAAGTTTCCGATACGCTTTTTTGATTTGTTCGGCATCCGCATTTTTTTCGATACCCAGCTCTTTATAATAGTCAATAAATTCCATAGTTATACATCCGTTGAATTGATTACTGAGTAAAATTAGTTGATTTGAAGATTTGACGGGTTGAAAATCTTACGGCAGTAGCTAAAGAAAATTTATTTCACTGCCTTGAGTCATTATTGATAAAACCCTTTGTGATAAAATATTGGGCAAGGGAATAAGATAGCATGATGAAAAATCCTGAATAAGCGAAGGACGCACAAAATTTATTAATTGCAAGCAGAGAATCGGAAAAGACAAAGAAAACGGCTCCTGCAACAAATAAATTACGTGCTGTACGATCCACGAAATTAAAAGCATGAAGACAACAAAGCAACATTCCCGTGAGGATGCAGGCGTACAAAACAACTGGTAAGGTCAATTCGCCGAGCGAAGGAATAAGCCATGCCAGTAAGCCAGCGGTATATAATACGATGAGCAAAATCAGCAAGGGGCGATGTTTTAATAAAGAATTGCCAGTTCTCCTGATTTGTAAAAAATACCAGCTGTAAAATAAATGTGTAACAAGAAAGCATATAAGTCCGGGTATGAAAAAAAGTTTATTCTTTTCTTCAGCCAACAGGAAAATATCTCCGAGGCAAGAAAATATTAATCCTGTTATAACCAGAGAACGTCCCTTTGATGCTTTAGTGTTCAGCAGAACGGTCACAATGAGTATTGGTATCAATAAGGGTTTTAGGCATGCGTGTAAAACAACCATTCCACTTCCCGCAGCTATTACATCAGCGATTGCAATGATCCAAAAAAACAAAAAGCCATTTTTTTTGAGGAACAATTGCATATTCGTTACCGTTAGTTGATTTCCACGTAGGGTTTACCACCAAATATTCGTTGCAGAGAATCTCGAGCCCTGGTAGTATCCGAAAGCGCAGCGTTAAAAGGCATAGCTAATTTAAAGACTATAGAATCTTTGGAGTATTGTACAAGTTTGTGCCCGTAAACAGTAAATTTTTTAAAGACAGCATCGGATGTTTCCTGTGTTGTATAATCCCGGATAACGATCTTGAATGAATAGCTATCCGTTTTTACGGGTGCGATATTCAATGCTGCATCTTTTACTGTGGGCGCAATATTAACGCGGGGAGTATCTTTCCTGGAAATGACCGATGTATCCGGGGTTTTTTGCACAACGAGTTGTTCTGCCTTTGGCTCCTTATTGTCTTTAAATATAAAGTAAAACGCAGCGGATGCCGCAAGTAATAAAAAAACAATGACAGCTGCCACAATTCCATTTTTACTTTGCTGTTTGCGGGGAGCCGTTGTAAAAATAATGTCTCCCTTATCTTTTTCCCTTAACAACGCCGGTAATGGTTCCAGGCGGGGGTTGATAGAATGTCCCTGAATAAATTCATACTCTCCTAACTGGTTTTTTTGTAAGATACCCAAACCTTCGATAGGAAGTGGTTTGCCAATATTCATAAACTGTCTTCCCAGGATTGTAAAAGATTCAAGGTCAGAAGTTGCAAGCGGTTTTATTTTCCGGGTTTGCTGTACGATAAAGTCTATCAGTTTGTCATCCTGAACCGCTTTTATATTGTACTCAAAAGTAATGGCGTTATCAGGCAGCGCTGCATCTTTATCCTGTTCCGGCGAAATGGTTACAGTGGGAGATAAATGAAATATGCCGATATCCTGTAGAGTTACTGTCTTATTTGTGTAAAGGTACTGTACAATTAATTGCTCTATTTTCATGAAAGGAATTGATATTAGGTTGCATGCAAGATATTCATATTATTACAACTCGTAAACACAAATAATGTAATTTTGTTGAATGCTTTCTGAAAAAGAATTGAAGTTTTTGCAGGACTGGGAACTGAAAAGGGTAAAGGAAAGCAGTTTCGTCAGCAAATTGACCAGAGGCTTACCGATGGCTTTTATGTTTGGCCTGCCTATGCTTTTTTCGATAGCCTTTGTATATTTTTTCTCCCCCGAATGGTATACCAAGATTTCCCAGAGAGCGGCTGGTTCTTCAGGAATGATATTAATTTCCGTTTTCCTTTTTATCCTGTTCTTTTCTTATTTCAGGATGCATTTTAAATGGGAAATGAATGAACAACTGTACGAGGAGCTCAAAAGCCGGCAGAAGAAAGCCAAAGCAGCGAATGATTAAGTTTTTAACTCTTAAAATAAAAAACAAACAACAAATATGAAAAAATGGTTCCTTCTTTTTTTGGCCTTACCGATCTTTTTTGGCGCATGTAAAAAAGCCTCAACCAAGGCGTGTACCTACACTGAGTCCGCGCTGGTTGCGCCGGCAGCCGAAATAGCTTACCTTGATTCTGCTCTGGCTGCAGATGGTATTGCCGCAATGCAACATCCAAGTGGAGTGTTTTATACAATTGACAGCATAGGCACCGGTGTAAATCCGGGCGTTTGTTCAATTATGACAACTACTTACATCGGCAATTTATACGATTACGCTATTCCTTTTGATTCTTATACTGATTCCGCGGGCACTTCACTAACGCTGGGTAGTTTAATCGTGGGCTGGCAAAAAGTGTTGCCGCTGATAAATGCCGGCGGCAAGGTTACTTTGTATATTCCGCCGTCCCTGGGGTATGGGGAAGTTGCAAAGAGAAATGGGGATGGCGATATTATCATCCCGGCACATTCTTATTTGAAATTCCGGATAAGCTTACTCGGGGTATTTTAGAGTTTATATTTCGTTAATTTTAGCTTTGGTAATTTTATCAAAGCTTTTTTATTTTTAAAACGATCAACTTGAGCCACGAAGCAATATCTGTTTTTGACATGTTTAAAATTGGTGTTGGTCCCAGCAGTAGCCACACCCTTGGGCCGTGGCGTGCCGCACAACGATTTACAGCATCGTTGGAAAAAAAAAATATCCTTGATGCGGTAGTCCGGATCGAAATTTTACTATATGGTTCACTTGCCAAAACAGGCATTGGTCATGGCACAGATGTCGCTGTGCAGTTGGGACTAAGTGGCGAAGACCCGGTAACATTTGATGTGCAAAGCATTGATGCAAGAATGCACGACATCAAATCGATGAGAAAAATATTGCTGGCGGGCAGGCATGAAATTGATTTTACTCCTTCAGACGATATTGAGTTTTTATACAGTGAATCCCTCCCTTTTCATCCCAATGCACTTACTTTTTTAGTAGAATTGAAGAATGGGGAAACACTGGCCGAAACTTTTTATTCTGTTGGCGGTGGCTTCGTTAAAAAAGAAGGGGAGGAGACGAATACCCATGCTGAGATTGTATTACCATTCCCTATCAACACCAATAATGACCTGTTGCATTGGTGCCGCTACACGGGCATGAGCATACATGAAATTGTGATGGAAAATGAACTGGCTCTTCGTACCGATGCTGAAATCAGATCAGGAGTAATGGATATCTGGCGCGTAATGCAGGCATGCATTTACCGTGGTTGTCATACAGAAGGATTTTTACCAGGTGGGCTGCAGGTAAAAAGGAGGGCATTTAATCTTAATAAAAAATTGCTGAAGGGGAAGGTCTACACGGATTACGAAAGCTGGCTAAAATGCATTAAGGAAGGGGGTGGACAATTTAATTATATCCTGGATTGGGTAAGTTGTTTTGCCCTCGCAGTTAATGAGGAAAATGCATCTTTCGGCAGGGTAGTAACAGCACCTACAAATGGAGCTGCAGGGGTGATACCTGCAGTACTTTCCTATTATATTCTTTTTTGTGATGCCAGTACAGACGATAAAATAATACAGTTCCTGCTGACAGCTTCCGAGATTGGCAGCATTTTTAAAAAAGGTGCTACCATTTCGGCGGCAATGGGCGGTTGCCAGGCAGAAATTGGGGTTAGCAGTGCCATGGCCGCAGCAGCGCTTACCGAAAGTCTCGGCGGTACACAACGGCAGGCAATGATGGCCGCAGAGATCGCGATGGAGCATCACCTTGGTATGACTTGTGATCCAATTGGCGGACTTGTACAAATACCCTGTATTGAAAGGAATACGATGGGTGCCATAAAAGCTATCACCGCCTGCCAGCTGGCATTACAAAGCACGCCCGATTTTGCAAAAGTTAGTCTCGACGGTGTAATAAAAACAATGTGGGACACTGCGCTTGATATGAACAGCAAATATAAAGAAACCTCGGATGGAGGATTAGCGATCAATGTACCCTTGAGCCTTAGCGAATGCTAAATGTGTGATGTATTATATTTGAAGGTTGTCGTAAGTAGCTCCGGCTTTCCGAAAGATTTTACCATTGTAATGCGTTAACGAATCATCAACCTGGTAAAAAAAAAATTGTCTAAATGCCTATTATAGATCATTCATGAAAAATAAAATCTTCTACAAATTGTATTTTCGCTTTACATCCCTGTCAGATTCCCTTTCCTTTATAGTATTGCGTTTGTCGTAGATCTTCTTTCCCTTACCGAGGCCAATTTCCATTTTTGCCAGGCCTTTTTCGCTGATGAATATCCGCAGCGGAATAATACTGTAACCTTTCTCTTTTATCTTTGTTTCAAGTTTATTTAATTCCCTCTTGTTTAAAAGTAATTTTCTTTCCTGCAAAGGTTCATGGTTGCTGTAAGTTCCGAATGCATATTCTGAAATATGGAGGCTTTTTACAAAAAGTTCTCCACGGTTAAAAACGCAATAGCTGTCATTAAAGCTGGCCTTCCCCGCACGAAGGGATTTTATTTCTGTACCGGCAAGTACGAGCCCGGCAATAAGGGTCGTCTCAAAAAAATATTCATAATATGCTTTGCGGTTGCTGAGTTCCAATCTTTTTTTTGACAAAGATAGGGCTATCAGGCGTAAGCGGCTTGCTACCAGCTATGCAGCATAAATTTTATTGCGGAAGTGTTTTTTTAATTTGGTAAAGATTTATTCGGAATTTACAGGACATAAATGCATTTTCCAAATTAGAAAACAAATAAAATGCAATACCTGTTTTGCTCTTGAAATTAGAGTAGAAAAATGATTACTACCGGCAAGGTGTAGATGAGCTAAAAACTTGCAATGATCAATAGCCTAAAATAAAAAACCAGGGTAAAAACCCCGGTCGTTTTTAATCCGTACCCTATGAAAACTGAATCGAAGTTAATGGATAGCATTTGAAATAGCAATAGTAAAATTTAATTATTTCTACTTTTTTTTTAAAATTTTTAAAACAGGCGAAATGATATAAACATAAGCCCAGTATTGCCTTAATAAGGCCATTAATCCAGACTTTAAGGCTTAACATATTTTGCGGCATTTAGGTGTTAGATCATCCGTCGTCTTCATTTGGTAAATAATTCTCAAAATACAGCGGCCTAAAAAGGAAGACCTCACATTAATGATTTTTCTATCCTGTTAGCGCAGCAAATACCGTTTATATTTATTTGAGTATAAGCGAAAAGCCATCACACAAAAAGACCGTTGATCCGCCAGATTTACCCGGACAATGGTTAAGTTTCCTGTGGTGATGAAATGGAGCGGCAGTTGCCTGCAACCTAATGGCAAAAACGCCTGGGGTATTGACTGCTTGGCCCGATAGGGTGCTGCCAATCAATGACTGAATAAAATAAGCAAGGTGGCTATTCTTTCTTTCAATTCTTTCCTATGAATAATGAAATCAAGAAATCCGTGTTCCAGTAAAAATTCACTTCGTTGGAATCCTGCAGGAAGATCTCTCTTGATCGTTTCTTTAATTACCCTCGGTCCCGCAAAACCTATAAGTGCGCCGGGTTCGCCGCAGATCACGTCCCCTAGCATCGCAAAAGAAGCGGTAGTGCCGCCGAAGGTTGGATCGGTACAAAGAGATATGTAAGGAATCCCGGCATAACTTAGTTGTGTGAGTTTACCGGAAGTTTTGGCAAGTTGCATCAATGAGAAAGCACTTTCCATCATACGGGCACCGCCACTTTTATTGATGATCATAAAAGGCACTTTGTTTGCAACACAATAATCGCAGGCCCGCGATATCTTTTCTCCCATTACACTACCCAAACTGCCCCCGATGAACTCAAAATCCATACAGGCGATCACAAGTTCATTGTCATTCACCTTTCCGTGAGCAACGGTTATGGAGTCATGAATATCAGTTTTAGAATAGGTGTCTTCCAACCTGTCTTTGTAAGATTTAAGGTCTACAAATCCCAGAAAATCCTTTGACCTGATGTTTGAAAAAAGTTCCACGTATTCATTCTCATCAAAAAGGATATCAAAGTATTCTTCACTGCCGATACGATGATGGTAATCGCATTTCGGGCATACATATTTGCTTTCTGCCAATTCTGAAATGGTACAGGTATATTTACAATTCGGGCATTTCGCCCAGAGGCCTTCAGGGGCGTCTTTCTTATCCTTCGTTGACGTAAGAATTCCTTTCTTAATACGCTTAAACCAATTCTTTTTTATTTCTTCAGATGTCCCTTCTTCACCCGTGAGATTGGCATCGAAATCTTCCTCTTGTTTCATTAATAATTAATTAGGGTATTTAAATTAGCCTATTATTCTATAAAGATTTGCAATTATTGATGAGTACGACGATGCTTTAAAGCCTTTTTTTTCATACGGCTTGAAGCCTGCTCTACGCGCCATATGGTTGCCTCGCCTCAACAAGGTAGCATGGATTATGGTTTGCTTCATTTGATATCAGGCGTTGCGGTTAATGCAATTCAGATCGTCAAATGCTACTTCAAGGCGTTTGCTGAAATTTTCTTCGCCTTTTCTTAGCCAAACTCGTGGATCGTAATGCTTTTTATTAGGCTTATCAGCACCGTCCGGATTTCCAAGTTGTCCCTGAAAATATGCTTCAAACTGCTTATAGTTGTTTAATATGCCTTCCCAAAAAGCCCATTGAAGATCTGTATCCAAGTTCATTTTGATAGCGCCATAGCCAATGGCTTCACGGATCTGGTTTTGCGGGCTGCCGCTACCGCCGTGGAAAACAAAGAAAACCGGCTTTGGACCTGTCTTCAGTTCTTTCTCAATATATAACTGGCTGTTGTGCAAAATTTCAGGGCGTAGTTCCACATTTCCCGGCTTGTAAACGCCGTGTACGTTCCCAAAGGCGGCTGCTACGGTAAACATATTGCCGACTTTACTAAGTTCAGTGTAAGAATATGCCACATGCTCAGGTTGCGTGTATAGCTTATCGTTTTCGACATCACTATTGTCAACGCCATCTTCTTCCCCGCCCGTAACACCCAATTCTATTTCGATGCCCATACCTAATGGAGCCATTCTTTTATAGAATTCCACTGAGGTTGAGATGTTTTCTTCAATTGGTTCCTCAGATAAATCCAACATATGAGAACTAAACAGCGGTTGCCCCTTTTCTTTGTAGAATTGTTCACCTGCGTCTACCAGGCCGCTGATCCATGGCAACCATTTTTTTGATGCATGATCGGTATGCAATACAACGGGAACACCATAATATTTAGCAACATTATGAATATGAAGGGCGCCGGAAATACCTCCCTGAATGTTGCCCTGCAACTTGTCATTCGGCATTCCTTTGCCGGCAATAAACTGGGCGCCACCATTGCTAAATTGTATGATAACAGGTGAGTTTACTCTTGCAGCAGATTCCAGCGTAGCGTTGATGCTGTTTGTTCCAATCGTGTTCACGGCGGGAAGTGCGAACTGGTTGTCCTTCGCATCATTATATAATGCCTCTAATTCCTTTCCATGTAAAACACCGGCGCTGTATTTGCCCATAAATTTTCTTTTAAGTTTAGTTTAAGTGATCACCTTTTAGCTTAAGCTGTTTTGTAAAAGTAAGGTAAAATGCTTTTTGATAAAACTTACTTATTCTTTTGCCGTAAAAAGCTGTTCAATCAGTGAAATGAAATAAGCGGGAGCGTCCAGCAGCCTGCTGCCATACCAGCTGAACATCTCCCCGTTAACCAACATAATTTTTACACCCGGAAGTTTCTGCTGCAAATCCTCTACATGTTTTTGTGTGAAAGAAAAAGGTTCTGAAGAAAGCAACAGCACTTCACAATTTTGCTGTTTTAAAGACTCAAGATTTACTTCGGGGTAACGATTTAAAGTGTTATAAATGTTTTGAAAGCCAGCGCGCTTCATCATATCGTTTATAAATGTGTCTCCGCCCACGGTCATGTAAGGGTTTTTCCAGATTAGATAAGCGGTGCGCAAGGGTCTTTCAACAAATTTCAAAACGGCTTCCTCCAGGTAGGCGAATTCAATGTTTATTTTAAGTTTCAGGTTTTCCGCTTCTGATTGTTTTCCAGTGAGTTCTCCTATATCTTGGATCATTTTAAGCGAACTGCCGAGATCGTAAATATCCGTAACGAAAACCGGAAAATTTTCAGCTAATAATTCTACCTGCTCTTTTACATTTTCCTCTTTATTAGCGATGATAAGGTCAGGCTGCAGTGATTGTATCCTTTCAAGGTTTATGGTTTTCGTGCCTCCAATTCTTGACTTACTTCCGAACCATTCCGGCGGATAAATGCAGAATTTCGTAATACCAATAGTTTCTTCTTCAAGCCATAAAAAGTGCAATAATTCTGTTTGGGACGGGACGAGTGAAATAATTTTTTTGGGTAGGGTCTGTAAATCCGCCGCTGAAGAAATGATCATGCTGTAAAAGTAAGGAAATGGATTGTCTCAAATACCAGCGGGAAGGGGAGAATGTGATTAGGAACAGCAGGATGATTCCTGCATAGGCTGCGTCTTAATAGTTCTTACGATGCTTCAAGTCAGACAGTTGCTTGCACAGTCGAGATTGAAACAAGCAAATAACGTATGCTGCGAAAAAATCTACGGAATCCGTTTTTTATTAATATACTTCGGCGTAACAAAAAACCTCCACTAAACGTCGCATGATGCGTTGTGCCGTGGAGGTTATTTTTTGAGCCAACTTTTTTGGTGTTGATTTCTCAGGACTGGGGTTTAATTTCTTTGGGGCTTACCATTATGGTAGAAATTTTTTATCCAGGTTTCAGTAATTTGGTTTTGCCATCATCGCTGTGTTGGCAGCATAGGCAGGATGTTGGATTTGGTTTTTGCCATCATCGCTTTTCAAGGCATAGGCAGGATTTGGTTTTTTGGTTTTCTCAGGATGTTGTGATTCGATTGGTTTTGCTATCGTCGCTTTTTAAAGCATAAGCAGGAAATTGGTTTTTTTGATCTTTAAAAGGATTTGGATTCGTTAGAAACTTTCAGGTTGTTATCTTTCAATTTCTGATACAAAGATGCGGCGGAAATAGCCGGTACACAAGAGCGTTATTCCGCTTTTACAGCACTGACGTAATTACTGTTCCTAACGTAGAACGACAATAGCAGGAAGAGGAGAGTTACGATGCAGGGACTGGTAAATTTACTATTTCAAAAAGTTTCTATCAAAATGTCTGTGTGTGTTGAAATGCTTTGAGAGGCAGGTGCAAGTTCAGGTACGGCATTCGTCGGCTTTGAAAACGGTGGGGCACCCGCCTCCCATGCTTTGCCGGTAGTTTCACAGGTCAGGTTTACCTGTTTCTGTTCTTCTGCTTCGCAATCCCTTCATGATAATCACAGATGCAACACTACCTGCCTGTTTGCCGGTCTTTTAATACCGCAATGATTTCCTCAAGTTTACAGCCTTTGGCATTTAACAGGATGAGGTAGTGAAACAAAAGGTCGGCAGCTTCGTTTTTAAATAGGTCCACGTTATTATCTTTAGCTTCAATGATAAGTTCTATTGCTTCTTCGCCAACTTTCTGAGCGATTTTATTAATGCCTTTTTTGAACAACGAGCTGGTGTAGGAGCTTTCCGAAGGATTGTTACTTCTATCCGCAATCGTAGCTTCCAGCGCTTTTACAAAATCATTGGCCTCATTTTTTTCTCCCCAGCATGTACCGGTTCCGAGGTGGCAGGTTGGTCCGAGGGCGGTGGCTTTAATTAAAAGGCTGTCATTGTCACAATCGCATAATATCCCGGCTACCAGCAGGTAATTCCCGCTTGATTCGCCTTTTGTCCACAACCGGTTTTTCGAACGGCTAAAAAAGGTTACTTTTTTAAGTTCCTTCGTTTTTAAAAGTGCAGCTTCATTCATAAAACCAAGCATAAGCACCTTATCGCTGGCTGCATCCTGGATAACGGCTGGTACTAACCCATCAGCATATTTTTTAAAGTTAATATTCATTGCTGTACGTTTTTATTTCTATTAACATTTACATTCATTGTTTAAACCATCCCCAGGCCACATTTTGCCATTTGTACGCCCGAAAGTTTGCTTGTTCTTTCCAAAAATGAATGAACCGAAAGCAATTATTCACGGGAAATTTCTACATTGGCCTTGCAAAATCAAATTCTTATATTAACAAAGGGTTGCAGATATTTTTTAAGTGCCGGTATTTCAATTTCTTTGAAGTGAAAAATACTGGCGGTCAGCGCTGCATCAGCATATCCTGTTTGAAAAACGTCTTTAAAATGTTCCATCGTTCCGGCACCGCCACTTGCAATAACGGGTACGGATAAGTTTATAGCGCATGTCGCTGTAATATCAAGTGCGAACCCCGCTTTTGTTCCATCATTGTTCATGCTGGTTAAAAGGATCTCCCCGACACCGTTATCTACCGCTTGTTTAGCCCAATCGAAGGCCCTGCTATTTGTCTTGGTCCGGCCTCCATTCAAATAAACATACCATTCGCCGTCGGGTTCTTTTTTTGTGTCGATCGCAAGAACAATACATTGCGTTCCAAATTCATTGCTGAGTTGCTTTATCAACCCCGGATCCATAAACGCTGCGGTATTGATAGAAATTTTATCGGCTCCATTTTGTAGCAACATAGCTACATCATCAATTGTACTTATACCGCCACCTACCGTAAAAGGAATGTTGATATGATGCGCAATCCGATTGACGAGTGCTGATAACGTTTTTCTTTTTTCAATCGTTGCCGTTATGTCTAGAAATACCAGCTCGTCGGCACCCTGCGCAGCGTACAGTCCGGCTAACGCTACCGGATCTCCCGCATCACGTATATTTTCAAAATTTACACCTTTGACGGTGCGCCCTTCTTTAATATCCAGGCATGGTATGATTCTTTTTGTTAACAATACCTTGTGCTATTTATTGTAAATAATAAGTTCTTCAAGTGATACGAGGTTTTCATAAAGAGCCTTTCCGATAATGATTCCTGCACACCCGATTTCTTCCAGTGCAATAACATCGTTGATGCTACTTACTCCGCCACTCGCAATCAAATTGATTTCGGGATGGAGGCTAATGATTTTTTTGTATAACCCGATGGAGGGCCCCTGCATCATTCCGTCTTTAGCAATATCTGTACAAAAAATATTCCTGGCTCCCAAACTAATCAACGTTCCCACAAAATTAAATATGTCAAGACCGCTATCCTCCTGCCAGCCGCTGACCTTTACTATTTCATCTAACACATCGGCGCCAGCCAGGAATTTATCGGGCCCAAATTCCATCAACAATTCTTCGAGTAATGCTGGCTGTTTAACAGCCATGCTTCCTACAGTCACGATTTCTGCACCCGCATTAAAAACCGTTTCCACATCCAATATATTTTTTACGCCACCTCCAAAGTCGATGACCATAGTTGTTGCTTTCGCAATTTTCTCAAGTACCGAAATATTCTGGATCTTCCCTATTCTTGCGCCATCCAGGTCTACAACATGTAAACGCCGAAAGCCTGCATCTTCGAACATAATTGCCAGCTCCACCGGATTATTGCTGTAAACTTTTTGCGTGGTGTAATCGCCCTTCGTAAGCCTTACCGCATGTCCGTTTATAATGTCAATTGCCGGAATAATGTTCATTAAATTGAAATAAAATTTTTTAAAATAGTTTCTCCAACGTCGCCGGATTTTTCCGGATGAAATTGTACTGCATAAAAATTTTCTTTTTGCAATGCTGAACTGTAAGGAATAATATAATCAGTGGTAGCTATCGTCGCATCGGATAATGGGGCATAGTAACTGTGTACCGTATAAACAAAGGCCGCTTCTTCCAACTCATTGAATATGGAGGATTTGTAGTCATAAATATTATTCCATCCCACCTGCGGCACTTTAAGAAGAGGAGATTGAAATAATTTAATATCTGTGTCAAATATATCCATGCACTTTGTGTTGCCTTCTTCGGAATGACGGCACATCAACTGTAACCCAAGACAGATGCCCAGTACGGGTTGTCGCAGTCCGGCAATTAAAGTATCAAGTCTTCTTTCCCTCAGGTACGCCATTGCCGAACCTGCATGACCTACACCAGGAACGATAACCCTGG
This sequence comes from Ferruginibacter sp., assembly GCA_014377385.1. Classification (GTDB taxonomy): domain Bacteria; phylum Bacteroidota; class Bacteroidia; order Chitinophagales; family Chitinophagaceae; genus Ferruginibacter. The sequence goes on along the minus strand of JACMPR010000210.1, from coordinate 929 downwards.
AAGCGCTGCTGATAACGGCCGGATCATCTGTTAAAATTGCATCTACGCCCATGCGTTGTAACGCGTGAAGTACACTTTGTACATTCCCTGCATTGTATTTTATAATGGCGATCATAGCATTCCTTTAGTTGAAGGAAGTGAATCATTATTGGCATCTCTTTTCACAGCCATTTTTAATGCTTTGGCAAACCCTTTGAAAATCGATTCAATTTTATGGTGTTCGTTTGTTCCGGAAGCTTGAATGTTCAGGTTACATTTTGCCGCATCACAAAATGATTTAAAAAAATGAAAGAACATTTCAGTAGGCATTTCACCAATTTTTTCTCGTTTAAAGTCTGCGTCCCATACTATCCAGCTACGCCCGCCAAAATCCAGCGCAACCTGTGCCAGGCAATCATCCATCGGCAACAGAAATCCATATCGTTCCAGGCCCTTTTTATTCCCCAGTGCTTTTAATATAGCCTCACCAAAGGCCATACCCGTGTCTTCAATACTGTGATGTTCATCCACGTGCAGGTCACCACGGCATTCAATTATAAGGTCTATATTTCCATGCCGGGCAATCTGTTCCAGCATGTGATCGAAAAACGGAAGGCCCGTTTTAAGGGTTGACTTACCCGTCCCATCGAGGTTTATTTCCACGACAATTCTTGTCTCATTGGTATTGCGTTCATGTATTATTTTTCGCGGCGGCAATTTCAGGAATTGATATATCTCAGCCCATTCCCCTGATTCAAGTGCAATCACTGGTTTTAAAGCATCAACTGTGTCATTCATTTCCGGGTTGTCGGCGCCGATGCCTGCATTCATCCAGATGGCTTTGCAACCAAGATTTTTGGCCAGTTGTACGTCGGTTATCCTGTCACCAATCACAAACGAATTCGTCAGGTCGTAGGCAGGGTTGTTGATGTATTTTTTCAGCATTCCGG
>JACMPR010000024.1 GCA_014377385.1 Ferruginibacter sp. | reverse complement strand
TTGTTTGGTTAGTTTAAGTTCTGAATTTGAACGAATGCTATAACGGTCATAGAAAGTATATTTTTGCGTACCAACTTCGGAATAATATCCTAAACTTAAACTATAAATCGATTTATCAGTACCACCCGAGGCACTTAAATTATGGCTTTGTGTTGGAGCGGATTGAACCATTTCTTTGAACCAATTTGTGCCTTCTTTATTAGCCCGAATAATCTGATAAAACCCGTTTTGTTCAAAACTATATTTACTTGGATCAACGGCGGGATTTCCTTCAAAAAGCCCCGAAGACGACCCTGCGAGGATATAATCAGGAATTACGGGCGATGTTCCCTTTCCATATTGAGGAGAAGATGGTGTAATTCCAGCCCCTAATTGCTGTTTCCAAAGTAAAGCTCCCAACTCGGCGGTATTCAGCATATCGTGATGCAATCTCAATTATAGGTTAAATTAAAAGATTGTCCCAAAAGTACTGCAGGTTCGCTACAACCCTTTTCCTTTGTGAGAGGTGGACTGCAAGTAAATCTTAGTGGCTTCTCTAATATTATCAATAAGGTTGTTTAGTTGAAATTGTGTATTTTTAGGTAAAAAGTATATATGAACAAATTACCTGTTTACGTTTCAGAATCAGATTTTGATACGTTTATTTTGCCTCAATTAAGTCATAAAGTTGGTCCTAACCGTCAAAAAGTTAGTTATCAATTTATTTTAATATGATTTTATATGTACTCAAATCAGGGTGTTCATGGAGAACATTAAATCCTGAAGATCAATTAGTTACTTGGCAAAATATTTACTATCACTATTCTAAGTGGTCAAAAAATGGTAGTTTTGAAAAACTTTTTGAGGGATCCAGAAGCGATATTTTAGATAAATTAGCTTTGGAGTGTTTGCAATTGGATGGTTCTCAAACTCCTTCAAAAAAAGGGGCGAAAAAGTTAAATGGCAACGTTGAAAAAGAGCGAAAACAGTCAATAATTTAATCATCTGCGATTGGACGGCACTCCGTAATAAGTACAATATCTTAGCTATTTCTGATTGTATTGAAGGTAATCATCTGGGCGGCATTCCGCATGATAGTTTTGAACTTATTGAGAATGTTCAGAATATGATAGATTCAATGAAAAAACAATCCATTAAATATCATTTTTCTCATCTACATGCTGATTCAGGGTTCGATGTAAAATCTTTTTTAATTTTTATAGAACAGATGGAAATGATACCAAATATCAAACAAAACAGGCGAAATACTAAGAAAACAGCACACAGCTATTGATATATGAGTGACTATATTTACACAAACCGATTCAAAATAGAGGTTGTTTTTGCTTGGTTAGACACGTACAAAAGAATTCTTGTACGTTTTGAAAAATTAGCAATAAATTTTAAATCTTGGTTAAATTTAGCCTCTGCCATGATAAATCTTAGACACATTTTCAACTAAACATCCTTAATATTAAAATACTTGAAAATTCACCCTTCTTAAAAATAGATCAGTCAAATTGACCAATTGGAATCCCATTATTATATCCCAAACAGTGTGTTAATACTCATAGCCACATGTATAGTTTTGATCGCTTGGTGGTCATTTATATACATTCTTTTAATTTAATCCAATATTTGGTCTTTGAGAATGTATATTAGCGTACTAAAAGATATTTCAAAAATGCTGACCAAAGAAAACTCCTGTATGTCCAATAGTAAATAAGTTAGCCTCACATTTAAGTGACCCCAAATAAACTTATACTAAATAAAAAACCATGAGAAATTTACTATTAACTATATTATTTTTTACCTCATTTGCCGGACATGCCCAATACAATGGTGCGTGGTTACGCTACCCTGCAATTTCGCCAGATGGAAAAACAATTGCCTTTGGTTACAAAGGAGATATTTACACCGTAGCTGCCACAGGCGGAATGGCCATGCCACTTACCATACATGAAGCACAGGATATGATGCCCGTATGGAGCCATGATGGAAAATCGATTGCATTTGCAAGTGACCGTAATGGTAATTTTGATGTGTTTGTAATGCCCGCAAATGGTGGCACGCCCCTTCGCATAACGTACAACAGTGCCAGTGATTTTCCTTTTGATTTTTCGCCCGATGACAAACAAATAATATTGGGCAGTGGCAGAAATGTGCAGGCAACTAATGTGCGTTTTTACAGTCCACGGTTGTTTCAGAATTTGTACACCGTTTCGGTAGCAGGTGGCAGGCCAGTATTATTATCTGGTGCAGGTATGGAAAAAGCACACTACAACAGCAAGGGCAGCGAAATTATTTTTGAAGACAGAAAAGGTTACGAAGATCCATGGCGTAAACACCATACATCTTCCGTAACAAGAGATGTGTGGACCATGAATGTAAAGAGCGGTACCTATAAAAAAATAAGTGATTTTGAGGGAGAAGACAGAGAGCCTGTTTATAGCAGCAATGATGAGGCTGTGTACTACCTCAGCGAAAAAAATGGCAATCAGAATATTTATAAAAAAATGCTGCGTGCAACAACGGCAGAGCGACAGTTATCTACTTTTAAAACAAACCCTGTACGCCATTTAAGCATCAGCAAAAACAATACGTTGTGTTTTACCAACGATGGTGATATTTATATAATGATTGATGAGGCTTCACCCAAAAAGATAGCCATACAAATCAACAATGACGGGCGCCAGAATGCGGAGAAGAATGTAACCGTTAATGGTAATGTGGGCAGTTTTGCCTTGTCGCCTAACGGCAAAGAAATTGCATTTGTAACCCGGGGCGAAGTATTTGTTACCAGCGTTGATGGCACACAAACAAAAAGAATAACCAACACCCCCCAACAGGAGCGGATGGTTGAGTGGGCGCCAGATGGTAAGAGCCTAATTTATGCTGCTGAAAGAAATGACAACTGGGATATTTACACTTCGTCTATTGTACGAAAAGAAGAACCATATTTTTACGCCGCTACCGTTTTAAAAGAAGAGCCGCTTATTGCTACAAATGCTGAAGAATTTCTGCCAAAATATTCGCCTGACGGTAAAGAAGTGGCTTTCCTCGAAAATAGGAATTTGCTGAAGGTTTATAATATTGCAAGCAAGCAAACTCGCACACTAATACCAAAAGGGCAAAACTATAGTTACTCTGACGGCGATCTGGATTTTAACTGGAGCCCTGATGGAAAATATGTTATTGCAGATGATGAATTTTTTGGCTTCGGCGCATCACATGCTGCCATTATAAAAGCAGATGGTTCGGGCACAGCGCTGCACCCTATAAACAGCGGCTTTGGCGAAGACAATATTAAATGGGCAATGGGTGGTAAATTAATGACTTGGACGAACAACAGAGAAGGACGTCGATCGCTTGCTTTTCAGGGAAACAAAGAAGTAGATATTTACGGTGCATTTTTAGATGCTGTTGCTTACGACGAATTTAAATTATCGAAAGATGAGTACAGTCTTTTTAAAGATACAGCCGTAAATAAAAAAGATTCAACAGCCAAAAAAGATTCGGCTGCAAAAAAATGGATACCGGATTTTGCAAATATTGATAATCGTAAAATGAGGCTTACCATTAACAGCTCTTCCATTAGCGATTATGCTGTATCGCCTGATGGCTCAAAAATATATTACCTCGCCGCATTTGAAAAAGGCTACGACCTTTGGGTAACCGAACCCCGCACAAGAGATACAAAAATACTTGCCAAGCTCAGCGGATCACCAAGTGGTATTGCCATCAGCAAAGATGGTAAAAGCGTGTTTGTA
>JACMPR010000004.1 GCA_014377385.1 Ferruginibacter sp. | reverse complement strand
TGAGGGGGGAAATTAAAAGAAAATTTGAAGAATAGCGATGCCGAAATAGCGGGTTTGCAGCGACTTTCTTCAATATTGTTAGTACAATACCAGGCTTACATAAATCATATTCAAAAGGCCGTTAGTAAAGCAACCTTAGTTACAACCATAAACGCAATCCCCCACATTCCACAATTCAATTCTATGAATATTTTCCTGGCGGAATAAATTGATATCAAAATTTCCGGTTGGGCTAAAAGAATTTATATATTGAAAGTTTTTAACAACGATAACAAAAGCTATACTATTACCATAATAGACATTTATCATTGTACCCCTCCTTATTTCGTTTCCATATATTCTGCCCAAAACATATCCCGGGTATGCATCCGCTAAATCTGCCAAAAAAGTATTAATTGGTTTATTGTAATAAAAGGGTAAGTTGATGCTACTAATATTGGCAATAGGATATGCAGCAGTATCAATAATATTGTTTATTGAAATTTGATATTTCTTGTAGGGCAAAATACTATTTGCCAGAACATTTTTAGTTACTATTAAAAATATCAAAAGAAAATATTTTTTCATATTTAGATCAGAATTCATAAATCAATTACAACCATGTATGCAATCTCCAATATTTCGCAATTCAATTTTATTAATATTTTCCTGGCGGAATAAATTGACATCAAAATTTCCTGTCAGGCTAAAAGGATTCATATATTGAAAATTTTTCACGATAAGTACAAAACCCATATGATTGCTATAATATACATTTACCCTTGTGCCCATTCGTAGGTTATCATTAGCATAAATTGAGGATAAAATATATCCCGGGTATGAATTTGTCAAATCTGCCAAAAAAGTATTAATTGGTTTATTGTAATAAAAGGGTAAGTTGATGCTACTAATATTGGCAATAGGATAAGCAGCAGTATCAATAAGATTGGTTATGGATATTTGATATTTTTTATAAGGCAAAATATTTTTTGCCAAAACATTGTGAGCTGTTGCAATTAATACCGATATAAAAAGTAATTTTTTCATTGAATGCGATCCTGATATTTTTGTTAGTTACAGCCTTTTAAACAGGTCTCCTTATCCCACAATTCGATTCTTGAAACATTTTCCTGTTTGTATAAATTTAAATCAAAATCCGTAGTTGGACTAAAAGGCGCCATATATCGAAAATGCCTGACTGCTATGACAAAGGCAATACCATTACCAAAGTACACATCTAACCTTGTTCCTAATTTAGCATTGTGATTTCCATGGATTTCTGATAGAACGTATCCCGGGTATATTTTGGTAAGATCCAACAAAAAAGTGTTTACAGATTTATTTTGATAAAAACTTACGTCAGCCATGTTTAATGAACTGATGGGATAAGTTGCAGTATCCACATTATTGTTTTTGCTAAACGAACAATTATCTTTTGAAATTAAACAGTCGTCTTTTGAATTTTTATGGAGAATAAATAATATTCCCAGGAAGATTATTTTTTTCAACTCAATTTATTTTTACGAAATTTTTTTTAGCAGGCCGCAAATTGCCCAATTGGCCATAAGTTACTCTTTAAATCAAATCAGCATACTACTTTCAGCTCCCAGAAATTGCATTTTATATAATTCATAATAAAATCCCTGCTTCTTCAGTAACTCTTCGTGAGAACCAATCTCCTTTATCTCTCCCTTGTCCAGCACCAATATTTTATTTGCCTTACGAATGGTACTTAAGCGATGTGCAATAACAATTGAAGTACGCCCCGCGATCAGTTTATCAATGGCATGTTGCAATAAGGCTTCACTTTCTGAATCGATGGAAGAAGTGGCTTCATCCAAAATCAGTATTGCAGGATCATACAGCAGTGCTCTTACAAAAGAAAGCAACTGACGTTGGCCCATAGACAAGGTGGCGCCTCTTTCCATTACATTGTAGTCGTAGCCACCGGGAAGCCTTATAATAAAATCATGCAGTCCGATCAGCTTAGCGGCTCTTACAACATCTTCTCTTTTTATGTCGGGGTTGCGGAGCGTTACATTGTCCATCACCGACCCGCTGAATAAAAATACATCCTGCAATACCACGCCGATCTTGCTTCTTAAAAGATCCAGCTGGTAATCGTTGATGTTCACTCCGTCAATTTCTATGCTGCCTTTTTGTATTTTATACAGCCGGTTTATCAGGCTGATGATGGAAGTTTTGCCGCTGCCGGTGTGGCCCACAATGGCAATCGTTTTGCCGGCGTCAATATCAAAAGAAATATTTTTCAAAACATATTGTTCATCCACATAGGCAAACCATACCTGTTTGAATGCAATAGCACCCTGTATTTTTTCCGGAATAAATATGCCATTGTCTTTGGTGAAATCGTCGTTGTCCAGCACTTTAAAGACCCGTTCACTTGCGATCATTCCCATTTGAAGCACATTGAATTTATCAGCGATCACCCGCAATGGCCTGAACAATAAATTAAGGCATAAAATAAATGCCGTGATGATACCGGCAACATTGTTTGCTTTATCCGGCGTAACCAGCAATGATTCTTTTGCCGCCCACCACACCAGTAATCCAATGGACAAGGCAGACACTAATTCTACGATCGGAAAAAAAACCGAGTAGGCAAAAATGGCTTTGATATTTGCATTGCGGTGCTGCTTGTTTATTTTTTTAAATTTATCCTGTTCCCGGTTCTCTGCTGCAAAAGCCTGTACCAGCGACATCCCGGTAATATGCTCCTGCACAAATGCATTTAAAGATGCCACCGCATTGCGTACATTAATAAACGATTTATTTACAGTTTCTTTAAAAAAATAGGTGGCAACAATTAAAAAAGGAAACGGCACAAGGCAAACCAGCGTCAGGCGCCAATCGGCCCAAAACATATAAGTAAGAATAGAAATGATGGACAACAGGTCAGCGATAATTGGGATCAACCCTTCGCTGAAAATATCATTTACAGATTCAATATCATTGATCGTCCGGGTTGTTAAGGTACCAATCGGCGTTTTATCAAATTGTGATAAATTAAGGTTTAAAATTTTTTGATACGTTGTCGTGCGAAGATCTTTCACAACACTTTGTCCCAACGCTGCCGTTGTAAAAGTGAAATAAAACCGGGTAGTTGTCTCCACCATCAGCAAAAAGATTTGTAGGATGGTAATCTCGATGATAAATCCTCCGGGGCCGTTTATAAAACTTGCCGCCGCATTGTCTTTGATACCGTGGTTAATCGTTAGCTGTATAAGAAACGGCCGCAAAGGTGCCATGAGCGCAAGTACAACGGAAAGCAACAATGAACTGTAAAACTTGTTCCTGTATGGCGAGGCAAACTTAAAAACCCTGCGGAGCAATGCGGTATTAAAAATTTCCTTCGGAGGACTTCCTTTACTCATATCTAAAGTTACAGAGAATAATGGTTTGGAAAGTGTAACGTATGATGTATGGCGTATGATTGTTGGCACGTATTTACATCCTGCATCAAAAATCTTTTACATCCTTTACAACGATTCCAACTTTTTATTATACGCTTTGATAAAGATGGCCGCGAGATTTTTATAAGGAGGTATGTAATCATCCCAGCTATCTCTCTTTTCCCTGCTGGGATCTTTTGAAAATGTTTTGGAAAGTATGGACCACATATCCTTCCATACGATCTTACTGCCTGTTAGCATCGATTGGCTCAGGTAATTTTGTATGGGTTGCGTGATTTGGCCGGTGCCGATTTCCTTGGTAGATATGATGTGTGCATCAGGGCAAATATCCAGGATCTGGTTAAGATTTTTATACCCACCGCAGGAGCCCAGTACAACAATCTTTGCATCACCAGGCATGCGGTCAATCGTTCCCGGTAGCCAGTAACTATGTCCGCGGTGAACGATCACGGAAGGGTGCAGGTCAAGTGATTCCATGTAACGGTTCAGGTGCACCTGTGCGCTGTCATCAAGATTGGCATCATTGTCCAGCGGGCGATTTACAAAGATCCATACATTCCCTTTGAGTGACCGGATCTCGTACCATTCTTTCTTTTGTATTACCCGCCATTCCTTTGAAGAAAATGAATTGATGAAGCCGGGGAAGTGTAGTTTGCCATCATCATCCCCATAAAAAAATACCTGTTGAACAATCCGGCCACTGTCATCCCGAAGGTTCTTGTTTTCAATCTCGTAAATAGACGGAATACCCAGTGAAGTGGTGAGGTCAATTTTATTGGTACTGTCTGCCGATAAAAAAATCTCATTCAGCAACCCATAAATAATGCTGCCTTTTGAATTGCCATCTGTAATGCTTTGCTGTTCATTTTGCATTACGTTGTTGAGGATGGTCGTCAGTAATTTTTTATCATTGATGCTGCTGTAAGAATCTGCCACATCGGTGGCATCTTCCAGGTTATTGCCTTTGTCGAGGTTGGCAACAAAATATTTCATGAGCGCTTCAGAGTTAGCGGCCGGCATACTCCTGATAAAAGTATCCAGCTTATTATAATTGGCAGCCATCTTGATGAACTTCTTAAAATAATCAAAGTTCACGCTAAGCAACAATGAATCTCCCCTGGGGTTAGCTCCCATTTTTTGAAGCATCCGGTTAAAGCTGTGTTTATAACTGGAAGTGTAAATATCATTTTCCCCCATTACCATCATGTAATATAATTCCTCGGCTGATAAGGGTTCAATTGCTTTCATACGCACCAACAAATTGCTTTGTTCATGCAGTGCATTGATCGGCATAATGAAATGTTCTAATGCTTTGCCACGTAACACTTCCCGCAGTCCATTGGCACCAAACATGGCAATGGGGGTATCCCTGTTTTGAGCCGTCATCCTGGTATAATATTCTATCTCTGTCCGTACCAGCAATTTAAAATAGCCAACACTGTCGTACCCTCTTTCACCGTCCACATATCTTCTTATACTATCTACCGTTTTCCTGCCGGATAATAGGTCATCCAGGAAAGGAAAATAAAAAAGTGCATTGGAAGTCCGGCTCAATTTTGCTACCGCCATCACCATACTGTTGTTACTGCGATGGATGAGTCTTCCTTCAGGCGAACTGCTGGATTGCGCATAAGAGTATAGCTGGACCGGGTTTGCCTGGCAGGCAAGCGCAATCAGGGAATCTGCAAAGGGTTCAGTAACGTAGGGCCTGATCGTTTGCAATATTTTATCGGGATTGGCGACACAGTATTTTTGGTAGAGGATATTCTTTGATTCCCTGAAGCCTATGTTATCAAAAAAAACAGAGGTGTTTATCCTGGCAATATTGTAGGGAATGGACTGAATCAGCGGGGCCATACTCTCACCCTTGGCCTGCACTTTTAATATCGCTTCAAAATTATCTATCAGGCCCGGGAATTCAAAGAGGGTTATTTCTTTTTTCTTCCAGCCAATTCTGAAATCCCTTAAAACGTTTTCTATATAACTTAGGAACCGGATCTTTTCGTTGTTGTTACTCACCTGGTCATTGGACTCTACCCAATCCTGCAGCGCATCTACCTTCCTGTACAATACATCAGTGAGGCGGAGGTTTATTTCCTCATTGCTTCCTGCCCGGAGGTTACTGTCCAGTTTACCATCTGCCTTATCGCACATTTTTTGTTGCGCATCTACCTTGTCATGGAAATACCTGCGTTGCAAAGGCACCATTACAGTGTCTGCTGATGCATAACTTTCAACAGCAGTTGTAAATAAAATAATAAAGAGGTAAATAAACTTCATATGGGTTCCCCGGATGCAAATATGATGCAATTTTATGGTATTGGATACAGCAGGTAGATAGAATTATCAGCAGGGGCGCTGCATGGCGTTAACAATTTGATAATACTATAACTTTCAATTAACGTATGCTTGCTGAGGTTGTTATGTTAATTTTGTTACATGCAGACTGGAAAAAAAATTCTTATTGCTGATGATGAACCGGATATTCTTGAGATCATCCAGTTTAATTTACAGACGGAAGGCTATGAGGTAGTGACCGCCAAAAACGGTGATGAAGCTTTTGAAAAAGCCAAAAAATTTCTTCCCGACCTAATCATGCTGGATATTATGATGCCCGGAAAGAATGGCATCGAGGTTTGCAACCTGCTAAGAAAATTACCCGTCTTTGCTGAAACACTTATTATTTTCCTTACTGCGATGAGTGATGAAAATACCGAGATAAAAGGACTTGAATCCGGCGCAGATGACTACCTCACCAAACCCATTAGCCCAAAAGTGTTGTTAAGCAAGGTGAATGCGCTTTTCAGGCGGATAAATTCAACAAAACAGGATACAGGGGTTGTAGTAATTGGTGACCTTAAAATAGACCGCGAGAAATACAATGTGTCCTATAAAAGCGAAGACATTGTGCTCGCCCGCAAAGAATTTGAATTGTTGTCTTTATTGGCCTCAAAGCCAGGCAAAGTTTTTTTACGCAATGAGATCCTTAACCAGATATGGGGTACGGAAGTAATTGTAGGAGACCGTACCATTGATGTGCATATCCGAAAAATCAGGCAAAAACTGGACCTTGATTGCATTACAACAGTAAAGGGCGTTGGGTATAAGTTTGAAATGTAGGTTGTAGCTGGTAGCCATTACCTGTTAGCGCAAGCTGCAAGTGAGGACGTTTCTCAATTAATGAAGGGAATACAGTATGGTTTTGCGCTTAAAATATACCAGCTGAAATTTACTTTACCCGCTAACTTACAAATAAAATTCTATAGCTTGTAGCTGGCAGCTTCCAGCTAGTTGCTTCTTCTCATGCTTTCACAAAAAAACTTTACACCACAGCAACTCGCAGCCCTAACGGCGCTGGCACTCTCCATTCCAATTACATTTGCCATTTTAATATTTGAACCCGTGTGGTGGGTAGTGATGATCTCCTTTATTGTTGTTTTCCTGGGAAGTTTTGGGTTGATATTATTTACACTGCAGACTTTTATTTACAGAAAAATAAAATTGATTTACAAACTTATATCGCAAACCAAAGCAAGTAAGAGGGAAGAATTTTATTACAAACATATTCTTCCACAGAAAAGCATAGACGAAGTAAGGGAAGATGTAGAAGCCTGGGCGCAGCAAAGAAAAGTAGAAATTGAAATCTTACAGCAAAACGAGGTCTTCAGGAAAGAATTTTTGCAGAACCTGAGTCATGAATTGAAGACACCGATTTTTTCCATACAGGGATATGTAGACACCTTACTAAATGGCGCCTTACACAACAACGAAGTGAACACAAAGTTTCTGCAGAGTACCGCCCGTAATGTTGACAGGCTTGTAAACCTGGTTGATGACCTGGATGCTATTTCAAAATTAGAAAGCGGGGAACAGGAATTGCATTTTCAAAATTTTGTAATACAGGAATTGCTGAAAGATGTTTATGATTCATTGTACATCAACACCAAGGAAAAGGATATCAAATGTATCATAAAAAAAGGCTGCGAATTTCCATTGAATGTTTATGCAGATAAGGAGAAGATCAGGCAGGTATTAATTAATCTTGTTGACAACGCCATTAAATATGGGAAAAATAACGGCATCGTAGAAGCGAGTTTTTATAATATTGACGGAAGAACGGTACTGATAGAGATCAGTGATGATGGTGCCGGGATAGCCGACGAACACCTGCCAAGGATATTTGAAAGATTTTACCGTACTGATATGGCGAGAAGCAGGAAAGTAGGTGGCAGCGGGCTTGGCCTCTCCATCTGCAAACATATTATCGAAGCACACAAGCAAACCATTCATGTTCGCAGTAAAATAGATGTTGGTACTACTTTTGGATTTTCACTGCAGGCCAGACAGGATTAAAGGATGCCGCCGTCTTGTCTCTGACAAACCGCGAAACCCATTAACATCGCCCTAATCCTCAAGTCATTTATCACTTCCCCTTAAAATTCGAGCCGCCGTCTTGTCTCTGACAAACGGCGGAACCCGTTAGCATCACCCTACC
>JACMPR010000209.1 GCA_014377385.1 Ferruginibacter sp. | reverse complement strand
TGTGGGGGCTGCAAATGGCAAATGCTACCGTATGAAAAGCAATTGTTTTACAAGCAACAGGAAACCGAACAGAACCTGAAACGCATTGGCAAAGTGGAGCTGCCGGCGATTATGCCCATAATAGGCTCCGCGAATACAATCCATTACCGGAATAAGCTTGAATTTACGTTTAGCAACAAGCGTTATTATACACATGAAGAGATGTCAACTCCCGGCGCTTTTGAAGACGCGGTAAACCCGAATACGCTAACAAACGCTGCCATTCTTCCGTCCGGGGCTTTGGGTTATCATGTTCCCCGAATTTTTGATAAAGCAATAGACATTTTTGAATGCTGGTTGCTGGATGATGTAAACAACCGGGTAAGGAATTCGATCCGAGACTTTGCCAAAGAAAATACGTTTTCGTATTATGATATTAAGGAGCATACCGGCTGGCTGCGGAATATTATTATCCGGTATTGTACCACCGGTGAACTGATGGTAAATATCTGCCTCAATTATGAAGAGGAGGCTAATAGGAAATTGCTGCTGGATCATTTACTGAAACAGGTTCCGTCTATTACCACCTTATTATATACCATTAACCCTAAATGGAACGACAGCATCTATGACCTAACACCCCAAATCTATTATGGCAAAGGTTATGTGACAGAGAAACTGGAGGATTTTGAGTTTATCATCAGTCCCAAATCGTTTTTTCAAACCAATACCAAGCAGGCAGAACGGCTCTATGCTGTTGCAAGGGATTTTGCGGCCCTCACGGGTAATGAAATTGTGTATGACCTTTATTGTGGCACGGGCAGCATTGGCATATTTGTAAGCCCCAAGGCAAAAAAGATCATTGGGGTAGAGGTAATTGAAGATGCTATAGAAGATGCCAAAAAAAATGCAGCGCTTAACAAAATTGAGCACGCTCATTTTTTTGCCGGCGATACGATAAAAATATGCAACGACGCGTTTTTTGAAACACATGGCAGGCCCGACGTCGTCATTACCGATCCGCCACGCGTAGGAATGCATGAAAAACTTGTTATCAAACTTCTCGAAATTGCTGCACCCCGTATTGTATACGTTAGTTGTAATACAGCAACGCTTGCCCGGGATATTAACCTGTTAGGTGAAAAGTATAAAGTGGACAAGATTCAGCCCGTCGATATGTTCCCACATACACACCATATTGAATGTGTTGTTTTACTCACCTTAAAATAAATGTTTTACTCATAACTTTGCGACATGGCATACGGCAATAGCTTTCAGCGCACCACACCGGTTGTATTAAATCTTATTATCTTAAATGCACTTATATTCTTTGCCCAATCGGTTTTTGGGGGCATGAGTGACCTCAATAAAGTAAACGATCTTTTTGCATTACATCATTACAAATCAGCCGTGTTCCGGCCCTACCAGCTGGTAACGCATATGTTTATGCACGGCGGCATCTTCCACTTGCTATTCAACATGCTGGCGCTGTGGATGTTTGGAAGTATCATTGAAAAAAGCTGGGGACCAAAACGATTTTTAATTTTCTACCTCATTTGCGGCTTAGGCGCAGCGTTGGCACAAATGGGCTCGTACATATTCGACTTTTGGCAACTGGATCATGCATCTCTAAGCATGCAGGAGACTGAACAATACCAAATGATTTTGCGGCAGGCCTGCACCGTAGGAGCTTCGGGTGCCATTATGGGTGTACTGGCGGCTTATGGTTACCTGTTTCCAAATACCCAGTTGTTCATTATGCCAATACCATTTCCGGTCAAGGCCAAGTGGGCCATCCTCGGTATCATAGCACTGGATGTTTTTGGTGGCGTATCCAGAACTCCTAATGATAATGTGGCACATTTTGCGCACGTGGGTGGGGCAGTGATAGGTTTTCTGATCGTGTTTTACTGGAACAAAACCAATAAGCAAACTTTTTATTAATAACGTTGTCGCTTCACAGTTCTAATCTACGGGTGCGTTTATCAGCCACAGGAACCTGGCTCAACTATACGAAACTATAGCATACATGGCAGTTATTAGTGCTATGAGGCTCTAAATAAAATAAAAATAAACAGCTTCTTATACTGTTAACGTGTTTTTGCATTTTAGCGATGTAACTTTAGGGCAATAAGTTTAAATATGGGAGAATCTGACAGATACCAGGATTACCGGAAAAGAAAACGTGGCCGATTTACATTGGGGCAGGACAACAATGCCCTCATGAACCTATTTATTCTCAACGTTATTTTTTTCCTGATCATGTTAACCCTGCAGGTAGCTTATTTTTTTTACCAGCAAACACCACAGCTTTACAATGCACAGGTTGTACAATGGTTTGAACTTCCTGCAAATCTTACCAAACTAAGTGAGCGTCCGTGGACACTTGTTACCTACATGTTTAGTGATACCGGCGGCAACCTCATGCGCATTCTCAGTAACATGTTGTGGCTTTGGGCTTTTGGTTACATACTGCAGGAACTCACCGGCAACGATAAGATCATTCCTGTTTATATTTATGGCGGCCTGCTTGGCGGGATTGTATTTATTGCCGCAAATTACCTGATACCACCACTTCGTTCACAGGTAAACAATGCGGCACTGCTGGGTGCCAATGCCGGAACGATTGCGGTTGCCATGGCCACCACCACTTTGTCACCCAACCACAAGTTCTTTACCATGATACGTGGGGGAATTCCCATTTGGGTATTAATGGCCGTATATCTTTTTATTGATTTTGCCGGGGTTGCTTCCATGAGCGCCGCTTACAGCTTATCTCATTTAGGCGGTGCCTTTGCCGGTTTCCTTTTTGTGGCGTTGTTGCGGCGTGGAAAAGATGGCAGCGTTTGGATGAATAGATTTTATCATTGGTTTACCAATCTCTTTACACCTGGTAAAAATGGAAAAAATAAGCCCAATGTAAAGGACAAGGTTTTTTATAACACGGGGAAGAGGAATCCATATAATAAAACCTCCATTGTTACACAACAACGGGTAGACGAAATACTTGATAAAATAAACCAGCGGGGATATCATTTTTTAACCGATGAGGAAAAACAGATTTTAAGGAAGGCAGCGGACGAAGAGGAATTGTAGGGGGGATGATGGAGGACAAAAGAACCGCATTTAAGTAATAAAAACAAAACTTTACAAAATGAACACCATGAATAAGATCATTACCGCGGCGGGAATTCTTTTTGTTTGTTGCTTTAGCAGTTGTGCCAGTAAACAACCTGATCACGATTCAACGCTTGGCGGTACGGAGCCGGAGAAAATAACAGTGCCGGCTGCAGCCACAAGCATTCCACAAAATTCCATGCCCACCGCTCCTGCACAACTACCCGTTTCCGGTCAGCCCCTCGTAAATCCATTGCCGCAGCAAATGGTTAACCAGGCCATCGCATTACCTGCACCGGGTATGAACCCTGCACACGGACAACCAAATCACCGTTGCGATATTGCTGTTGGAGCCCCGCTCAATTCGGCGCCAACAAAACCAGCCACACAAACAGTGCAAACTGTCACGCCCACACAGTCACCGGTTACAGGAACAACTGCTAAAACAGTAACAGCCCCTGGCATGAACCCGCCACATGGCGAACCAAACCACCGTTGCGATATAGCTGTTGGTGCACCGCTTAATTCCCCTGCTACAAAACCAGCCACACAAACCATCACGCCCGTTGTTGTTCCCGCAAAAAAAGATAGCGGAAGTTAAAGTAACCTGTGAAGAAAGGTTTGGTCCTCAATAATTAGCTGTGATGCTTATCTTTATTACATGTCTGTAAAAAAACTGAGGCGCTTCACCAAGGTTCTATTGATAACACTCAACATTATTGTTGCATTGTCATTGATACTTGGATGTTATGGCAGTTATTTTGATCCCCGGAAATATTGGTTCACCGGTTTTTTTACACTCGCGTCTTTTTATTTTCTGCTGATTTTAATTGGGTTTATACTTTTCTGGTTGTTTGTTAAACGAATTATGGTATTCATTGGCATTATTGCAATTGCCTTGTCATGGAATCCTTTAAAAGAAGTTGTTCCCATAAGAAAGTCGCCCGACTTTAATGTAACAAAGGATCCTTCCGGCCTAAGAGTTATGAGCTGGAATGTGGAGCATTTTGACATCCTGGAACATAAATCGCACCCTGAAAGAAAACAGGAGATGATTGCCACGATAAATGAACAGGAGCCCGATGTGGCCTGTTTCCAGGAGATGGTTGCCAGTGATCAGTTTTCAGCTGCTATTAACTACCTGCCGGATTTTGTAAGCCGCCTTGGCATGTACGATTATAATTATACTTTCAATCCCAAACTTGATTTTGACAGCAAGCATCACTTTGGAATTATTATTTTCAGTAAATATCCTATCATCAATAAGCAAACCGTGGCTTATCCACCCAAAGATTATAATTCTACTTTTCAGTTTGCAGATATTGTAAAGAATGACGACACATTCAGGGTATTCAATATTCACCTGCAATCACTCAAATTCAGCAATGAAAACCGCAAGTATATTGAAGACCCATCAATAAAAGATGAAAGGGATTTTGAAGAATCTAAAAGTGTGGCTGCAAAGTTCAAAACCGGTTTTTTGAAAAGAAAAATACAAAGTGAGCGGATCAGGGAAGCGGTTGATCAAAGCCCCTATCCTGCTATTGTTTGCGGCGATTTTAATGATGTACCTAACAGCTACGCGTACAAGACCATCGGTAAGGGAATGAAAAATGTATTTTCAGAAAAAGGTGCCGGCATCGGGCGAACCTTTTACGGTATCTCACCTACCTTGCGTATTGACAATATTTTTGTTGATCCAAGATTTGATGTGCAACAATATGTTCGTATCAAGAAAAAATTAAGTGATCATTTTCCAATTATTGCAGACCTTAAGTACATAAAGTGATTGATATGAGGAATAGATCTTTGTATATTCAGACGTTCATTCAAAGTTTTCTAATGCCTCCTGAGGTAGTTTTATTTTAGCATTTCCTTTTTTAATACAGCAAGAAAACACAGCGGCTTGTTTTTACTGTCAAATGCATCGGGATAACTGACAGCTTTCAGGTTGTAGCAAATGGTCGGTAATTCATTTTAAATTTGTAAATAGCCATGAAATGTTTGCCGGCATTTACCCCTTCTTTTACGCAGATATCCATTTTCCCGTTCTCATATGTCACAATGCCCCTATCCATTCTTTCCGCTCTAAAAGTTTAACTGCTTTCATCTATAATCAATTGTTGATTTTCAAAAGAAGCAGGGGGCAATGTGTTGCGGGATATTTCCTGTGCCATTTAACAGCGGATTAAACAGTGTTTTGTGTGCACTGGCACCAGCAATACCTAAAAAAAGTACGGCCTTAAAAATGAGCTGTCGCATAAAATAATTTTTATGAAGATAAATTTTTTTGATTGTGCGCTGTGTAAGCTGGCAGCAATTTGCAACTGTTGAAAGTGCATGGTTATCATTCCTGGTTGCCTACTACATACTGACATACCCTGAACCTTTTAAAAGACTGCATTAGCCGCCATCTCTAAAAACATAAAAATCTCCATAAAAATGTTTTATCTTGCTCCTCATGCAAGTACAGATTACTTCATATTTTTTTTCCTGCTGTTGTTGCCATTGCGGCAATGCTTAATATCTTTGCGCCAGTCGGCCCCCTAACCAAATCAAATTTTATATCGGCCAGTTGTTGAGTATTTCTACACTGTACAAGTGTGCGACGCCACCGAAGTTGAGGAACGAACAACTGCCCGGACAAAAAAAATAATATGCCTTTTAAAATTTATAATTCTTATTCAAGACAGAAAGAAGCGTTTACCTCTATCACTCCCGGTCATGTGGGCATGTATGTTTGCGGACCAACGGTTAGCGGTGAAAGCCATCTTGGACACGCCCGGCCTTATATTTTCTTCGACATCGTACTGCGTTACCTTACGTATAAGGGGTATAAAGTGCGTTATGTACGCAACATCACAGATGCCGGCCATTTTGAAGAAGAAGGCCGCGAAGCGGAGGATAAAATATCTAAAAAAGCTTTGCTCGAAAAGCTGGAGCCGATGGAACTGGTGCAGAAATATACCAACCTCTTTCACTGGGCATTCAAAAAATTTAATTGCATAGAACCCAGTATTGAGCCTACTGCCACCGGGCATATCGTAGAACAGATAAACATGATTGAGAAGATTATTGCAGAAGGCTATGCGTACACTTCAAATGGCTCTGTTTATTTTGATGTAAAAAAATATGCAGCGTCTTATGATTACGGTAAGTTGAGCGGAAGGGTGATTGATGATTTATTAGAAACAACCCGGGAACTGGACGGACAGGATGAAAAAAGAGACCTGGCGGATTTTGCGCTCTGGAAAAGCGCAGCACCGGAACACATCATGCGCTGGAAAAGCCCATGGGGCGAAGGCTTTCCGGGATGGCATATTGAATGCTCAGCAATGGCCACCAAGTACCTGGGCGCTGAATTTGATATTCATGGTGGCGGTATGGACCTGCAATTTCCGCACCATGAGAGTGAGATAGCACAAAGCACCATTTGCAATCACCAGGCCCCTGTTCGATACTGGATGCACAACAACATGATTACGATCAATGGCCGGAAAATGGGCAAGAGCTACAACAATGTAATTAAATTAACGGAGTTGTTTAGCGGCGATCATCCCTTGCTTACCCAGGCCTTTAATCCAATGACGGTGCGGTTCTTTATTTTGCAGGGTCATTACCGCAGTCCGCTCGACTTTAGCAGTGAGGCCCTGGTTGCGAGTGAGAAAGCGTTTAAGCGTTTGTGGGAGGCCCATGAGTTGCTGCAAAAATTACCGGTGCGGGAAACAACAGCAGCCGCCGACAAAGAACTTGACGATAAGATTACACTATGGCTCAGTGAACTGGAAATATTCATGGATGATGACTTTGGTACACCGAAAGTACTGGCGAACCTGTTTGAGATGGCGCCCATCATCAATTCCATTAAGGATGGGTTGATAGCAGCGGATGCAATCAGCGGCGAAACCCTGCTGCTGATGAAAAAAAAGTTCAGGCTATTCCTGGAAGATATTTTTGGGCTGCAAAGCGTTGACGGAAAAAACAATGAAACCCTTAACGCCGTGATGCAATTACTGATTGATATCCGCAAAAACGCCAAAATCCAAAAGGATTATGCTACGTCGGATAAGATACGCATACAGTTAAGTGAACTCGGAATTTTATTAAAAGATGAAAAGGATGGAGGCATGAGTTGGGGGGTGGAGTAGGTGCGGTTAGCTATCAGCAGTACCGGAGATTAGGTAAGGTTGCCAAAACTTTTAAACCGTAAACCCTCAACCGTAAATCCTTGAATCTTCCTTACCCTACCCCGGCATCCTGGTTATATACTTCTCGATCTGTTTGATCTGATCGACGATCTGGGGAGTGGTTGGTTTAAAGCCTTTTGCTTTGCGGAAGAATTCTTTTGCTGCACGAAATTCTCTTTTGTTCATCATGATAGAACACAGTTGCAGGTAGACGGCAGCGTTGTTTTCTTTGTCGGGTAGCCCGGCACGGATGGCCTGGCGAATGTAGGATTCGGCTTCTTTCATATTACCCTTTTGCATGCTCAGCATGCCCAGTTGTAATTTATTAGGGCCTTCCGCCTGTTTGGTCATGGCACCACCACCAAGTGCAAGGCTTTTTTTCATGTTTCTTGCGGCGCTGACGAAATCCTGACCAACCATACCCAGGTTTCCTTTGATGGTATAATAATCGGACCTGACAGGTTT
>JACMPR010000208.1 GCA_014377385.1 Ferruginibacter sp. | reverse complement strand
TGTTACTTTATCATAAACTTTACCCGTTTTTACAATGGTATGTTTGGGCGAAATAAGCTGAATATTTTCAACAGTGCTGTTAACCATATCATTAAAATTGAAAGTAGATATAGTATAATTTATTTTGCCCAGACTTATCTTACTTACATCCAGCAATTCGCTTATCAACTCATTAAGCCTGTTAACAGCCTGATTTGCTTTTTTAACATACAAGGCTGCCTCTTCGTTGCCATCATCTAAATAAAGTTCCAGCATTTGCAAATATGCTTTGGCTGTTGTAAGCGGCGTTTTTAATTCATGGCTGGCAATACTGATAAATTCATCCTTTCTTTCTTCTTTTAATTTTTGCTCGTGAATATCGGTTAGTGATCCAACCCACTTACTTACTTTTTCATCAGCATCCAACACGGGTTCACCTACTGAATAAAACCAACGATAAATACCTTCTTTGTTTTTTAGCCGCACTTCATGTTTAAACCCTTTTCCCCCAGTGAATACCTTGTTCCAATAAACTGTCAACCGCTGCCTGTCATCCGGATGCATCATGTAGCTCCAGGCTTCGTTAACATCACCAATACCCGAGTATTTTTCCCAGCTTTTTGAGGCGTACTCCATTTCGCCATCACCATTTATCACCCAAACCATTTGCGGCAGGGTTTCCGCAAGGGAACGAAAGCGTTCTTCGCTGTATTTTATTTTTTCTTCTGCATTTTTTTGCTCAGTAATATCTGTGCTTGTAATTAATACCAGCGATACATTTCCTCTTTTATCAAAAAGCGGTGCACTTTGAACATAATACCATCGTTGTTCCTTGTTTACTTTATTGATTTGTTTTAATATAGCCTTGGAAGGCTTACCGGTAGTAAGACTTATAAAAGCAGGGGAATCCTGAACAGAGAAATATTTTCCATTTTCATCGGAGCGTTCAAAAAGTTCATCTGCAAGTTTTAGCAGTGACAATAAATCTTTTTGCTTCAATATGTATTCAGGCGTAAAATCTCCATAAATAGCGGCGCCTCTATCATTCAAATAAACCATTTCACCTTTTTCATTAATAAGGAAAACGCCTGCAGGAATATTTTTAAAAGTTAATTCTAGTTGATCTTTAGTATTTTTTAAATCCTGTTCAATTATTTTTCTTTCGGTTATATCTTTAAAGGTCCAGCTCCAGGCATAATACGTTCCATCTTCTCCAATTACCGAATAACCATTTCGCTCTACTATTTTACCGTTTTTCAATTCCAATTCATCAAGGCTTATTTCTGTTGGATGCTCGTAGAAATATTTTACTTTATCAATAAACTGTTGAGGGTTTACCAATTGACTCATGGCAAATGAAGTTACTGCTTCATCATCTTTGTCATTCACAATGTGTTGCGGCATGTTCCATATTTCAACAAAACGCTGGTTAAAGGAAAGGATTTTCCCTTTGGCATCTACCAGTAAAAGACCGTCAACGCTTGCTTCATTATGGGCCTCCAGCAAAGCGGTTCGGTAAGCCAATTTTTCTTGTGCCAGTTTTTGCTCCGTTATATCTGTATGT
>JACMPR010000207.1 GCA_014377385.1 Ferruginibacter sp. | reverse complement strand
GTGCATTATGAGCAGGATTAAAAGATCCTCCGAAAATGGCTACTTTTTTAGTGATGCGTATTATTATTTTAAGTGAAGCTGCTGAAGTACAAAATAAACGAAATTCTTTCAGGTTTTAAGATCCTTGAATTCCTTTGACAAAGTCAGAAATAGCTTTCTTTAAAATTATAGCATGGTCAAAAGCGAGTGGTGGTATCTCATTTAACGAAAACCATTTTACATTTTTCGCATCATCACCTGCAATTGGTTTGGTCTCCTCCATATTAATCCATGCGGCAAAGGCTACAGTCACAATCCAGCCCCGGGGATCACGGTTGGGGTCGCTAAATGTTCCAATTTGAAATAGTTCTGATTGTTCCAAACCAGTTTCTTCTTTTAATTCTCTTAATACAGCTTGTTCGCAAGATTCACCTTCTTCGACAAAGCCACCTGGAAATGCCCAAAAGCCTTCAAAAGGAGCATTCCCTCTTTCAATTAATAAAATGTAAATGTTATTTGATTGCTTGGAGAAAAGCAGCATATCTGTACCGAGGGCTGGCCTGGGATAATCGTAGGTGTATTTGGTCATTTAGGATTTACGATTGAATAACATTTATTAGCAATTTTTAGAGCTAAAAACGCCATAAGATCAGGTCTTTATAATTTCTTCAGAGTTCTTTTTGCCCCGCTTTGGCGGGATGTGCCACTTGACCAAAAATAACCAAAAAGTCAAGGCTGTGGAAGAAACGACTAAATTTCCCTCCCCTCACACGAAATCCTGCGAACAGGCAATTTTAAAAGAACCAATAAATATAGGCTATCGGGCAAGCAGTCTTTCTTTTGCCAACGCACCTGAAGAAATTCTTAACGTCATTTCTTCCAAGGCCATTAATATAAAGCAACTTGCAAAAATTAAACTATTCAAAAGCTATCCGCTATTACACTTTACCCATAAGCTAATTTACCAATTTGTTTAATCCTGACTTAACTAAAAAACCTAATAAAAAACCTATTATTGAAGCTACAAAACCCCAGAAAACTGCCAGGATGCCCATTTGGATGAAAAGGCAATAACAATAAACCATAATACCTAAAATTATACCCGACCAGGCGTTGTATTGTGTAGACTTTTTTAGCCACAAACCACCAACCATGGGAATAAATAAGGTTACCAATATTAAAGAGGAGGATATGCTGGAAAGAAAAAAGATATTGGTCATGTTTAAAGCTATTATGACTGAAACAATTGAAACAACAATTACTAAAAACCTTAATAAATTTAGGAATTGTTGATTGTCAATTGATTTGAACCGTGGCTTTACGAGGTTCTCCCCAATTACGGTGGCTTGGGCTAATAAGGATGCACTCGCAGTACTTAGGATGGCGGAAAGCAAAGCTCCGAAAAAAAGGACCTGAATCGGCAATGGCATATGCCTTAGAACCATTTGAGGGATTATCTGTTGCGGATTGACTGTGTTTTGATTACCATATATTTTCAGGCAAAGCATGACAATCAAAAGAGGTAACATGGCCACTAATAAATAAAGTATCCCCGCCATGATTGCACTATTTCTGGCAACTTTTTCAGATTTAGCAGACATGATTCTTTGAAAGACATCCTGTGAAGGAATAGAACCGAATCCCATGATCATCCAGGCTGCTGAAAATTCTGCCCACCCATTGAAGCTGTTTCGTGGAAGGAATGAAGTGTTTTTAGGAATAAGAGCTAATGGCTGATAGCCAATAGGTAATAGCTTCCAGAGGTAAATTGCCAATATGCTCAGGCCAATAATTATGAGGATTGCCTGGACAAAGTCTGTAAATGCCAGTGCCCACATTCCTCCGAAATAAGTATAAGTAACTACCAGAAGTGCACCTGCAATAAGGCAAATAGTAAAATCCTGATTTGTAACTGCTTCAAGCACAATAGCCAATGCAACAAATTGAGCAGCGGAGTATGTAAAATAGGAGAGGGCCTGTAAAAGCGAAGTGGCAAACTCAACTGAAGCACCATATCTTTCTTTAAAAAAGTCACCGATTGAAAGATAACCTTTTGGATAAAAACATTTTACAAAAATGAGGCCGGTCAGGATAAGACAAAGTGATGCGCCAAAGGGATCTTCTATTACGCCTTTAAAACCTTTGGTAGCAAATTGAGATGAGGCACCCAGGATAGTTTCAGCCCCAAACCAGGTTGCAAAAAAAGCTGTTAGGCTTAGGTGAAATGGAAGTTTTCTTCCGGCAAGTGCAAAATCTTCAGCAACGTTTATTTTCCTTGATGAGTATATCCCTGCGACAACAGTTAATAGAAGATATAATATGGTAAGGGTTGCGAGCAAAGTTTCAGAGTGGAATTATTTTAGTAATGTTATAATAGGTTTACAAAGTAGATAAATTAAAGTTCTTTAATAAAATAGACTGGATTATTTCCCTCCATTGTTGAACCTTTTCCGAAAAGTTCAGTATAAACTTAATGAGGAAAAGTGTTTACATTTTTTCCGATTGCGGTATTACCCCACAACTAAAGAGGCCAGAAGTGAAATTGAAACATAT
>JACMPR010000206.1 GCA_014377385.1 Ferruginibacter sp. | reverse complement strand
GCTGTTATTCTCTTCGGCATTATCAACACCCTGGTCAACTGTTTTTAAATAACTTTTTTCGTTTTTTACTTTGATAGCCAGATGAGACGCATGGCTTGCGGTATTAAGACCCTCAGCATTCGCCGCGGGCGCAATAGAAGTTGCTGATTGATTAAGCATTTTAACTTCATTTACAAGAGCCGGTTTATCAGCGTTTACTTTTTGATTTGCCATGCTAACAGGCGTTGCTCCATGATCAATCATTTTCCACACAGCAGCGCCACCGGTTACTAATAAAAGCAACAGGATAAACCAGAAAAAAGGAATGCGTCTTTTTTTCTTTTTTGCAGCAATGCCTTGCCAAATATCCGCCGGCACATCAGCTTCCCGCTGTAGCGCTTTCGTTTGTATGATTTGATCAAATTCGTTCGTGTTCATACGATTACTGTATTAAAACTTTTTAAAATAAGCGATTGTAACATTCTGCGGGCCTTTGTTAATTGGGTACGGGAGGTGGATGCCTGTATGCCCAATAATGTCCCGATCTCCTCATGACTATATCCTTCAATAACATTCAGGTTAAATACGAATCGATACCCTTCCGGCAAGCGGCTGATAAAACGGTGTATTTCATCTTCTGATAATTTTGAAACAACAGAGGCATCAATCATTGTTGTATCTGTTTCAATAATATCAATGTCTGTAAAACTGATCTGTCTCTTACTTGCGTGACGGGTAGCTACGTTCACAAAAATTCTTCTTAACCATCCTTCAAAACTTCCTTCATGTTTAAATTGATGTATAAAATCGAATACCCTGATAAATCCTTCCTGCGTTATGTCCTTTGCTTCCTGCTGGTCTTTTAAATAACGCTGACAAAGCGAAAGCATTTTGCCAGCGTACTTTTCAAACAAAAGCCGCTGGCAAACATGATTTTTTTTGATACAACCTGTTATGATATCTGTTTCGGTCATTGAAATGGGCTTATTAATATAACGTTTAGGGATAACCAAAGAAGAAAATTATAAATCGTCACATTTTACAGACCAGATCTTCTTACTCTAAATGTGCAATTAACAAGATGATCTGTAAGGTCATTCTGATCCTGTACATGCCCTGTAAAAGAACCTGCAATAAAACCTCCCGATGCGCCGTATTCGGTAATATCAACAATAAGTGGCGTATAAGGTGGGTTGTAGGTATTGGCTCTGCCCGTAGGAAAACCGCGGGAATCGAATAAGGTTGCAGTATGCCCGTTGCCGAGTGCAGTGCCACCGCTGAAAGCAAATGCCATATTTGGTACCGGGTTTCCGTCTCTGTCTATGGTGATAATATTGGTTTCGTCCTGGCCGTTCCAGGCCGCAATTATTTTCTGGGTATCTCTGGGTTGTGCTACGTGTACCATTAGCCCGTTATCAATTGAATAATCTACAAAACCAACCGTGCTTACCCCACAGGCCTGAAGCGTACCCAGGTCATTTGCTCCCGGTACAAGTGTAATACTTTGTGTAAGGCCTTGCTGGCTGCCTCCCCAATTCACCGCCACATAGTTAGAATTCATATTGGTGCAGCTCGTTGTTGAAAAAACAATGTTCCCATTTACAATCGGCATCTGCCAGGTTACATTGGCTATTTGCATGATTACCCAGCCATCAGTTACCGGAGCATTGTTGCAATCAACAACTACACCTGTAACAGTAACCAAGTCGCCTAAATTTGCAGTAATTGTTCCGAGATCCACATCACTGTTGGTTGTAGTAAAATTTTGAGAGTACACTAAAGATGTACCGCCACACAACGTATAAACCTGGAAAACCAATGCAGTATTGGCAAGCACAGCACCACTCACGCTTCCCTGGTTATTTGTAAATGAGGATGTGCCTATATTGGGATCATCTTGCCTGCGTATGCATATAAAAATATTTCCTATTGCCTGCAGTGCATTGTTTACAACCTGCGTTGTAAGATTAACAACAGGTACACCTGTTGCCCCATCCCAAAAAGAAAAATGCTGAACATTACCTGTATAAGTATTGCCATTTTTAGTAGCTGTGCCTTCCTGCTTCCACAATCCATTGGTTGCATCAAAGTACCATAATGGAATGCTCGCTGGTGCATCTGCAACAAAAGCAATTGGAATAGGTGTGGTAATAGTCGCTTCTTTACCTGCTGCTATTTGCAAAAGTTCTCCTGCATCACCTGTAAGTTCTACCGCAATCATACCATAAGATTTTAATAAGCGCAAGTGGGCAGCGCTGTCAGTACCCCGTTGATCACCGGGCATCTTTTTACTCCATTCGGCTATATCGTCCTGGTCATAGAGATGTGCAGCCACATGTACGTTCCCTAAATAAGCAGCATTGCCACCTGCAATTACAACTGCATTGGAAGGTAACACAACGATTGCCCCATCAGCAGTATTGACAGTACCGCCAGAAGCAGCGCTGATGGTGCCTACGCCGGTTTTCGGCACCAGGTGTATACTAACAAATGTTTCTTCGTTTTGAATCCCAACGAAGGTCCGGTATCCGTCAAAATAGCCCGGCTTGATGATCCTGATAAACCCTGCCGTTTTTGAAAGTGTTACGTTGTTTATCACGAAATGGCCATCCTGGTCAGTAATTGTTGATTTACTCCCTGCAGTTACACTCGCATTGGATACCGGCGAGCCATTTTCATTATTCACAAAACCAGTTACACTTTGTGTGATTTGTGCAGAAAGGTCCGGTGTTTCGGGAGGGATAGGAACAGACTGCTGCTCATTAAAACCTTTTTTACAGGCATTTAGCAGGCAAATGCATAAAAGAGCGGGTATTATATAACGTAAGGTCTTTCTCATAATAATTTGTTTTATATCTATTAGATACAAAGCCGGAAGCTGTTGCGGCTTGCCGGCATAAATAATAATATTACAGAGGGGAAGTACTGATTTTTTTATACGGAAACTACATGTAAATCTCTTTATATTCAGTGTATGAAAAAAGTAAGTTTGGTAATAATGGCCATTTTTTATGTAATGGCAGGTACCAATCATTTTAGAAATCCGGCGATATACTATACCATCATCCCTTCCTTTTTCTCAAATCCGTATATAATAAATACAGCAAGTGGTATTGCCGAAATCCTTTTAGGTTTGTTATTATTCGTTCCGCAAACACGGAAGTTAGCCTGTTATGCAATCATCTGTATGTTAGTCGCATTCATTCCGGCGCATATTTATATGATTAAAACAGGTTGGTGTATAAAAGACTTCTGCCTGCCGGGATGGGCTTTGTGGGCTCGCCTGCTGCTATTTCAGCCCTTATTGATTTTATGGGCCTGGTACAACCGAAAATAAAAAAAGCATCCGTTGCGGGATGCTCAACTATGAACTCATAATGTAAAATTATTCCGCTTCTGCCACTACCTCTTTCACTTCCGGTATCATCCTTTTCATCATTCCTTCAATGCCGGCTTTTAATGTTATCATGGAAGAAGGACAACCGCTGCAACTTCCCTGCAACATCAGGTTTACCCTTCCCTGCTCATAGCTTTTGAACTGAATGGCACCACCATCCATTTCAACAGCAGGCTTCACATAATTTTCCAATAATTCTTTTATGCGTTTTACCACATCATCGTCATCCGCACTTACCTCGTTGCTGCTTTCAGATTTCATGTTGGCAACATCTTCTTCATTTACAACTGGCTTACCATCCTCCAGGTATTCTTTTAAGAATTGTTTGATGGTGGGAATAATGTCCTGCCAGTCTTCGGTTTCCATTGTTTTTGTAAGAGTAACAAAATTGCTCGCGATAAAAACTGATTTAATAAACGGAAAGGTAAATAATTCCTGTGCCAGCAAAGAAGGTTTTGAGCTAGCCTCATCCGGAAAGTCAATGCTCTTACCCGGGTACAATAATTTATTCGCTACAAACTTCATTGTTTCGGGGTTGGGGGTCATTTCGGTATATATGCTGATAACCGGGTTTCCTGTTTTAATCATAACTACTTATTTATTGCCGCAAAAATAACTCATATCGGCCTAAATCAGTTTATCGATATGCGATAAACGCTTAATGTGTGGCTAAATTTTCTAATTTCGACAATCTGGTGTCACAAAGGGTTTGTCTGGAAGCATTCGTAAAATTTGCATAAATGTTCTATTTTTATACAAATCCCCCTGATTATGCGACTCAAACTATTTTCATTCCTATTGTCAGGCGTCGCCGTGTTAAATGCTGCTGCCCAAAATCCAAAAGTTATACGCAAAGGAATGCCGCCTGTTACCCAAGTAAATACCAAGCAATCAAAGGCATTTTACAATCTGAAACAACTGGACGGAAAATGGCAGGAGGTTAAACGGACGCCCCTAAACAGCAAAACTCCCATAGCTTTTACTGATACTTTGCTGATGCAGTTTCATGATAGTACAAAAGTGGAAATAAAGGATGCCACCAGCATGCGCATGACCATGAAAGGAGATGCGTATATTGATCCTCCGTACAACCTGGTGGCGGCAGGAGATGAATATATAATCAGAGCAATTGATAAAGACCGGCTTCTGCTGGAAGATGGGGATAATCTGAAGGAAATGCAAAAAAAAGAAGTGTTTTATTTTGAAACGCTGGGTAAAATAACTATCCCCACGGAGAAACTGAATGAGCCTGTTAATGTTGACCCTAAAAACCTGGAAGGTAAATGGATTGTTTATCGCAGGCAGGCGCTGGCGGGGTCTGTTGATACGGATGCAGTAGTAATTAAATCGCTTGACATTTTTCCATCCAATACGATAGGCTCTGCCATGGGCCAGGTGGTATGTTATAAGTCAGATATTACTGAATCTCTTTCATGTAAAATCATTTTTGGAAGTGCTAATATTTTAGTGATAACAGATAATTATGTCTGGGAATTCAATACCTATAAAGCAGACGGGAAGGAGTTTGTTTTTGGGGAAGTAGGCAGACTAATGTATTATGCTAAACATTGATGAGATGTGTGGTCTATGATGTAAGACATCATTTTATGCAAAAAAATACTTCATCCTCCAGAAATCATCCTTTGTAAATCATAAAATATTTATACGTTACACATCTGGTATAATTCTCAGTTTTGCATAATTCAACATAATCTTCTTCTCCCCGTTGGCCTCAAAATTAACGGTAGCAATCGGATTGTGTGCCGCACCTTCCAGTTTTACCACTTCTCCAAAGCCGAATTTCTGGTGTTCAACTTTATCACCCTCTTTAAGTGCATTCATGTCGCTTGCAGCAAAATTTTCTGTGGGCACATGCTCTTTTACCTGCGGCCTTGCCGGCGAAGTTGTGTAAAAAGGTTTTTTAATTTCTTCCTTTTTTGTAAAACTGTCGGGGAAGCCACGGTTCATTCTTTCAAAAGCAGAACCCTGGCTCCATCCGGTACTGGCATTGTTCCTGGCCGCAACACCAGCATAACTGCGGTCTAAGTTTGCTTCCGGCATTTCGTCAATAAAACGGCTGGGTTCATTTTGCTGAAGCTGGCCAAAACGATAACGTGCATTTGAATAACTCAGGTATAAATTTGTTTTTGCCCTGGTGATAGCCACATAAAACAATCTCCTTTCTTCCTCCAGTTCTTCTCTTGTGTTTATACTCATCGCATTGGGGAAAAGTGTTTCTTCCAAACCACCTACAAAAACTACGGGGAACTCCAAACCTTTTGCAGCATGGATCGTCATCAGTTTTACCACATCCGAATTTTCCTTGTCGTCATCCGCATCTGTTAATAACACGATCTGCTGGAGATAGCCGCTGAGGGTTTTATCGCCGACTTCTCCATCTTCCAGGTTAGAGGGTGTTTCTGTAAATTCTTTTATAGAGTTTAATAATTCCTGGACGTTTTCATAGCGCGCAAGCCCTTCAGTTGTTTTATCGTTGAACAGTTCTTTTACAATATTGGTGCTTTTGCCGACAATGATTGCAAGGTCATACGCATTTTTTTTATTCAGTTCACTCTGGAACATTTTGATAGAAGTAACAAAACCGTCAATCGCTTCAAGGGTACCGCTTCTGAAACCATACATACCCGCATTGGAAATAACATCCCATACACTCAGGTTATTTTGATTGGCAAATAAAACAGCTTTGTCTATCGTTGTTTTACCAATACCTCTTGCAGGAAAATTAATGATGCGCTTCAACGCTTCCTCATCTCTCGGATTCACTACAAGCCTTAGGTATGCAATAAAATCTTTTATTTCCTTGCGCTGATAGAAACTCATGCCGCCATAAATACGGTATGCAATGCCCATGCGGCGAAGTGATTCTTCAAAACTCCGGCTTTGAGCATTGGTGCGGTAAAGAATAGCAAAATCCTTATTGAAAAAATGATTGCGCAGCTTCTGCTCCTGTATGGTATCTGCTACCATTTTTCCCTCGTCATTGTCCGTCATGGTGCGAACCAGCTTTATCTTGTCTCCGTCACCGTTATCTGTAAACAGGGTCTTTTTTATCTGCCCTTTGTTGTTGCCGATAATCTCATTGGCAACATGAATGATGTTCTTTGTGCTGCGGTAATTCTGTTCCAGTTTTACCACTGTAACATCATCATAGTCTTTGGTGAACTGTAAAATATTTTCTATGGTAGCGCCGCGGAAACTATAGATACTCTGCGCATCATCCCCCACCACACAAACATTTTCATGCATGGCACCTAATAATTTAATGATCTCGTACTGCGCAGGGTTGGTATCCTGGTACTCATCAATCATGATATATTTAAACTTGCGCTGGTACTTGCTAAGCACGTCTGCAAAATTCTTGAGCAGGATGTACATTTTAAATAACAGGTCATCAAAATCCATGGCGCCGTTTTTAAAACAACGCCTGCTGTAGGCATCATACACCTGGGCAATCATCGGCCGGTTAGACCGGGCATCTTCCTGCTGCAACATATAGTCGTTGGCATATTCTGCCGGCCCTATCAAACTGTTTTTTGCTGCAGAAATACGGTTGTAAACAGGTCCTGGCTTGTAAATCTTATCATCCAGCTCCATTTCGTTAATTACTGTTTTTAAAACGCTTTTCGCATCGTCGGTATCATAAATGGTAAAGCTCGATGGATAACCGAGTTTGGGTGCTTCTGTTCTTAATATCCTGGCAAAAACACTGTGAAAAGTGCCAATATATAAATTCCTTGCTTCACTATTTCCCAGCGTACGCTCTACTCTTTCCTTCATTTCAGCGGCCGCCTTGTTGGTAAAAGTGAGCGCAAGTATATTAAAAGCATCAATGCCATGTTCCGACATCAAATGTGTAATCCTTGTTGTAAGTACTTTCGTTTTGCCGCTGCCTGCGCCAGCAATGATCATAATCGGTCCATCCTTGTGCAATACCGCTTCTCTTTGCGGGTCGTTCAACTCAGCTAAATATTTCGACATTCTGCAAAGGTACGGATCATGGATAGGAGGTTCGGAGACTGTGCGTAAAATATTTATTTAGTCAAAGACTTTGTTTATCAAAAACCATCGTAATAAAATTGCCATTTTTCAGGTATAGGTGAGGAATGTGCCTCAGTGCAGAAAATGAATACAAGTGCAAAGTAAAGTGCCGAGATGAGCAATAGTTAGCACAAGTTTTATGATTAGGATGAATAGGAAGCGTCTGCGGTTTTTGTAAAAACGCTCGTAATTGAGATCATGTGATTTATTTTCATGACCAGGATCGTTGTGATCAGCTAGAGCAGCTGCATTGGAAAAATTAATAGTCCAGTCTAATGTCCTATCCCCGCTTTCATTTCTGGGTGACGGGACTTTGTGACTTTGCCGGTTTTCAAAAGTTGTAAAATGTTCGGGGTAAGACGCCCCTATGGAAAAGCAATGTGGCAACATGAAGATCAGGACGATGGTGCAGACATATATTTTTGTGTTCATACCGTTGATTTTTATAACACAAATTTTGCTTAATACCGCCCTGGAAACAAGGTAGGATATGCGTAAAAAAAAAATACAGGTATTTATTCTCCTGGTCTGTGGTATTGGGCAAGAAGAAATGCGTAGACGATGAAATACGTACAAATACGCAAGAAAAGATGAGAAAAAATTATGATATGTGAAAAAACAGGTTTAATTTGTCACACGCTACCCCTCTGAAAACAGCGCTCAACCCTAAATGAGTTTTTATGAAATTACAATCACAGGGGATTGCGGGCGTGCTTGTAGGCGCAGTAATTGCCATCGGTGCAGTGATATTATTCATGCCTGTAAAGCAAGACCCTTTTTACGCAGCTGCAAAAGTTGATGGCAATTTGTTAAAGACCATGTACAATTCCGATTTTTTAAAACTGGTTTTTAATTTTAAGTACAACGCTTCCTCCATGCAGTTTGAACTTTCTCCTGCGGCGATCAATCCGTCCGGAGGGCCTGTTGCAATTAAAAAACGCAGATGCCCAGGAGATTCGCAAATCCATCTATGCCGTTTACGAGAATGGCTATTATTTTAATGATTTGGTAAATAAAGCGCTCTTAAAAAAACTGGTAACGCAAAGAAGTTTTAAACCGTCATTTAACCAGGATGTTGAATTTACAGAACGGGAGCTTGAAGTACTAAAATTAATTTGTGAAGAAAAAACGGCGGCTGAAATTGGAAAAGAAATTTTTTTAAGTCCGCGTTCTGTTGAAGGCATCAGGCAAAAGCTTATTGAAAAAGTTGGAGTAAGAAACACAGCCGGCCTGGTAATGTTCGCATTAAAAAATGGGATAGTAGATTAATC
>JACMPR010000205.1 GCA_014377385.1 Ferruginibacter sp. | reverse complement strand
CCCGGAAATGGTTATTCAAAAGCCCCGATTAATTATTAAACATAATCCTAAAAACGGGTTTAAGATCTTACCGCGTGGGTTAGATCCGGAGATTCGAAATATTTGTACCCACAGGGAAGCAGGTGCTCACCCACCACACACCAGGTTGAAACGCTAGTCCACGGTGAGCGCATCCTACCCGAGGCTAACACGGCACAAATATCATGATGGTGCGTCGATAGTGCGTCAGATTACGCACTATTGACGCACTTAACCAGGATTTAGTATATCTTTGAATCCTAAAATTGGTAGCTTTTGTGGATTCCGGTTAACTTTTAGTTTATGAGTTCCTTGTTAGATACTATACAAAAAGTTGGGCCATTAAAAAAGCCCTGCGAAATCTACTTCCAGGGCTTCTCCGCAATATCATATTTTGTCTACATTTTTCCTAAAACGAACATTTTGCCTTTGGGCTGCGGGTTCCCTCCCATTGTTTCGAGTGTAACGGCAAATGCTTCCGCTTTGCCAAATGTTTTCATCTTTTGCACATTGTATTTAGTACCACTTTTTGTAGTAATTAAGCCTCCATCTACCGGCTTCCCGTTTACAATTCCCCAGAACTGGTATTGCATTCCGTCCGGAGCTGCCGGTAAATTACTTGGATCTATGTACACATCCCCGGTATTTTTCATCCAAAGAATTTTGGCTTTCGCGCCAGGGGCATCAGGTAAACCATCCAAAGCCACGGGTTGTACTTTCCACTTGTCTTTCATCTCCTCATCCTGCAGCTGCAACGCCAGCAATTGTTCTTCGAGAGATGCCTTTTCATTTTGGATATTAGACAGTTTACCGTTTGCGGCGACCAATTCATCGTGGGCTGTCCCGTATTTTCTAAAATAATTTGCACTTAAAACTGCACTTCCCAGGAATAAAATGATAAATGCAGCTGCTGCATATTTCCAGAAGGAAGAGATCCCGATAATTTTGGCGGGTGCAGGAGGCGGACTCACTGAGACAGCTTTTTGAAGGCCATTAATTTCTGCGAAAATGTGTTCCTTAATGTTTGCCGAGGGTGATACAGCATCTAAACGTGCATAGGTTTCCAGGCTGCTTTCAATAGAAACAATTTCTGCTTCTAATTCCGGATGTTGTTTCGCCATGGCTGTCATTTGAGCGATTTCCTGCTCATTTGCCATACCGAGAACATATAGTTCCAGCAAACCTGATGATATAATATTCTTTAGTTCCACTTATTTATATTCTAACATTTTTCTTAATTCCAGGATGGCCGAACGCATCCGCGTTTTTACAGTCCCTAAAGGAATACCTATTTGTTTGGAAATCTCCTCCTGTGTATAGCCACTAAAGTATGCGAGGTCAATGATACTTTTTTGGTCTGGTTTTAAGTTTGCAACCTGTTTTCTTAGGCCTATGGTATCAAATTTGTCCGGTGACGAGTTCTTATCATGGTAATTACTTACGGAATTTTCATCCCTGGAGATTTTGCGGGATTTTTTATAACCTTTACTCCGTAGAGTGTCTATAGTGAGATTACGGGTAATATTTATCATCCAGGTAAACAAACGCCCTTTAGAACTATCATAATGTACAAAGTTGTTCCAGATCTTTACAAATGCTTCCTGTAATATATCTTCCGCAAGTTGAGTTTCATCAACCATCCTGTAGATAATACCATTGAGCGCACCGGAGTAGTTGTCATACAGGTAGGAAAACGCATGTTGGTCCTGGCGCTGTAAAAGTGCTACCAATTCTTCTTCACTATATCTTTTAGGTTCGGCCAACAGTTTTTTTTTAATTATTTATAATCGAAAATAGGGGATTTTTGCAAAAAAAATAATATTCCAAACTATGTTTCAAAAAATAGCACCCATTTTACCGTGTTTAAACATTTTAAAGACCAATTTGTTCTACAAGGATCAATTAAATTTCGAGGTGTCTTATTCCCGTAACTACCTCGTAGTAAGCAAAGAAAATATAGAGGTATATTTTCTTGAACATACAAACAAACTAACTTTCCAGTCTTCCTCCTGCTACATTACCGTAAGCAATATCGAAGACCTGTACTCCAGGCTATCGTCTATGAATATGATTTTACCCGGTGGAAAGATTACCGAAAAACCCGGAAGAATTAAAGAGTTTTACATTGTTGATAATAATGGAAATGAACTCAGGTTTGGAGAGCTGGGTTAAATAGCCAGGGGCGGCAGTTATCAGGTACTCCTGAAACTCGTCCCAAAAGCATGTTTCCTCACGCATTACTTACTGTGGCAACTTCGTAAACTCCGCTGAATAAAAACAATTTAGCAGTGGCTATTTCCACGCACTTATAGCGCTTTCTCACTTTTTCACCTCGTTTGAAAATGCGGCCTCCCTTAATGCAAAAAAGTTCTCCTTCTTTCAATTGTTCAACAAGGTGATGGCCCTCTTTTTTTATATCATGATTTCGCAACACCCTCAATAAATTTTCATCACCGCAACTGCTGGCCGAGGGATTTTTCAGGGTATGAAGTAAAGCGGATTCAATATCTGCGGGAAAATTTTTATTTAAGAGAAAACAGGAAAGTATTTTACTGAATTCAGTTTTCCATTCCTGTCCATGCGACTGAACACGGTGGCCAAACCTTTCATAAGTAAATAAATGTGCAAGTTCATGAAGCAATGTAATGAGGAAGCTATATTTGTTTAAATTCCCATTCACGCTGATACGGTGCCCGCTACCGTTATGTGCATGGCGGTAGTCCCCGAGAATACTCTGGCGTTGTTTGCTGATGGTGAGCTGGACTTTGTAATGTTGTATATAGTGCAGTACGTCCTCAAAACTTTCTTCAGGAATGAACTGCTTTAATTCTAACAGGGGAACTTGATTTTTAGGCATGCTGTTTTTTATTCATCTTCATAATAACAACGACTTCTACAAACAAATAAATAAGGTATAGGAAAAGCGAAAGGAATATGGCCCTTTTGTTAAATGCAGTTCCACTCAAATAAACATAACAGATAACTGCCATAATACAAAAAACCATTTTGATAAGCATACCCCCCGTAACACTCCGAACAAAAACATGGGGGTTTTTATTTTGCATTCCCCGTTTCTGTATAGTGAATGAGATAAGGCTAATGCCAAAGAAAAGTGCATTTGCTCCCAGGAGTACATTTTTATCGATATGATTTTTCGCCAGTATGTCAGACAGGATAACAGGAAGCAGAAAAAAAATAATACAAACCACGATTAACGGTAACAAAGCCCTGGCAGAAGATTGCATGAAGATCATTTTTTTTGAGCCGTATCCTTAATTATTTTAATCATAACAGCGGCTATGAAGAGCGAAGGTAAAACCCAAACAGCTACCGGCGTATTTAATTTAAGCCACTTATCTATTTTCAATCCAATAAACAAAAAAAGACCTATGCCAATCAAAAATTGAGTGGCAAGGCCTGCATATTTCCATAAAAGATTTTTATTGTCCGGTTTATTCATTCACTACTGCTGCCATATCGGGGTTTAGTTCAACGATGTTGGCACCCATATGACACTGCCCGTTAAAGTTTACCGTTGTTTCTATCTGTAATTTTGCGGCATGGATATCACCTTCAACATTGGCTTTTCCATGAAGATGGAGCAAGCCATTCATTTTTATTCTGCCGGTAACGGTGCCAAGGATATCAGCCTGCTGGCCGATAATATCGCCTTCTACCACTCCTTCCGGACCAACAAGTATTTTGGCCTTGCAATTAACATTTCCTTTCAGTACGCCGTCGATCCGGATGTCGCCACTGCTTTCGATATTTCCGGTAATAACTGTTCCTGCGC
This sequence comes from Ferruginibacter sp., assembly GCA_014377385.1. GTDB lineage: Bacteria > Bacteroidota > Bacteroidia > Chitinophagales > Chitinophagaceae > Ferruginibacter. The sequence continues at coordinate 14,518 of JACMPR010000205.1, read as the reverse complement.
CAATGATACTTGCTGAGCCAACCAGCGTTTCATTGTTAGCAGCGTTGGATTTGGATTTAAACATATATTTTTTTTGGGGGTTAAAGAATATGTTTAAGGTAGATTCTCCTTAACAACGTAATTATAGTTCTTTTATTTTAGTCGTCACTATTTTCTATTTTAGGCAGCGCCAGTTTATTGGTATCGACCTTCACGATATTGCCCTGTAATACTTTTTGGATATCCTCGAGGTATTTATGCTGGTACTGCAGTGCCTGCTCCATAGAGTCCGTCCTGATCTTAAGCGAGCGGTATTCCTTCACCTGTTTGGCATCCCCGTAACCCACCCCAGGCAGATAATATTTCAAGGGAGTAAAAATAATGAGCGAAGTGGTTAGTGCCACCATGAGCACAAATACCGTACTCATGATGATGTAAACACTCATACGCGTAAGCTTAAACTTTACCACTTCCTCATAAGTATCTTCATTCATTACCACTAACCGATAGTGATTGCGCAGGCGTTTGAGTGTATTGCTGGCATCTGTTTTTGCCATAGTGTGATTTTTATCTAAAATTAATTAACCGTCTCCAATATTAGTCATGTTGCACCGTTTAATATTTTAGGGTTCCTTGATGGAGGAGTGCGGCAATAATGTTTGACGGAAAATTCCGCAAGGACGAGTCCGTAAGCGACAAACCTTAATGCGTCGGATAATTAACTCAGAATTATACAATATTGAATTTTACATCGCTACTTTTGCTTGCTTGATAGTAAAAAAAGCCGATATTTAGCCCATTATATAACCATTATTATTCATGGAAAGAAGCACATTTTATTTTACCCCGCTTTTCATTCTTTGTTGTCTTTTCGTAAATACGATTATCGCCCAGCCAACCTGGACACTGGATCCGTTTGGTAACGAAAAAAAGCCGGAAAAATATGAAGACAAAATCCTGGGTTCAGAAAAAACGGCTACAAAGAAATTTGGGGCGGTTCGCCATTTCATTCAAAACAATGTTTCCCATTATAATTTCTACTTCAACGCCAATGAGAAATTAAAGGCGGTGCTGGAGCGTGCAAAACTTTCCCAGAAAGACGATTATTCCAAACTGCTGTCTTTTTACTCATACTCACTCGCAAATACTGCTGCACAAAAAACAGAACTTGATTCGGTTATTTACAAATGTACCGCCGGTATTTTATTGCATGATTTAAGGAGCGATTGGGTAGATAACATGTACCTGCTGATAGGAAAGGCTTATTTCTTTCGGAAAGAGTTTGATTCTGCTGCTATCGCATTCCAGTTTATTAACTACAATCTTTTTCCACGAAAAAAAAATGAGGATGATGGAAGGTTGATTGGTACTAATAATTCAGCACAATACAATGTACTGTCCATCTCCAATAAAGAGAAAAGAAACATTGTTCAAAAAACCTTCACCCTTCCACCCAGTCGCAATGATGCGTTAATTTGGCTCACCCATACGTTGATCGACCAGGATCAGTACGGAGATGCATCCGGGCTTATCAACATTTTACAGAACGACCCCAATTTGCCAAAAAGATTACGCAACGACCTGGAAGAGGTATCAGCTTATTGGTTCTTCAAACAAAAAAGTTACGACAGTGCCGCCGTTCACCTCGAAAAAGGAATATCCACCGCGGAAACAAAGCCTGATAAATCCCGGTGGGAATTTTTATTAGGGCAACTGTTCGAGATGACCGGAGATTTCGACAAGGCCTCTAACTATTATGCCAGGTCGGCCAGACATACCACCGATCCGGTCATGGATATTTATGCCCGTTTGAATGATGCAAAAATGTTCAGGAATACAGGAAATGAAAAGGAACTGCAAAAGAGTATTGCTAATTTATTAAAAATGGCAAAGAAGGATAAGTTTGAAGCTTACCGCGATATCATTTATTACTCAACCGGTCAATTGAGTTTGCAAAGGCCCGACACGGTGAACGGTATTGCTTATTACAGAAAAAGCATTTATTACAATGAAGCCAATCCATTATTTAAGAACAAGGCTTACCTGCAGTTAGGAAACCTGTCTTACAATAATTACAATTATCGGGAAGCGTTGAATAGTTATGACAGTCTCTCCATACCAGATTCTTCTCTGTCAGAAGAGCTGGCAGGTATAGAAGATCGCCGCAACTCATTGCGTAATGTGGTAAGCCAAATGAATATCATTCAAAGAGAAGACAGCCTGCAGCTGATTGCCGCCATGCCTGCGGCCGAAAGAGATGCGCTGATAAAAAAACTGGCAAAGAAATACAGGAAACAGTCAGGCCAGAAAGAGAATGATGATTTTAGTGGTAACACGATCATAACGTTTAACAACAAAAACGGTGAGCCGCAGGATCTCTTCGCAACTGCGTCCTCAAAAGGGGAATGGTATTTTTACAATGCATCCTTAAAATCCAGGGGTCTTGGTGATTTCAGGGGTAAATGGGGCAAGCGGGAAAATGTCGACAATTGGCGCCGCAAGTCAGCCATTGATGCAGCCGCCAATAATAACCTAAATGGAAATATTGATATTGATGCACCGGTAGACAGCTCTAAGATCAATTCATTGGGAAATTCTAAACCACTGGAGTACAGTTTTGATGGATTGATGAGCAATGTGCCGCTTACACAGGAGCAGCTGGACAGCAGCAACAGCAATATCGCAAACGCCTATCTGGCACTGGCAAAATCTTTTGCTTACGAACTGGATGATTATAAACAGGCCATTAATACCTATGAAGAATACCTGAAGCGTTTTCCTGAACGCCAGGAAAATGGGGATGTTTACCTGGGCTTATACTACTGTTATACAAAACTCGGCAATACTTCCAAAGCTGCTTATTATAAAAACCTGCTTTCAAGCCAATTTGCAAACAGTAAGGCTTCAAATATGCTTAACAACCCAAATGCGGCGCAGCCAGGTAAACAAAATCCTGAAGTAACGCAGAGGTATGAACGCATTTACAATATGTTTATCGAAGGGGATTTTGCCAATGCTGTGGAAGAGAAAAAAAGTGCAGACAGTCTGTATGGAAAAAATTACTGGACACCACAATTACTGTACATTGAATCAATTAATTACGTAAGGGACCGCAAGGACAGCCAGGCGATTTCGGTGCTTAATGAAATCATCACCCTGTACCCGGCATCGCCTTTAAAACGAAAAGCTATCACCATGATAGATGTTCTTAACCGGAGAGCCGAAATAGAATCTTATTTAACCAATCTCCAGATTACCAGGGCTCCCGAAGAGGAGCGGCTGATTCTATCTGATGACAAAGTAGTGGAAGTGGTAAAAAATGAAGAGAAAACATTTCAGCCCGTAAAGATAGAATCCATTAAGGCGCCGGCTGTTATCATCGATTCAGTACAAACACCCGCTTCCATGATCAGTGGTGTGTACACGTGGCGGCCTGATAAGCCTCATTATATTATTATGATTTTAAACAAAGTTGATCCCGTGTATATAAACGAGGCAAAAAATGCTTTCACCCGATACAACAAGGAAAATTATTCTTCAAAAAAACTGTTGATAAACAAAGATGTACTGGATGCCGACCGGGCATTGCTCGTAACAAGTTCCTTTGAAAATGCTGCTGATGCGATTAAATATTTCGACAAAGTAAAGAAGGCCGCGGCGTCCGAAGTTTCGTGGTTGCAGGCTTCCAAATATTCTTTCCTTGTCATCTCCGAAACTAACCTGCAGTTGCTAAAGACAAATAAGGACATCATTGTTTACAAAATACTCCTTAACAATCAATACCCCGGAAAATTTTAATAATCGCATGTGCGGCATTGCCAAAGCTATAAATTAACTACAGCACCGTTAAGGTAATGTATAGTTGCTGAATGATCAATAAGCATAAAACCCGGAAATAATTCTATGACACGTTCTGTGAAAATATTATGGCGTATTTTTTTTGGCGGAATAGCCTTCGTTATCATTCTTTTGATGGCTATTAATTTTGGTCTCTTTGGTAAAATGCCGTCTGTAAAGGAACTCGAAAACCCGGAGGCAGACCTTGCCAGTGAGATCATCAGCAGCGATGGAAAATTAATGGGTAAATATTATGCGGAGAACCGGAGCGAAGTAAAATATAATGAGATTTCTCCCAACATTATCCAGGCGCTGATTGCAACAGAAGATCAGCACTTTTATGAACATTCGGGGATCGACGCATCCGCCGTTGCAAGGGCAGTACTGAAACTTGGTACGGATGGTGGGGGAAGTCCGATCACGCAACAGCTTGCCAAGATGATGCTGGGACAGGGAAGGGGCAATTTTTTGGTTAGAGGCATGCAGAAATTAAAAGAGTGGGTTGTTGCAGTAAAGCTCGAAAGAAACTTTACAAAGGAAGAAATCATCACCCTTTACCTTAACAGGGCTCCGTGGGGAAATGTGTATGGAATCAGGAACGCCTCCCGTACCTATTTTCAAAAAGAACCCATGCAATTAAATATTGAAGAAGCAGCTGTATTAATTGGCATGTTGAAAGGATTTATCTATGAACCAATTCGTCATCCTAAAGCGTCTATCAACAGACGCAATACTGTTATTGACAGGATGGTTGATACTAAACAACATTACCTTACCCAGGAAAGGGCTGATAAACTGAAGGGTAAGCCCCTCATCACCAACTATCGCAAAATAGATGAGAATGTAGGCATAGCTCCGTATTATCGCTCGGTGCTGATCGATGTATTGAAGGGTTGGTGCAAGGCGCACAAGAATCCAAAGACGGGAGAAAATTACGACCTGTTCCGCGATGGTTTAAAAATATATACCACGATAGACTCCCGTATGCAGCAATACGCAGAAATGGCGGTGGAACAGCATATGCCGGTAATACAAAGTAAACTTGATTATTCTTTCAGGGCACAGGCCGGTAAACTATGGAAGGGACATGACAATATAATAGAAGCTGCCATGAAATACACCGAGCGCTGGAAAACAATGGAAGAAGACGGTATAAAGCCTGCAGAGATTAAGAAATCATTCTACGTTCCGGTGAAGATGAAAATATTTAGCTGGCGAGGTAATGACAAGCACGAGAAGGATACCGTTATGACACCGTTTGATTCCATAAAATACCACAAGCAATTATTACAAACTTCGTTTGTTGCCATGGACCCACGCACAGGGGAAATAAAATGCTGGGTGGGTGGTATTAATTTTAAGTGGTTTAAATACGATCACGTTACCGCAAACAGGCAGGTGGGTTCTACTTTCAAGCCACTGTTGTACACACTCGCTGTTACTGATGCAGGATATACTCCCGAAACCTACATTCCGGGAGGACCGTTAACATTGGGCGGCAAAACAATCAGCACCGGTGGTGGAACAATGGCATTTTGCCTGGCCAAATCACTAAACGGAGCTGCCTGGCACTTAATGGCCGTGATAGGTGTAAAGCGAACAATCGAATTTGCACAGCAATGTGGCATAAAGGCTAAACTTGCACCGTACCCTTCCATTGCACTTGGCTCCGCAGAAATACCTATGCTGGAGATGTTACAATCCTATACCATGTTTCCCAATAAAGGATACAATACCACCCCTGTTTTTTTAACCAGGATAGAGGATAAAAACGGAAACCTTCTGCAGGAATTTCCCATTTCTCAAAGCAAACAGGTAATTGGTGAGGCGGATGCTTATACGATGGTAAAAATGATGCAGGGGGTTGTGCAATTTGGTACTGCAAGGAGGATAAACAGCTATGATATTCCCGTGGAAAAGGCCGGTAAAACGGGAACGACCAATGGAAATACAGACGGCTGGTTTATTGGCTATACGCCCGAACTGATTGCCGGCACCTGGGTTGGTTGTGAAGATCCATTTATACCCATTTATCAAAATAATAGCGGGGGAGCGGAGATGTCTGCTCCAAGATGGGGAATTTTTATGTCCAAGGTGTATGAAGACAAGAAACTGGAATATGGAAAGCTGAAAGAATTTGATAAACCTGCCGAATTAAAAAATGACCCGATATATGTGGATATAAATTTTGATAAAATTGCAACCAGCGGCGACAGTCTTCAGTTTGATAATGGAAACGGGGGTGCCGGAGACTTTTTCAGTGAACCTGAAATTTCTAACGACCTGAAAGATAGGCAACCAAAAAAAAATAACGCTGATACGGGAAAATCTAAACGAGCCGCCCCGGCAGCGACGGCAGGAGATGATAAGAAGACCCCTGTAAAACCAAAACCCAAGTCGGGGAATGAGTATTAATGGAGGGATAAATTTTAAAAAAAAACCATCTACAAAAATCCATCTTTCATCTTAGCCCGTACATACCAAACAACATTTAAATTTTTAACCAACAAAAAAACAATTTATGAACAAGATTAAGAACCTTTTCCTTTTAGCAACATTGGCGCTGTTTGGAACAACCTCATTTGCACAAACCGAAAAAACAGTAATGGTAGGTGGTGCGGCCATGTACCCTTCAAAAAACATTGTTGAGAATGCCGTTAACAGTAAAGATCATACAACATTGGTTGCTGCTGTAAAAGCTGCCGGCCTTGTAGAAACGTTGCAAAGTGCAGGTCCTTTCACAGTATTTGCACCAACAAATGAAGCGTTCAATTTATTGCCTGCCGGAACAGTCGATAATTTAGTTAAGCCGGAAAATAAAAAAACTTTGACAGGAATTCTTACCTATCATGTAGTGGCTGGAAAAGTTTCTGCAGCAGACCTGACTAAATTGATTAAGGAAGGAAACGGTACCGCTACATTGAAAACAGTTGCCGGTGGAACCTTAACTGCGATGATGAAAGGAAAGAACATTGTATTGAAAGATGCAAAAGGTGGAACAGCTACTATTACAATTAAGGATGTTAACCAAAGTAATGGGGTGATTCACGTCATTGACCACGTATTGATTCCAGGATAATTCTGTTTAGTTTTAAGTTTAAAAAAAGGATCGCTTTAAAACCGATCCTTTTTTGTAGTTGTTAGCGAAAGTGACATCGGATATGAGGGATTGGTTGGTAATCTGAGAAGGTTTTATTGATGCCCTTTTACCAAAGAATAAATGATAGAATCTTTAAACACTCCGTTGAAATAATAATTCTCTTTGAAATAAGCCTCCTGCACAAATCCTACACTTTTTAACAAAGCTGCGGACGGATCATTTTCTGGATTTATGTTTGCCTCTATACTGTGAATGGCTGTGTTTTCAAAGAGCCATTTTACCGTTTTTTGTACGGCCTCTTTCGTAATGCCTTTCTTCCAAAATGCGGCGCCTAACACATAGCCGATTTCTGTACGGTAATGCTCTTTATCTATACGCCAGAAGCCGGTAGTGCCAATCAAATTTTCCGGGTCAGTTTTTAATGCAATTACCCATAGAATGCCTTCATTTTTATAAAGGCTGTCCAAAATTTTTTCACTGATGAATACCCTTGCTTCTTCTACAGATTTAAAGGGTTCCCTGTCCAGCCATTTCATAATCCGCTGGTCGCTTCTTAGGTCGAAAAATGCATCAGCATCTTCAATGCTAATGCACCTTAATAATAAACGTTCTGTTTCTAAAACAGGGAAGGGAGCGAAGTTGACCGTAAGCACGATTTAGAATTAAATATTAAGAATGATGAGTGATGGCTTATGGTTTGGCAATGATTATTTATTTTCTTCAATACCCACTTTTCGCCCTAAAATTTTCAGGCTACATTCCTTTCCATCCAATATTGCAATACCCGGCAGATTTGCCCATTCCTGGAAACCCAGCTTCGTAAATAGATTCAGGCTGCTGGTGTTTTGAGCAAAAATAAACCCCAGTAATGTGTGAATGCTTAGTGCCGGACTTTTTTCTATTACATAAGCGAGGATCTTCTCACCGTAGGCTTTACCTCTTTCATTTTCATCAAGATAGATACTTATCTCGGCAGTGCCATCGTAGGCAGGCCTGCCGTAAAAATCCTGGAAGCTTACCCAACCGATCAATTTTCCTTCTTCATTTTCTACAACCCACAATGGTCTTGTCTGTTTATTGTGCTCATGGAACCATGGTAATTTAGCTGTTACCGAAACGGGCGTGGTATCAGCCGTCACCATTCGCCCGGGAATAGTGGAATTATAAATTGCAACGATGATCGGTAGATCTTTTAAAGTTGCATCGCGAAACTGCATGTTAATACGGTTATGTTGCTGCAATTTAAATGAAAGCTGCTAATACTATAATAAAAAATTGAGGTCGATAGAGAGTCTGCATCTTTTGTCAAATAATGATCAGGGGGATTGCCGCTCCGGCACTCATCCCTTGCATCGATGCGGCAGGGTTTCGGTAAAATGCCATCCCGGTTTTTATAAAAAAATGTTTTGCGCCATAAAAAAATCCCGTTAAAACGGGATTTTAGTAATAATTTATTAACTGACTTGTGCCGCCGGTTTCTACATTTTAAGCTACGGCCTTATTTACCAACGCTGCCGCTTCACTCAACAGAATTGCACTTTGCACTTTCAGGCCGCTTTCGTCGATAAGTTTTTTTGCTACATCGGCATTGGTTCCCTGCAGGCGAACAATGATCGGTATGTTGATGGTTCCAATGCTTTGGTAAGCATCAATAACGCCTTGGGCTACACGATCACAGCGAACAATACCGCCAAATATATTTATTAATATTGCCTTTACCTTCGGATCTTTTAAGATGATTCTGAAACCAGCTTCTACCGTTTGTGCATTGGCTGCACCACCTACGTCCAGGAAATTTGCAGGCTCGCCGCCGCTAAGTTTGATCATATCCATGGTAGCCATGGCAAGGCCTGCGCCATTCACCATACAGCCAACATTGCCATCAAGTTTCACAAAATTCAGGTTAAATTTACCTGCCTCCACTTCTGTTGGATCTTCTTCGGAGGTGTCTCTCAATGCTGCCACATCTGCATGACGCATCAGCGCATTGTCATCCACATTCATTTTGCAATCCACGGCAATGATCTTTTCATCACTGGTTTTAAACAGCGGATTTATTTCCAGCATTCCACAATCGAGATCAACGTAAGCATTGTACAAATTAGTTACAAATTTTACGCAATTCTTAAATGCCTCCCCGCTCAAACCTAAATTAAAGGCAATTTTTCTTGCCTGGAAACCCTGCAGCATTCCACCCGGATTTACCCATTCTTTAAATATTTTTTCCGGCGTATCATGTGCCACATCTTCAATATTCATTCCGCCTTCCGTACTATACATCACAACATTCTGGCCCTTCGTGCGGTCAAGTAATATGGAAAGATAAAATTCTTTTACAGGGTTTGCTCCATCATAATAAACATCCTGTGCTACCAAGACTTTACTTACCAGTTTTCCTTCGGGGCCGGTTTGTATAGTAACCAATGTTCCGCCGAGGATATTGCGGGCGATTGTCATTACGTCTTCAGCAGATTTTCCTACAGCAACACCACGTTGATCCTTTCCTTTGATAGTTCCCTTACCGCGTCCCCCGGCATGTATCTGGGCTTTTACAACTGCAAATTTGCTTGAATACAGTGTGTGAATCTGGCGATATGCTTCTTCAGCCTCTGTGGGAGTGCTGCATGCAATCCCTTCCTGCACAGGCACATTGTATTTTTTCAGTAGTTGCTTGGCCTGGTATTCGTGTAGGTTCATATTGAAAAATTTTGGCGAAGATATAAAAAGACATTGACACTCTAAGAGGGACGGGGCATACTAATTCGGGGGTGTGGCAGGAGTAACAAGAATCCTCCTTTTATCACGTTTCTAACAACTTCTTACGCTATCTTTGGCGCACTTTAATTTAAATTTTGCTTATGATTTTGAAAATTAACGAGGCGGTGGCATTCATCCGTTCTCAGTATAACGAACAACCAGTGGTAGGCATCGTTTTAGGTAGCGGATTGGGAAGTTTTACCAGTGAAATCAGCATTGAAAAAGAGATTCCGTATAGCGCCATTCCACATTTTCCTGTTAGCACGGTGGAAGGGCATAGCGGGAAATTGATATTGGGTGAATTGAGTGGGAAGAAAGTGATTGCGATGGCAGGCCGTTTTCATTATTACGAAGGATATGCTGCAAACGAAATTGTATTCCCGATCAGGGTGATGAAATATCTTGGAATAAAGACGTTGTTACTTAGTAATGCAGCAGGAGGAGTGAACACCGACTACAAGGTTGGTGATATTATGATCATCAGCGATCACATCAGCCAGTTTACGCCAAATCCTTTGATCGGAAAAAATGAGAAAGAATTTGGCCCACGGTTTCCTGACATGAGCGAAGCATATAGCAAAGCACTTATACAAAAAGCAAGGGCCATTGCTGCAGCCAAAGGGATAGATATTAAACAGGGCGTTTACGTAAGCGTTACTGGCCCCACATTTGAAACGAGAGCAGAGTATAAGATGATCCAGGTTTTAGGGGGTGATGCGGTTGGAATGAGCACGGTACAGGAAGTGATTGCAGCGAACCACATGCAAATACCCTGCTTTGCCATCAGCGTAATCACCGATGTTGGTATCCGGGAAGAAGAAAATGTAATTACCCATGAAGAAGTATTGGAGGCCGCGAAACATGCTGAGCCGAAGCTTACGCATATTTTTAAGGAATTGATCGCAGGCCTATAATCTCTGCTACCGGATAAATGAAAAGACCAGTCTTTACAATATTATTTTCGCTTTTGCTCACCTCTTCTTTTGCTCAGATTGACCGGGTGATGCAAAAGACAAAAAGTATAAAATCCACCACTACCCAAACCCCCAATGATTCCAATCCTGCTGCACAAAAAAATGGCGCACCGAGGAAAGATTCGTTGGGATTTGAACACAGGGATGATGCAAAGGATTCTATAAATATTACTTACCGCTATCTGGACTCTACCCGGCGCAACACGCTTGATTCATCTATAAATGATTTTGATAACTACTTTCCAGTGCCCTCTTTCTGGCAATACCTGGGAAACAACGGTGCCGCGGCATTCCCGCTTATTTTTCAACCCTATACCAAAGCAGGATGGGATGCAGGCTTTCATTCGTTCGATGTTTATAAATTCACACTGGAAAATTCTAAATTTTATAAAACTACCAGGCCGTTCTCGTCCTTAAGTTACCAGCTTGCCAGCGGTAAGGAGCAAATGTTAAAAGCTGCCCATACCCAAAATCCCCGACCCAATCTTAATGTGGGATTTGATTACCGCCTGATCAGCGCCCCGGGCTTGTTTACTTCACAAAACAACAACCATAATGCCTACCGGTTGTATGGGAATTATCAAGGCAAACGGAAGCGATACAATGCTTACCTCATAGTCGTTGGGAATACGATCCGTGCTTCTCAAAACGGGGGAATTCGGAATGATTCCTTCCTGCTTGATCCCAACAGTAAATCACGTTTCAGCGTTCCCGTTAACCTTGGAAACGATATTAAATTTACCAGCAACCCATTTGTAACCACCATTTCTACAGGCAATACCTACAAGGATTTTAATTTCTTTTTCCGGCAAAGTTACGACGTTGGTAAAAAAGATTCTTTGATCATTAACGACTCAACTACTGAATATTTATTTTACCCGAAACTGCGTGCCCAATACAGCTTATCAACCAATTCCTATCAATATAACTTTATTGATGTGTGGCCTGATTCAGCTATTTACAAGGATTGGTATAATATCCAAATAGACCGGCCACGGGATACATTTACAAGAGCTGAAAAATGGAAACTGATTAACAATGATTTTTCGCTCATCCAGTTTCCCGACACAAAAAATACCGCCCAGTTTTTTTTAGCAGGTATTACATATCAAAGTATCCGGGGAACTCTTAGGTCCGGGGACCTCTCAGATCATAATATCATCATTCATGGAGAATACAGGAACCGTACAAGAAATAAAAAATGGGATGTGCTCTTAAAAGGGTCGTTCTACCTAAATGGATTTAATGGCGGCGATTACGAAGTTGCTGCAAGTTTAAGCAGATACCTTAACAAAAAGCTGGGAGATGTCCACCTGTTTTTCACGAATGTAAACCGTACTGCCTCTTTTATTTTTGACAACCGTTCCTCTTACAACCTGGGTAACAACAATAATTTTAATAAAGAAAATATCACATCGTTTGGGGCAACGGCAACAAATACTTTTTTTACACTTGGCTTTAGAAACCATCTTTTAACAAACTATACTTATTTTTCAGACTATTATCATAGCACTCAATATAGCAAGCCGATAAACCTGTTGCAGGTATTTGCTTTCAAAAAGCTCAGGATCAGTAAAAATTGGAACTACTATGCAGATGCAACGTTACAGCAAACTGATGGCGCCAGTCCGATAAAAGTTCCTCTTTTTTTTACAAGAGGCCGCCTTGCTTACGAAGCAAAATTGTTTAAGAATTTAAAACTAAGTACCGGACTTGAAGTCAGGTATTACACCGCTTATAAAGCAAATAATTATTCGCCATTAATTTCGCAATTTGTTCCGCAGGATACATTTATTTTAAAGAACCTTCCGGACGTGAGTTTATTTGTACATTTTCGTATCAAGGGATTCAGCGGCTATGTACGCGGAGAAAATTTAAACACGGTCAGCGTTAAAAACGGATTCGGATTCGTAAATAATAATTCCGCCGTTCCTCATTACCCAACCCAGGGGGCTTTATTGCGTTTTGGGATACAATGGTGGTTTGTTAATTAAATCAATAGGGTAATGGGTTAAAAAATGAATAGTTGCATAATAAATCAACAAACACGATTCGCCTTTGAATATTATAGTAATTGAAAAATAATATTAAAAGAGGCCTGGAATTCTAATAAAAATTTGAAAATTAAAAGTTGTTGTTAAAAAATATCGGTTACACGTTATTTCTTTTGACTTATTGAGTGAATTTTGCCACTACTTATATTTGTCTACCGGGTCGGTTGTTCTCTATTGCCTTTTCTCCCTGATTCTTATTATCTTTACACCGTGAAAAAGTTCATGCTCTTTATGGTGACTATGATTTACATGACAGTGTCTTCCGGCATTGCTATGGAAATCCATTATTGCATGGGCAAACAGGCAGGCATTGACTTTTATGATACTGCAACTGGTAAATGTGGCCGCTGCGGGATGAAGGAAAAGAAAGGTGGTTGTTGCAGCGATGAGCATAAGTTTTATAAACTTGCAGATGCTCATAAGAACGTTTCCAGCGATGACAACGTTTTTGTTTCCCCCATGGCGGCATTGATTCTGCAGCCTTCTTTTTACTCGCCGGTTATGACTGGAAATAAAAAAAATCTTCTTCATACAATTCTCCCACAGCCATATTCGGGACCTCCGATATTTCTACGAAATTGTGTTTTTCGGATTTGATATTTAATAAGTGAAGTCAAGCTACTTAAAGTATGCGATGCAGTAATGCGCACATTTATTAATTATCAAAAATATACACAATGAAAAATTTTCTCCTGGCAGTAGCCATTTTAGTTTCTGTTAATTCCTTTGCCCAGGTTACCAACGTAAGCCTGCAGGCAAGCGGCCTTACCTGCAGCATGTGCAGTAATTCCATTAACAAAGCATTAAGATCGATCGATTATGTCGCCGATATAAAGGCAGACATTAAAAATTCAATTTTCCTGATTAGTTTTAAGCCTGATGCAAAAGTTGATTTTGACCTGCTGAAGAAAAAAGTTGAAGACGCAGGTTTTCACGTTGCAAAACTTAGTGCCAATGTGCGCTTTAACAACCAGCAGGTAGCAACTGATTCACATGTTAAAGTTGACGGAATGATCTTCCATTTCCTACGTATCAAGGATCAAACACTCCAGGGTGAGACGACCATACAGGTACTTGACAAAGGGTTTGTTTCTTCAAAAGAATTTAAAAAAAATGAGGGATTCACCAAGATGGCTTGTTATAAAACAGGTGTTGCCGGAAGCTGTTGCAGCAAGGAAGGTATCAATCCGGGGTCACGTATTTTCCATGTAACAATTTAAGGTCCATTTCTTCGCTGATTCTACAATGAAACAGGAGAAGTAAACGGTCATTTGCCGCCTGTCGAAACCACTGAATGCAAGGGGTTACGGCAGGCGGTCTAACTGTATTTTTTCTAAAAAGTTCAGGAAATCTAAAATCACCTTCATGAGAATAATCCTTTTAATAGTCATTTCATTTGCTACAATTGATTTGCAGGCGCAGGAATTATTTACCTGGTCGGAGCCGGCAAGTAATATGGCAGCGAAAAGCATTGGTGTACGGGCAAATAATATATTAATGAATGAAAATGGATCCGGTAAATATAATTATCACCTGTTACCCGAGATCATGTGGGGTATTTCAAAAAAAGTGATGATGCATGCTGAAGTTTTTTTGAGTAACCGAAACAAAGGCCTCGCTGCCGAGGGCGGTTCATTGTATTTTAAGTACAGGTTTTTTAGCCAGGACGAAGTGCACAGCCATTTTAGGTTAGCCGCATACGCCAGGGCGGCCATAAACAATAGTGCTGTGCACCAGGAGGCCATAGATTTTAATGGGCACAATAGCGGCTACGAAGCAGGCATGGTAGCAACAAAGCTGTTGAATAAGATCGCTTT
>JACMPR010000204.1 GCA_014377385.1 Ferruginibacter sp. | reverse complement strand
CGGCATAAACTACTGGATATTATCGGTGACCTGGCATTGATCGGTTATCCCATTAAAGCCCACATCATTGCCAACAGGCCCGGGCATAGCAGTAATGTAGAGTTTGCGAAAAAAATAAAACAATATATTAAGAAAAACAAACACACAAAAGGTATCCCGGTGTTCGATCCTAATGCCGCACCGGTTTACACGTTGGAATACATTGAAAAAACCCTGCCGCATCGTTATCCATTTTTACTGGTAGATAAAATCATTGAACTGAATGACAATACCATTGTAGGAATTAAGAATGTAACTTTCAATGAGTTTTTTTTCCAGGGACATTTTCCGGGCAACCCCGTGATGCCGGGGGTTTTACAGATAGAAGCCCTGGCTCAGACGGGTGGCCTTCTTTGCATAAATGCTATGCCCCCCGGAAATTATGACACTTATTTCCTGAAGGTGGACAATTGCAAATTCAAACAGAAAGTAGTGCCCGGTGATACGATGATATTAAAAATGGAACTGATAGAACCGATTCGCAGGGGTATTTGTGTAATGAGGGGCAATGTATATGTAGGGAATAAACTTTGTACGGAAGGCGATTTTACAGCGCAGCTGGTAAAACGAAAGTAACCTGATCTGAAATTTACTGACAGAAAATCTTATGAATGTAGAAAAGTTCCAGATCCATCAATAAGTTATAAAATATCTATTTTTAAAATGCAGGCGCAAGAAAATTTACCGATAACAACGCATCAAATTTTCAACTTAACAAATCTCCAATTTAATAAATGATTCATCCCCACACGTACATCCATCCAAATGCCAAACTGGCCAACAATGTAAAAATTGACCCGTTTAGTGTTATACATCAGAATGTAGAGATTGGCAAAGGAACCTGGATCGGTAGCAGCGTAACTATTATGGAAGGAGCCCGTATCGGAAACAATTGCCGTATTTTTCCAGGGGCAGTGATAGCTGGTATTCCGCAGGATCTGAAGTATGAAGGAGAAAATACTACGGTAGAGATCGGCGACAATACAACGATCCGTGAGTTTGTGACCATCAACCGCGGCAGTAAGGACAAATGGACGACCAAGGTTGGCGATAATTGCCTCATTATGGCCTATAGCCATATAGCGCATGATTGTATTGTAGGCAACAATTGTATCATGAGCAACAATACCCAGATGGCTGGCCATGTGATCCTGGGCGACAACGCCATTCTTGCCGGTATGTGTGCCATTCACCAATTCGTTCATATTGGTCAGCATGCATTTGTTGCAGGTGGATCATTGGTAAGCAAAGACGTTCCACCTTATATAAAAGCCGGCCGCACGCCCTTAAGCTATGCCGGGGTAAATTCTGTAGGATTAAAACGCAGGGGTTTCTCACTGGACAGGATCAACCAGATACTTGATATCTATCGCATCATTTATAATAAAAATTTAAACACTTCACAGGCGCTCAATTTTATAGAAGAAGAATTACCTGCAACAGATGAGAGGGATGAAATTGTTACCTTTATCAGGGAGAGTGGCAGGGGAATCATCAAGCGCTTCAGTAAAGGAAGCATGGATGATGAATAATCCATATGGCTTATATAGTTTCGTCGCCGTTTGTAGTCTTTATCATTTATTATTAAATTAACGCTTTCAATTGCCCTTTAGGGGTTAGGGTATGGAGATCAGACTAACCAACACGGGCAAACGATTTAACAGGGAGTGGATATTCCGGAAATTTAACCATACTTTTTTGCGCCATAAAACTTATGCCATTACCGGTCCGAACGGCTCCGGTAAATCTACCCTGCTACAGGTAATCTCCGGCGCACTTATGCAAACAGAAGGCACCGTTGAGTACCTGAAGGCTAGTGGGGGCGCCATTACGCAGCCAGTGCAACAACTTTCCATCGCCGCTCCCTACCTTGAATTAATTGAAGAAATGACCGCGACTGAATTGCTGAATTTTCATTCCGTTTTTAAAAAATTTATCAAAACTATCCCCGCTATACTGCAGGAAGTGGGCCTGGAAAAAGCAGCAGGTAAACAGGTTCGTTACTTTAGTAGCGGTATGAAGCAACGACTTAAACTGGGCCAGGCATTTTTTAGCGCTGTTCCTGTTTTATTATTAGATGAACCTACAACAAATTTAGATGAAGATGGCATTGCCCTATACCACAGGCTTATCGGCGAATATGCAAAAGAAAAAACCATTATTATCAGCAGTAATGATAAACAGGAATATAATTTTTGTTCAGAAGTGATTGATATTGGAGCGTACAAATAAGGGGGAAATTTTGCACTTTAGGGTGTACCAAAAAGTTTATCAACACTCTTATCTCCTGCTTGCGATCAATAAATTCAGATCTGTATATTTCAGGTCGAATCTTTCGCTCAGGTGAATGTTGGTCAGGCTTCCTTTAAATAAATAAATGCCGCTGCGGATATTGATTTTATACCAGATAACATTGTCTATACCACCGTCATCTGCTGTCTCCAGCAAAAGGGCCGTTAATACATTGCTGATAGCCTGGGAAGCTGTCCTGGCAAAACCACTCGGAATATTTGGTACACAATAATGAATTACATCGTATTTTCTAAAAACCGGCTTTTCATGGGTTGTAACCATGCTTGTCTCAAAACAACCACCGTGATCAATACTAACGTCAACGATCACACTTCCAGGTCGCATATTACTTACCATTTCTTCGCTTACCACCACAGGCGTTCTGCCTGCTGCACCACTCAGTGCCCCAATTGCCACATCACAGGTTTTTAACTGTTTGCCAAGGATCTTTGGTTCAATAACGGAGGTCCATAAGCGACCGCCAATATTATTTTGCAATCGTTTAAGCCTGTAGATGCTATTGTCAAATATTTTTACACTGGCCCCCATTGCTAAAGCTGTTCTTGCAGCATATTCGCCCACAATGCCAGCCCCAATAATGATGACCTTTGTAGGCGGTATTCCGCTTATACCCCCAACCAATACACCTTTGCCATTGTTGGCATTGCTTAGGTACTGTCCGGCTACAAGCATTACAGCACTTCCGGCAATTTCGCTCATACTCCTTACAATAGGATTGTGTCCGCTGGCATCTTTAAGGTTTTCAAAGCTCAATGCTGTTATCCTTTTCTCCATCATTTTCTCCAGGATATTCTTCTTCATAACGGCAAGGTGTATGGGAGAAATAATATAAGTATTTGGTTTTAGTAACTCACAGTCTGCCTCACTGACCGGTGCGCTCTTCACAATTGTGCTGCAGTTAAAAATTTCTTTTTTATCATAAATGATCTTTGCACCTGCTTCACTGTAATCCTTATCGCTGTAATTTGCGCCAACACCTGCGTTGGTCTCGATATTAACTGTGTGTCCGTTTGCAATGATCACGCCCACTGCTTCCGGTGTTAATGCGATCCTGTTCTCATTAAAAGAAGTTTCTTTGGGTATTCCGATACACATTTCTTCACCCTTTGGCTTTATGTCGAGGGTTTCTTCCAGTGTTTCATATGAAAAGGAGGGTGATACAAATGGTTTTGATGTTGCCATATTATTAAAAGAATTGAGAGGCTGCATTTCTTAAAAGCGCCTTCGTGGTTACAGTTTAAACTTTTACAAATTACAAATTTATTTGCAGCTTACGTTCATTATGATGCACAACCGTTAAATAACAATGGATCGTGTTTTCAGGAAAAATACCAGCAGCTTTTTCAGGCCATTCCACCAGGCATAAGTTGCCGGAATACAACGCATCTTCTACACCTGCATTTAGTGCCTCCTCTTCATTCCTTAACCGGTATAGATCCATGTGAAAAATATGATGGCCGTTTAGAGAAACATACTCATTGATTATTGGAAATGTTGGGCTACTCACGGTGCTTTTTACCTGCAGGCATTCACAAACAGCATGAATGAAAGTAGTTTTACCGGCACCCATTTCACCGTGAAAAGCAACTACTTTTTCGCCGGCAATTGCACTTAAAAATGCCATCGCAGCTTCATCGATATTTTCCAGACTAAAATACACAACCATGATGCAAAGATAAATTTCATATTTAGTAAATACGGGATCACAGCATAAGATAATTTTGCAAGATGGAAAAGGTAGATTGGAAAGTAGAAGGAATGACCTGCAGCAATTGTGCTTTAACAGTAAATAAATTTTTGCAGAAAGAGGGCATGCAGGATATAAAAGTGAATCCTATTGATGGTGCCGTAAGTTTTATTAATAAACAGCATACGGCAATATCCAAATTAAAGAAAGGTATTGATACATTAGGTTATAAAGTCATTGATGAAACATCCGCTCTAAAAGAAAAGAAACGTTTCCTGTCAACTAACAAACAACGCTTTCTTTTTACACTTCCTTTTACTCTGGTGCTAATGCTTCACATGCTACACAGTTGGTTGCCTTTGCACTGGCTCATGAACCCCTGGATACAAGGGCTCATTTGCCTGCCGGTGTTCGTAGTGGGCATTTGGTTTTTTGGAAGGAGCGCCGTAAAAAGTCTTCAAAACGGAATGCCGAATATGAATGTGCTGGTTGCATTGGGCGCATTGGCATCCTTTGTATATAGTTTAACCGGTGCCATTTTACAATTGGGTAGCGGCTACTTATTTTTTGAAACTTCCGCTTCCATTATTACGTTGGTTTTTTTGGGGAATTTTTTGGAAGAAACGTCTATACAATCCACCCAACGGGCCATAAAATCGTTGGCCAGGTCGCAAAAAGTAATGGCAAATATGATCGCATTTGACGATCAGCATAAAGAACAGGTATTCCCTGTAGAAAATTCACAATTAAGAACCGGTGATCTTATTTTAATAAAGAGCGGCGAACTCATCCCTATTGATTGCAAGATTTTATGGGGAGACTGTATGGTGAATGAAGCCATCATCACCGGTGAGAGTGCGGCTGTATTCAAAGAAAAAAAGGGGTTGTTGATTGGCGGGAGTTTATTAGAGAGCGGAATTATTAAAGCGCAGGTAACCGCCACCGGTAAGGATACCGTACTTTCAGGCATATTGCAAATGGTGCAGCATGCGCAGGCAGAAAAACCCCCGATGCAGAAACTTGCTGATAAGATCAGCGCTATATTTGTGCCACTGGTAATTGGCATTTCCCTGGCAACCTTTTTCCTTAATATGTATGTGTTTGATATCAGTGGGGGCGACTCGCTCATGCGTGCTATTGCCGTACTTGTAATTTCCTGCCCCTGTGCGATGGGGCTTGCAACGCCGGCTGCCATTGCCGTAGGACTTGGCCGGGCTGCTAAGAAGGGAATTCTTTTTCGCAATGCCTCCAGCCTTGAATCTTTTAAGACTATCCGCCAGGTTGTTTTTGATAAAACGGGCACATTAACCACGGGGCTTTTTATAATCTCTGCTTACAAAGCCTTTATTGATGAAGCGGAATTTAAACAGGTTGCCTTTTCACTTCATAAATTTTCCAACCATCCATTGGCAAAAGCTATTGCAGATGAGTGGAAAAATAATTCCCCTGCAAGATGGAAAAGCATTAATGAAATAAAAGGTACAGGCATTAAAGCAGAGGACGGTAACGGTAATGTATATGAGTCCGGATCGTTTAAAATATTACCCGCAAAGTTGACAGATAATAATCACAGTGTTTTTATTTTAAAAAATAAAGAACTTATTGGCTGGATAGATGCAAAAGATGAAGTAAGACAGGAAGCGGCCATGGTTGTAAAATGGCTGCATGATCATCATATTAAAACCATCCTGCTGAGTGGAGACCGCAGAGAAAAATGCGTTGCAGTTGCAAAAGAACTCGGCATAGATACGGTATTATCAGAGCAATCTCCACTCCAAAAACTTGAAAGAATAACTGAATTGGACCTTAAAATGCCCACTGCCATGGTGGGTGATGGCATCAACGATGCGCCTGCGCTTGCAAAAGCTACGCTAGGTATTTCGCTCAGCGAGGCCACGCAAATAGCTATGCAAAGCGCCGATGTGATATTGATGAATCACGGCCTCAAAAATTTACCCGAAGCGCTTGCACTTGGCCGCCATACTTACCTAACCATTAAACAAAATCTTTTTTGGGCATTTTTATATAATGTGGTTGCCATTCCCATAGCCGCCATCGGCTTATTAACCCCCACACTCGCCGCACTTGCAATGGCATTCAGCGATGTTGTACTTGCGGCTAACTCTGTAAGGCTTTTTATAAAAAAGGTTTTATAACTTCAACCCCTCACATGTAACAAACATTGAAGGTTGGATAACGAGCATGAAATATTAAAAAAATACTGGGGCCATGATACCTTCCGGCCATTGCAGGAAGCAATTATACAGGCAGTTGTCTCCAAAAAAGACGTGCTTGCATTATTGCCAACCGGCGGCGGAAAATCCGTGTGTTTCCAAGTGCCTGCCATGATGATGGAAGGCGTCTGTCTTGTTGTTAGTCCGCTAATTGCCCTGATGAAAGACCAGGTAGAAAATCTTAAAAAAAAAGGGATCCCTGCATTGGCCATTTATTCGGGCATGCATTTTAATGAGGTAAAGCAAACCCTCCAAAATGCTGCCTTTGGTAATTATAAATTTTTATATGTTTCACCTGAAAGGCTGGAAACGAAATTATTCCTGGAGTTTCTCCCTGCTGTAAAGCCTTGCCTTATTGCCATCGATGAAGCACACTGTATTTCTCAATGGGGATATGACTTCCGGCCTTCGTACCTGCGGATCGCCAACCTACGGGAAGAATTGCCAGCAGTTCCTTTGATTGCTCTAACGGCTTCGGCTACACTACCGGTACAAAATGATATTTGTGAAAAGCTGCATTTTAAAAAAGACCACCTGGTTTTTCAACAATCATTTGCCCGGCCAAATCTTTCGTACAGTATTTTTGAACCGGTTTCCAAACAAACGAAGCTGCTGGAAATATTGCAGCAGGTTGGAGGAACTGCAATCGTTTATTGTAAAAGCCGGCGACAAACACAACAGGTTACCGACCTGTTAAAATTAAACAGGATTAATGCGGCTTACTATCACGCAGGCCTTAATAACGAACAAAGAACTATACGCCAGGAAGACTGGATCAAAAACAAAACCAGGGTGATGGTGGCAACCAATGCTTTTGGTATGGGCATTGACAAACCGGATGTAAGAACGGTGGTGCATTATGATGTTCCGGAAAACCTGGAGAATTATTACCAGGAAGCTGGCAGGGCTGGCAGGGACGGAAGAAGGGCATATGCCGTGCTGCTGCACCATGCGAAGGAAACGGAGGACCTGTATTTGCTTACGGATATCCGTTTCCCCGGGGAAATGGCGATTAAAAAGCTCTATACCGACCTGATGAATTATTTACAGGTGCCAGCCGGGATAGGGGAAGAACAGTCATTTGATTTTGACATAGCCGTTTTTACTGAAAATTTTAAGCTAAATATTTTACAAACCACCTACGGACTGAAGACTTTATCGCAGGAAGGCCTCATAAATTATACGGAAGTTTTTTTTAAACCTTCCACGCTTGTATTTACCACTTCCAAAAGCGACCTCGCTGAATTTGAAGTGCAACAACCGGCTCTTTCTTCGATGATAAAAGGATTGCTTCGCACTTACGAGGGAATATTTGATTATCCTGCAACAATCTATGAAACCCTCCTCGCAAAATTTATGGGTGATTCGGTGAATGAGGTAAAAGTACAACTGGCAACACTTCACCAATACCATATCGTCCGTTACGCACCGCAAAATGATAAGCCACAAATAACTTTGTTAAGAAATAGAATGTACGCTGATAGCTTTAAAATAAATACCGCCGCTTTATTATTGCGCAAACAAAACTACCTAGCAAGAATGGATGCGATGACAGGGTATATTGCTGACACGAAGAGATGCAGGAGTATCTGGATAGGAAATTATTTTAACGACACTAAAATTCAGGCCTGCGGTATTTGTGACAATTGCATTAATAATAAAATAGACGTTTTGTCTGATGAAGAATTTAAAATGATAACTGAGCATATATTAGAAATACTTAAAACAGGCCCGGTTTCAATAGCTGACCTTGAAACCAACTGCAGGCAACATAAAAAACAACGACTGTGGAAAGTGATTAATTTCCTAAGGGCAGAAAACAGGATTCTTACAGACCTGAAAGGTAAAATAGGATTACCCTAAATAATATCAAAGCTACTTTTTGAAAAGGAAGGCGCCTGATCGGGGTGTTGATTACGGATAGTATAAAACATAAAAAAGGGACCAAGATAGAAATCTAGTCCCGCTTTAAAATCCAATATCCTATGAAAAACCGAAACGAAGATAATGTGGAATTTACCATTATCCAAGTCTTTTCAAAACTATTTTTAAAAAAACTTCGAAATGTATTCTGCTTACATTTGGTCTTATTCTACTGAATATCATAACATTAAATTTTTATTTTAGGTTATTTTTACACCAGCATCAATAAATACTTATTCTAAAAAAAGGGTGAAAACACCCTATTAATTGCTCTTATTATTGCCTGTACTTGTGAATAAACAAGCGAATCCATTTTTAAAAATTCCGCAGGGCGAAATAAATCACTTTCTTTCTTTATCTAACTACTGGTTTAGAATAAATAAAAACTTTGACGGCACATTGCGCATTGCTGGTATTCTTTCATTCGGGGCCATGCCAATTGCCTTAAAACACTCCATAAACAATCAAGCCCGAGATCTTTTTATAATACTTTATTATCACGAAAAAAGTCGCTTTTCAAATTTTTATCTTTTACTATAATAATGGCTGCTCTACTCAATAGCTGTAAAAAAGTTGAAGAAGTAAATTCACAACAAAAGCAGGGTGACGCAAAAAATAGTGCAATGAATAATTTAAGAGATGCATTGACCAAAAATCCAGAAATGGGGAACATCATTTACCCATTGAATCTTAAGAAGGAAGGTTATTATGCCTATTTTTACGGCAATAGAATTGATGTTAGCATTTTAAGTCTTATACCTATCAATGTGTTGACCCTTCGAACATGGACTATCCGTCATCTTTTACTTTAGTAATTTAGGAAGGGAATATAATTGTTTCCCGGGGTACAGGTTTGTAGTTACCTGGAATATTTCGGTATCGTTGGATTTATTTGCCACAAGCCCATTTAATGGAGCCTTGATTAAAGCTAGGTTTAAAAGAAAATACTCCGGCCGCTACTTTTATACAAATTTAACCATGCAATTTTAGCTAAGGAAACCAATTTTTTTGCTCAAGAAAAAAATATTACTATTTGCTTTGGGGTTCAATTTATATTATATGAAATTAAAACCAGTCTGACTTCTTTTTAGTACCACTTCTTCCTCCTAATCCTAAAGCTCCCAACAATCCTCTTACAATTCCATTGCCTGCGGTACGCAACATACTTTTTACAACCGTATTGTTGGTCACTTTTTCAAAAGTGGAAGGCTCCTCTTTAGCAGTTTTTTTTGAAGTTGAATCGACTTGGGCAGCAGTAGTTTTTTCTGTGGCCTCCGCCAGTTTCGCAGTTAGCATTTCATAAGCGCTAATGCTGTCGGTAACCTGGTTGTATTTTGTCACCAGTTTGGATTTGGCATTGATGTCGTTCACTTCTGCATCTGTAAGCACATCCATCCTGCTTCTTGGCGAGCAAAGCATAACATGCGCGAGCGGAGTTGGAATTCCTTTTTCATTGAGCAACGTTACAAGTGCCTCCCCAATACCTAACTGGGTGATAAGGTCTTCTGTTTTATAAAAATCAGTTTCAGGATAATTTTCGGCAGTTTGTTTAATTACTTTCCTGTCTGCCGCAGTAAACGCCCGCATAGCATGCTGGATTTTCAATCCCAATTGCCCGAGTACGCTTGCGGGAACATCCATCGGGTTCTGGGTACAAAAGAAAATACCAATTCCTTTGGAACGGATAAGCTTAATAATGGTCTCAATTTGCTGAACAAGTTCTGAACTTGCTTCCTGGAATATCAGGTGCGCCTCATCAATGAACATAATCAGCTTGGGTTTGTCCAGGTCGCCCTCCTCCGGACAACTGGCATATAACTCGGCCAGCATTTGCAACATAAACGAAGAAAATAATTTTGGCTTATCCTGGAGATCGGACACCCTTAAAATATTGATCATTCCTTTGCCTTCACTGCTGATCCGCATAAGGTCGTCCACCTCAAAACTTTTTTCACCAAAAAAAACATCCGCACCTTGTTGTTGTAATTCTATCACTTTTCTTAAGATGGTTCCTGTAGAGGTGGTAGATATCTTACCGTACAATTTTTCGATCTCAGCTTTGCCCTCATCGCCAATATATTGCAACACTTTAATAAAATCCTTCAGGTCAAGCAGGGGCATTTTATTATCATCGCAATACTTAAAAATCAACGCTACTACACCGCCCTGAGTATCATTGAGGCCCAAAATCTTACTTAAGAGTACCGGGCCAAACTCACTAACTGTTGCCCTAAGGTGAATTCCGTTTTTGCCTGTAAGTGTCATCAATTCGGACGGAAACGAGGCGGGATTATAGGCAAGTTTTAATTTTTGATAACGGTCAACCACTTTATCATTGGAACTTCCTGCGGCCGCAATTCCACTCAGGTCGCCTTTTATATCGAGCAACAGCACCGGCACACTCGCATCACTCAAAAATTCGCTAATCATCTGCAGGGTTTTAGTTTTCCCTGTTCCAGTCGCTCCCGCTATAAGCCCGTGCCTGTTCATGGTTTTAAGAGGCAAAAAAATGGCCGCTTCAGATATTACTTCACCATCAAACACGCCTGTACCTATTTGCACTGATTCCG
>JACMPR010000203.1 GCA_014377385.1 Ferruginibacter sp. | reverse complement strand
TCCATAGAGCCATAGGAGGTTTTGGGAGGAGTTTCACAAAGCAAAAAGCCTGGATGAAAAACGCTGTGAAACTCTTCCTTAACTCTTTTCAACCCCATGGTTAAATAGTATTTAGTAAATAACTCTTATTAAAATATTTAGAACCTGTTTCATTCGCAGTTTCTGGACTGGTTCACTTAGGCGATCGTTCTTATTAAGCCGTCTTTAAACAAGCTTGGCCGGACAACTTTTTTGGTGATACAATTTTACTCTCTGATCGATAGAAATTAATATTGCGCTTTGAAAACTTTTGTAAACAATGGATAAAATCACAGGCCATGCTTGCATAATCATTCGGTGGAAGTTTTTCATTGACGAAATCCCTCGTCATTAAACCTTTAAGAATCTTGTTTTTTCAGCCATAATCGTTAATTTAGTATCAATTATCAAGCTTAACTCAATGAATACAAGGATAGCCGTAATATCTTCAACATGGGCCATGTCAACCCGCCAGGGTTATACACAACTATATTAACCACGGCATTGTTTAGGCATAAAAATCCTGTAGAACGACTACATCACCTTTCAAATTCCATTTCATGCAGGTCTTAAAATTTGGGGGAACTTCGGTTGCCAATGCGGAAAATATTATTAAAGTTGTTGCGATCGTGAAGGACAGCATCAAAAAAGATAAGTCCATTGTTGTTGTCTCTGCGCTTGGAGGCATAACGGATCTGCCCCTTGACGCTGCTGCGCTTGCCGCTGAGGGAAACGTATTTTATAAAGAGAAGCTGGTGCTTTTAGAGAAGCGTCATCTTGACTGTGTAGCGCAGCTTGTGGCAACAAAGCAACAGGATGCGTTTAAGGAGCTCGTAATAAAATCCTGTCATGAAATACAGGAATTGTGCAATGGTATTTTTTTACTGGGTGAACTTACAGTCAGGTCTAAGGACAGGATCAGTAGCTATGGTGAATGGCTTTCTTCCCGTATCATAACGGAAGCTTGCAACGCTGCGGGGATTTTCGCTCTATGGAAAGATGCACGTGAACTGATATTGACAAATACGGCCCATACAGCAGCAGAAGTGGATTTTAAAATAACCAATAAAAAAATAACGGAGTTTTTCATGTCTGCTGATGAGGCGGTTTATATTGTTCCTGGCTTCATTGCAGCTGATAAAAATTTTGTCACTACAACTTTGGGCAGGGGAGGTTCGGATTATACAGCAGCAATTATTGCCGCGGCGATAGATGCTTCCAGCCTGGAGATTTGGACAGATGTGAGCGGGATGATGACAGCTGATCCACGGCTTACTGCCAACGCCAAAATAATTCCTTACATCTCATACCAGGAAGCCATGGAGTTGTCTCATTTTGGCGCAAAAGTAATTTATCCCCCCACTATTCAGCCGGTGATGAGTAAAAATATTCCTGTATGGATTAAAAACAGTTTCGCACCGGGTGAACACGGAACAATGATAGCCAATAAGGATATCCAGTTCCGGGATTCTGTTAAGGAGGATAACATTGTCCGGGGCATTTCAAGCATTAATAATATCATTTTAATAAGTCTCGAAGGAAGTGGCATGGTTGGTATTCCTGGCTTCTCAAAAAAGCTTTTTGAGGCACTTAGTAATGAGAAGATAAATGTCATCCTTATTACTCAAAGTTCTTCGGAGCACTCAATCAGTGTTGCAATTGATGGGAATCTTGCAGAGCAGGCCAGGCATGCAGTGGATACTATATTTGCAAATGAGATCGCTCTGCAAAAAGTAGCACCTTTAAAAATCGAAACTGATCTTTCCATTGTGGCACTGGTAGGGGACAACATGAGGAATCATACAGGGGTAAGTGGTCGCATGTTTAGTGCCATGGGAAGAAATGGCGTGAACATCCGGGCGATTGCCCAGGGATCTTCAGAAAAAAACATTTCTTCCGTAATTGCAACCAGCGATGTTCGCAAGACGATCAATATACTTCACGAAGAATTTTTTGAAACATCTTACAAGCAGGTCAATATTTTCCTTGCAGGGGCAGGAAATGTTGGTAATAAGCTTTTAGGGCAAATCAACAAACAACTTGGATATTTAACCAGCCAAATGCATTTGCAACTGAGGCTAACAGGGATATGTAACAGCCGTACGATGATTATTAATGAAGAAGGTATTGCGCTGGATGAGTGGAAGGAGAGACTTGCCGGAGGTGCAGTTGCTGATATTGAGCAATTTGGTGATGAGATCATTGCCCTCAATTTGCGCAATGCGATTTTTGTTGACATCACGGCCAATGAAAAGGTAGCAGCCACATATTCCAAACTGCTGAAGAAAAGTATTTCGGTTGTTGCCTGTAATAAAATTGCAGCATCCTCTTCGTATAAATATTACAGAGAACTAAAAGAGCTTTCACGGGAATTTAATGCCTGGTTCCTGTTTGAAACGAATGTTGGTGCAGGCCTGCCCATCATCGGCACTTTAAACGATCTGATGCGCAGCGGCGACAAAGTAAATAGTATAGAAGCTGTACTGAGCGGTACGTTGAATTTTGTATTTAATAATTACGATGGCAGCAGAAAGTTTTGGGAAGTGGTAAAGCAGGCGCAGGCGGAAGGATATACAGAACCGGATCCCCGTCTCGATCTTGGTGGGACAGATGTGATGAGAAAGATCATGATCCTTGCAAGGGAGGCAGGGCACCAGGTAGAGATGGAAGATATCGGCAACCATTCCTTTATGCCGGCATCCTGCATGGAAGGCACAGTAGATCAATTTTATCTTGAAATGGAAAAACATGAGGCTCATTTTAAATCCATGTATGATAAAGCAACAACTGCAGGAAACAAATTGAAGTTTGTTGCAACATACAAAAATGGAAAAGCAGCCGTTGGCCTGCAGCATATCGATCCGAAGCATGATCTCTATCACCTGTATGGAAAAGACAACGTGGTATTGTTCTATACAGATCGTTACAAAGATCAGCCATTGGTAGTAAAAGGCGCCGGCGCCGGTGCAGATGTTACAGCAAGTGGCGTTTTTGCAGATATAATCCGGGCATCACGTATCTGATACTTTAAATAATGGATGAGATAAGATATTACATCAGTTCATCTATCAAACGTCCAACAACATACCTCATATAACATTCGATCTTCAGCATGGAATCAGTTACTGTAAAATCTCCCGCTTCCGTTTCAAACCTATGTTGTGGTTTTGATATACTGGGCATGGCCCTTAATGAGCCCTATGATACCATGCAGTTAATTAAAAAAGATGAGCCAGGTATTGTTATACAACATACAGATGCATACCTGTTACCAGTAGCCGCAGATAAGAATATCGCCGGAGTTGCCTTACAAGCCATGCTAAATGAACTGAAGTATAAAAATGGTTTTAAGCTCATAATAAATAAACAGATAAAACCGGGCAGTGGAATAGGATCCAGCGCAGCTAGTGCAGCAGGAGTAGTGGTGGCTGCAAATGAATTGCTTGGCCGGCCATTCAGTAAAAATCAACTGGTAGCATTTGCAATGGAAGGCGAAATGATTGCAAGTGGTGCCAGGCATGCTGATAACCTGGCACCCTGTATTTATGGTGGACTTGTATTGATACGCGATACCTTGTCACTGGATATTGTTCAGTTAACAACACCGCCGCTTTTTATAACCATCGTTCATCCACAGATAGAGATTAAGACTTCGTATGCAAGAGAAATTCTGCCAAAAGAAATTCCGCTGAAGAGCGCTGTCATACAATGGGCAAATGTAGCAGGATTGGTAACCGGTTTTCTCAAAAATGACTACGAACTTATAAGTCGTTCTTTAAAAGACGTCATCATTGAACCCGTGCGAAGCAAATTGATACCAGGATTTGAAGCAGTAAAATCCAACTCCCGGCAAGCAGGTGTGTTAGGCGGTGGTATCTCCGGCAGTGGCCCTTCACTATTCATGCTTAGTGAAAACCAAAAAACAGCTACATTGGTGGAAGTGGGAATGAAAGCTGTTTATGATAAACTGGGGATAGCGTATAAAACCTATGTTACTTCAATCAACCAGAACGGTGTAACGGTTATGAAGAGTTGATTGTACCTCAATTGGTAATCCTGAATCGACCTTCAATGCCGTTGCCCGATAAATTGCACCTGTTCAAAAATATAGAATGAAATATTACAGCATAAACAGAAAATCTCCCCTCGTAGATTTTAAAGAAGCCACTATTAAAGGGCTGGCGCCCGACAGGGGATTGTATTTTCCGGAAACTATCCCGCAGATTGATGTAGCCCTTATAAAAAATATTGAAAAATATACGAATGATGAAATTGCTTTTGAAGTAATAAAACCTTTCGTTGGTAACTGTATACCCAAAAGCAAGCTTTTTGAAATTGTGAACGAGACCCTGAATTTTCCTATACCACTTTTACCCGTAACTGAAAATACTTTTTCGCTGGAATTATTTCATGGCAATACGCTTGCATTTAAAGACATAGGTGCCAGGTTTATGAGCCGCTGCCTTGGGTACTTCGTAAAAGGGATTGATAAAAAGCTTACCGTCCTTGTTGCCACTTCCGGTGATACCGGTGCTGCAGTCGCTGATGGTTTTTATGATATCGACGGTGTTGATGTGGTAATTCTATATCCATCAGGGAAAGTGAGCATGGTGCAGGAAAAACAACTTACTACCCTCGGAAAAAATATCCATACCCTGGAAGTGAACGGAACTTTTGATGATTGCCAGAAAATGGTAAAGCAGGCTTTTGCAGATGACGAGCTAAACAAAAAATTATTCCTCACATCAGCCAATTCAATTAATGTTGCCAGGTGGTTGCCACAGCAATTTTTTTATTTTTTTGCTTTTAAACAATGGCTTGATAAAGTTCATCCTCCGGTAATCAGTGTACCAAGTGGAAATTTCGGGAATATTTGTGCAGGCCTGCTTGCAAAAAAATCGGGCCTGCCTGTAGATCATTTTATCGCTGCATGCAACGCCAATGATGTGGTACCGAAATTTATGCACGCCGCAGTCTACCAACCGCAACCCGCAGTTGCCACTATTTCCAATGCAATGGATGTTGGCGACCCAAGTAATTTTATTCGCGTACTTGAATTGTTTGACAATCATTTTCCAAATCTAAAAAATGTATTATCTGCCTATCGCATTAATGATGAACAAACAAAAGAATCCATCCAAAAATTATATGAAGAATATAATTATTTATCTGATCCTCATGGTGCCGTAGGGTATGTTGCATTACAACAATATTTGGATCATTATCCCGGCAAACAGGGTATTTTCCTGGAGACAGCCCACCCTGTTAAATTTTATGATGTGGTGGAGCCGTTATTAAAAATAAAACTGCCAGTGCCAGATGTAGTAAGGGAAATAATGAATCAGGCAAAGCAGGCAACGATGATTGAGCCAGCGTATGGTGCTTTGAAAACATTCGTATTGGGGCTTTAATTCAAAATGCGGGAGGCTCGATTTCTTACAGAACTTACTAACAACTTTCAGCCAAAAAGCAAAAGCTTTTTATACAAGTTTAACCTGTCACAAAGCTTTTCAGGTAATTTACAAGCTCATTGAGAGAAGGCGTACTTTCTAAGAAATACATTGCGCCCAGATCTTTAGCTTTAGCCTTGTTCTCATTTAAATGCATAGACGTTGAGTATATAACAACAGGGATATTTTTTAAGGCCTCAATTTTTTTATTTCCCATAAACATGCCAATCAATTACTTCGCGGCATGTTCTCATCTAAAAAAATATAATCCGGAACATTACTGTAATTTTTCCAATGCTTTAATACCATCGCAGGCAGGAAGGCCAGGTAATATTTTGTTTATTTCCTGAAAGGCATTACAAAAAAATTCCTCATCATCGGTATCATGATCGGCCGGGGAAAATAAAGGGAAATTTTTCATAAATAAATACTGCCACCTTGGCTCTTAAAAAGTCTGCATTTGATGGGTTTATAAACATAATCCACTGCAGCAGCTTTGTAACCTTAAACATGTTTTCCTCATTGTAATTGCGGGCAGTGATGAAAATAATAAGGATATGTCTCAGCTTATACGTCCATTAATAAGAGCGGCATTTTAAACTCATTCAGGTTGGGCATTTTTACGTCTATTTAAATCACGGCGAAATCAAATTCTGGCAACAATATTTTCATCGGTTCCCTTCCAGACTTCGCCTTTATGAAATTATATCCATCGGGCTCAGGTATAGATTCAATTGAAAGTAAATTATCTTCCGCCTCAGTTACTTCCGCTATAGTTCGGACATGACTGGTAAGGTTAGGCGCCATTCCGCAGGAGAAGGAGCTTCGATTCTTTCTGTAAGCTTGACTTTTTACCAATACTATTGCCAGCTTCGGTAAATTCTTCCATCATTTTTTCGTTCAGCGATATAATCTCGATAAATGTATCATATATCTTG
Source organism: Ferruginibacter sp. (assembly GCA_014377385.1). Classification (GTDB taxonomy): domain Bacteria; phylum Bacteroidota; class Bacteroidia; order Chitinophagales; family Chitinophagaceae; genus Ferruginibacter. The sequence continues at coordinate 894 of JACMPR010000203.1, read as the reverse complement.
CCATCAACTCCTGCCTGGTCTATGGGCACTCTTACTAAAAAATTCCCATTTTCACTTCTATAGGCGTATGGGGTAATTTTTGTTTATTGCTGTCTGAACCGCCGACGGTAAGACTCCGCTTTATTACTTCGATTCCGTTGCTCTTCCTGCTGCCGGCGCGGTTCACAGCAACACCTGTTATAATCATATTTTTGTTAATGGCCACAACGAAATATTTAATTGCAAAAGTTTTTAAAAAACGATAGGAATCTGAAAGGGCATCATACCCGGGATCTTTTATAATCTCATTGCAGGTGCAATGTGCACTTGTTGAAAGCAGTAAGTTTTGGCTACACGTAAGGTGTTGGTATCAATCAAAAAATGGACTTAAAAAGTAATAAGTTTTTGAATAATTCACCTTTTCATTATGTCTCACTAATTTCAAAGTCCTTTTATAAGATGACCATTAAGTTAATAAGTTTTTGCTTTTGTTAACAGACTTAGAAATCAAATACAGTAAGTTTGCATTATTAGCTCAATGAAAAACCCATTTTTTAATTTATAACGCCACCGTTATCGTCTAACCTTTACTCCGTCTACATCTTTCACTAAAATCCTTGTCATAGTATGAGAAATACCCGTTTCAGGAAGATTCATATGTTTTTTTCGTCTGTGTTTATCTTTATGATTCATCTTCCTTTCTCCTTTGCAAAGCCCAGGGAAAAAGAACCTGTACCAGTAAAGTATAGTCAGACCTGTTTTAAAAATATTGAACCAGTTGCAGCATCAAACCTGAAGGCTGAAAGATCCTTCATGTACGACAGCCTCAAACTGAATATCCTTGGCCTCTCTGAACAGGCATATCATTTTGCTATCGAAGGAATGGAAAGATTAAAAAAAGCGGGAAAGATCGCT
>JACMPR010000202.1 GCA_014377385.1 Ferruginibacter sp. | reverse complement strand
TTGGCTCGAGTGAATTATCAACCATTAATTTTTACCGCCAAATTAAATTGGTAGAGGCTGGCAGTTTGTGGAATGAACATCATAAACAGGTACTCTGCGACGTATCCGGCTTTTTTCCGTTTACCCAACCCAACATGGATCAGTTTTGTAAAACCTATCTGGAATTTATAAAAAATATTGATGTACTCGGAGTGTGGAGGGTAGGAGAGGAAAATGTGGCGGATCTTTTTAACGAGCACATTCAATTAATAAATTTACCGGCGATTGAGCCCTATTATTTTGCTACGCCATGGAGCAGTGCACTAAAGGGCAAAAAAGTGCTGGTGATCAGTCCTTTTACAGAGAGCATAAAAAAACAATACGAAAAAAGAACCTTGTTGTTTGCCAATAAAGAGATGCTGCCCGATTTTGAACTGCTAACCATTACCGCTGTGCAAACAGTTGCCGAAAACACCGAAGGTTTTACAGACTGGTTTGAGGCATTAGAAAGTATGTATGCACAAATTGCCAAAATGGAGTTTGATGTAGCCATCATAGGTGCGGGCGCTTATGGCATGCCGCTGGCCAATTTTATAAAAATGAAAATGGGTAAGATAGCAATACATATGGGTGGTGCTACGCAATTATTATTTGGCATAAAAGGTAAACGGTGGGATAGTTTTCCTTCTATTAAAGCCATGTATAATGAGCATTGGATAAACCCTTCAGAAGCAGAGCGGCCTGCCGGGTTAGACAAAGTAGAAGGAGGAAGTTACTGGTAATGTTCAGCACGCCTGTTTTATTTTTAATTTTTAACAGACCCGATACCACGATTCAGGTGTTTGAGCAGATCAGGAAAATTAAGCCTGCGTTTTTATACGTAGCAGCCGATGGACCCCGCAGCACAAAGCCCGGCGAAAGCGAAACTTGCCAGCAGGTACGTAGCCTTGTACTAAATGGTATTGATTGGGATTGTAAGCTCATCACATTAATTAGGGAAGAAAATCTTGGTTGTGGTAGAGCAGTGTCAGAAGCCATCAGCTGGTTCTTTGGGCAGGTAGAGGAAGGAATTATTTTGGAGGATGATACGGTGCCCGACTTAAGTTTTTTTCGGTTTTGCGAAGAGATGCTCCAGAAGTATAAAACCGATGATCATATTATTGCAATCAACGGCTGCAACTTTAATTTTTCAGGCGAGGCGTCTACCAGTTATTTTTTATCGAAGTACATGAATGTTTGGGGTTGGGCTACATGGAAAAGGGTAGCCGATAAAATAGATTACAACATGCGTTCATGGAATAAGCAATCAAAACTTCAATTTTTGTGGTCACGATTGCGATCTTCTCTTACTGATTTTGATTTGGACTGGTTTAGATATTGGAGAAATAATTTTGATGCTGTAAGTTCAAAAAAAATTGATACCTGGGATTATCAATGGCAATATCATCAATTGTTGCATAACATGAATACAGTTGTAGCAGGGCGAAATCTGGTAATTAATTTAGGTTTTGGCGAAGGTGCAACACATACAACCAGGCAAACGCATCTTGCAAGCAATATGCGGCTAGAGAAGCTTTCATTCCCATTACAACCTTTATTAACTAATATAGATAGTCGCTATGAGACGGAAGTAGTAAAGCCGGTTTGGCATATGCTTCATTCGAAACCCAACAGCTATTATTTACTAAATAGTATAAATACACTTCCCTTCGTTCAAACGATTCGTAAAAAGTTTAAAATTTAGTAAGAGTTTGAAAAAGATATTTAAATATATTCTTGGAATTTTTGATCTTGAGATCAAAAGAAAAAGTAGCAAGCCGTATGAAAGCAACTCAACATTATTTTCGCCTATCAGGGGTAATATTTATTCATTTTTCGATTTCCTTATTGAGCAGAATTTTTATCCAACTGTAATTATTGATGTAGGCGTTGCTGACGGTACTCCGGAACTAACCAGCAAATTTGACAGGGCTTATTTTATATGGGTGGAGCCATTGCAGGAGTTTGAACCAGTTTTAAAAAAGCTATCGCAACAGTACATAGGGCAATACCATATTTGTGCTGCAGGTAAAGCGGCAGGGAAATTTATTTTGAATGTACATGAAGATCTTGCTGGATCTTCGATTTACAATGAGGTTGACGGAAACTATGCTGATGGAAAGAAAAGAGAGATAGAAATGAACACGCTCAATGAAATTGTAAAAGGCGAATTAAGAAAAAATATCTTATTAAAAATAGATGTCCAGGGTGCCGAGCTAGATGTGTTAGACGGTGCAACAGAAATTTTGGCTTACACGGAGATTATCATATTAGAAGTATCAATGTTTAAGTTTCAGCAGCAGGCACCTGACTTTTATGATGTAGTGAGTAATATGAAAAAAAGAGGATTCGTGGTATATGACCTATTCCATGGACACAACAGGCCACTCGATGATGCCCTAGCACAAGTTGACCTGGTATTCGTAAAAGAGGATGGTCAATTTAGAAAG
>JACMPR010000201.1 GCA_014377385.1 Ferruginibacter sp. | reverse complement strand
ACTTAAAACTAACAACATAATCGGGACAAAAATATACGAAGAACAAGGCAGGTGGACACGAATCACAGTTGGGACAATGCAAGAAATGCAAAAGTTTATTAATGCTATAGAATAAAACTTTACATAATGTGGGGTTCGCCAAAATGGAGGCGGACGGAAGTCGTGTTTCAACTTTTTGTTTTTCAATTTGGTTTCACATCCGGCAGGGCGTTATTAATTAGCAATGTACAAATCATCAACTTTTATTTATAAATCTTGCTTCAGTTTACCGGGGCGGACGAATATCTGTGGCCCCCACTTCTGCACCCTAAACGTCAGCACATATTTTTGTCTCGTATTACAAATATTGAGCGTGAAGCATGCCTGTATAAAAATACCTTTCGGATATATGCTCGCGGGACTTTTTTCATGTCGGGATATAATTACAAGCTGTAATCAGGTTGACCTTCAAGCGAATGAGAATGTTTATGATTTGTTTATAATTGATGAATACGAAGACTATGACTATTATTTAGATGAAAAACATGCAACGTGTATTGTTCTATTCAACGTTTACGGTAAAATGGGCAGGAGGAATATTATTACTGCAACTTTGCAAATACCCTCCGTTGTGGGAAATTTTCCGACACTTCAAAAGAAATAAAAAAATCGTTTGAACCTTATTATGAAACAACCATTTTAAGCGAAGCCGCCGACGCTAATAAATTAATTGACCTGCAAAGTGCTTTAGAATTTTTTAAACAATATAGCGACAATAATGAGTTCGGGGATTTTTTGCCGGTACTATGTTGCAGTTAATGCCGGGGAATTTTATGAAGTTTAATGTAAATAAATAATCGCATTACGATGGCAGAAAAAAATGAAATAACGAGATCATATTTTACAATTTCCCGGAGTGCTGTGTAAACATTGATGTAACAAGCGTAGGGCATAACTATTTGGGTGTAGCACCGATAACAGTTTGTTGCATATCAAAAATAGCTTCAAAGGCAAGGCGTTTGGACCCAATTCAGTTGCCGACGAAATCTAAGGTACTGGTGCCGATGGAAAAAAATACAAAACCAGGTTTTACGAGTTAGATGTCATTCTAGCCGTATGCAACAGGGTAAACTGTTACCAGGATATGGCTTCTCAACTAACCTGGCCGAACTTTTGGAAACTTGCAGCCACAAAATCCTGCCTAATTCCCCTTGTTTATTCCCAAAATCCCCTTACCTTCGCGCCGCTAAAAGGTTCTGCATGCGACGGATGGGCAGTACTTATTTAGTGTAAAATGAGAGCATAATATATCATATCAACCCCTGAGTAGCTTGAAAATCAGCTGTTCGCCTTCGGGGATTGGTGTTCTAAAACCCTTCGACAAGCTCAGGGTGACAATCCGGAAAGCGATCACAGACTGGCAAAAGTTTACAGGTAGGGAAGCGGAGAAAAAGCCAGCGCCGGTAGAAAACCGGAAATCGAAAACAATCATTTCAACATCAACATAAAAAATAGATAAAATGGGCGACTTACGTTATCAACGAAACTTTGGTATTGCTGCGCATATCGATGCGGGCAAAACCACTACTACCGAGCGTATCCTTTATTACACCGGTGTTAACCACAAAATTGGTGAGGTGCATGATGGCGCCGCTACGATGGACTGGATGGCACAGGAACAGGAGCGTGGTATCACGATTACTTCAGCAGCAACAACCTGCTTCTGGAATTTTCCAATGGTGCAAAATAAAAAAACACCTGATACGAAACAATATAAATTCAACATCATCGATACCCCGGGCCACGTGGATTTTACCGTGGAAGTAGAGCGTTCCCTGCGTGTATTGGATGGTTTACTGGCTTTGTTCTGCGCCGTATCCGGTGTAGAACCACAGAGTGAAACTGTTTGGCGCCAGGCGAATAAATATAAAGTTCCACGCGTGGGATTTGTAAACAAAATGGATCGTGCAGGTGCTGACTTTTTAAACGTAGTGAAGCAGATCAAAGAAATGCTGGGCGCTAAAGCCGTGCCATTACAACTACCAATCGGTGCTGAAGATAATTTCAAAGGTGTGGTGGATTTGATTACCATGAAGGGTATGATCTGGGATGAAGCCGGCCAGGGTATGACGTATAATGAAGTGCCAATTCCGGAAGATATGCTGGAAGAAGTGAAAGAGTGGAGGCAGCATCTGATTGAAGCCGTTGCTGATTACGATGATAAACTTCTGGAAAAATTCTTCGACGATCCTAATACGATCACCGAAGATGAAATTCATGAAGCGATCCGCAAAGCGACGATTGATATTTCCATCATACCGATGATGTGTGGTTCTTCATTCAAAAATAAAGGCGTACAAACCGCATTGGATGCGATTGTACGTTACCTGCCCGGCCCAATGGACATCGAGGCGGTCAGAGGTATCAATCCCGATAGCGGAGAAGAGATTTTTCGTCATTGTGACATAAAAGAACCGTTCAGCGCCCTGGCGTTTAAGATTATGACTGATCCCTTCGTAGGACGTCTCGCATTCTTCCGGGCATATAGCGGCCGTTTGGATTCAGGTTCTTACGTACTGAACACCCGTACCGGCAAGAACGAGCGTATCAGCCGTATCATGCAGATGCATGCGAACAAGCAAAACCCGGTTGATTACATCGAAGCCGGTGACATTGGTGCAGCAGTTGGTTTTAAAGATATCAAAACAGGCGATACGTTGTGTAACCAGGATCACCCGATCGTACTGGAAGCCATGACTTTCCCTGAACCGGTTATCTCTGTGGCCGTTGAACCTAAAACCCAGGCCGACGTGGATAAAATGGGTATGGCGATCGCTAAACTGGTGGAAGAAGATCCAACCTTACGTGTAAGGACAGACGAAGAAACCGGCCAAACCATTTTGAGTGGAATGGGTGAGCTTCACCTTGAGATCATTGTTGACCGTATGCGTCGTGAATTTAAAGTAGAGATCAACCAGGGTGCTCCCCAGGTGGCATATAAAGAAGCATTCCAGAATTCTATTGAACACCGTGAAACGCTTAAAAAGCAGACCGGTGGCCGTGGTAAGTTCGCCGATATCATTTTTGAAATCGGGCCCGCTGACGAAGAATTTCTAAAAGAAGGTAAATCAAACTTCCAGTTTGTAAATGGTTTGTTTGGTGGTTCTATTCCAAAAGAATTTGTTCCGGCTATACAGAAAGGTTTTGAAACTGCTATGACAACAGGCGTACTTGCAGGCTATCCCATGGAAAGCATGAAGGTGCGTGTATTTGACGGTAGTTTTCACCAGGTGGATAGTGATGCCATGAGCTTTGAGCTTTGTGCAAAGCAGGGATACCGGGAAGCTGGCCGTAAAGCAAAACCAGTATTACTGGAGCCGATAATGAAGGTAGAAGTACTTACACCGGATCAGTACATGGGTGACGTAACGGGTGACCTTAACCGCCGTCGTGGTATGCTGGAAGGTATGGATACCAAGCATGGTGTACAGGTTATCAAGGCTAAAGTTCCATTGAGCGAAATGTTTGGTTACGTAACGCAATTGCGTTCGTTGTCTTCCGGCCGTGCAACTTCTACCATGGAGTTCAGTCACTACAATCCTGCACCGAACAACGTTGCGGAAGAAGTGATGGCAAAAGCGAAGGGTAAGGTGAAGATAGGGGAAGATTAAATACTACGATTTAAAGTGAATGATATAGAAGAGCCTCGTTTGAAAGAACGGGGCTTTTTTTCGCTAAACTTTTTTAGAAAAAATGTCAGGTTGAGCTTGTCGGAGTACTGCTAATTTTTTTCGTAGTTCGTGCCTCACGAACAGCTATAAATTTAAAGGCTGATTGTCACCGTTGACTATCTATTATGTCCTTTTTTGCTCCGCCAAAAAAGAACGAAAAAAAGGCGGCCCCTGGCTTCTGCCCAGGTGACTGCGTTCGGACGGGTCCGCCCGGCCAACAGCGTTCGGACGGGGATTTACGTCCGCCAAGGGGAACTAGCTATGTGGTACAGCTGTGCAAAGTAAACTGGAAAGTTGTTTTTCAATTGGGCGGTTTTAATAAGCAGCCTTTAATGATGAAGTGTTTGATTGTGATTCAAAAAATGAATAGCTAAATACTTCCATGATTATAATGATGTTGGCCTATACAAACGAATCTTTGAATTTTAAATGCTGAGCCCACATCGTACTATCGTCGGGTAATGCAATGCCCGCCATCGAGCCGTGTATTCCCGTCCAACCCTAGCCATCGGGGCGGAGACGGCGGTGGTCTTTTTTGTTTCTTTTTGGACAAGCAAAAAGAAAGAGATAATTATTTACCGTATTATTTCTATGTGGTTCTTTCTGTCTTTGTGCCTTCGTGGCAAACATTCTCAACAAAATCAAATATCCGTAAAAATAAGGAAGTATTATTTTTCGCTGCTTGTCAAAGCCGGTGTAAGAAACCCCTGCTCCCTGATCTTATGCCGAAATCAACTTAGTCACCTTATTGATATCCAGCGTTACCTTATAGATAAAATCCAGTTGCTCATCAAGGTTTTTATCCGGTGGCAGGTTATTTACAGAAAGCTGCAGCAAGGGCTTCTGGGCATCTATTATAAAATCTTTGTCTAACTGCACAAGGCTTTTTTCCAGGGACGTAATTGAGCGTTTAACCTGTTGCGTTACCTCCCGCGGGTAATTCTTTTGTTCTGTTAACAGCATGTCGGCAGAGAGACTGGCGATATTTGAAGAAAGCACATGATTGAGCACCACAAATTCATAGATCAGTTTGCCGTTCCTTTGTTTGTTTTTGGGTTCTGATAGCATGCGGTTGAATGCCGCCGAAAGATTGGCTGTGCTGATGTAAACGTCCTTCCTTGCCAGTTTATACTCAAGTACCGGAGAAGGTTTCCCGGCAAGAAAGGAACAAAGTTTTTTAAGGTAAACGATATTTGCTTTGAGTACTCCTTTCATGTAAGTGTCCAGTTGCACCGACTCCCAGTGCGGAAACAGTAAATAACTGGCCAGGAAAGACAGGACGCAGGCAATGCCGGTATCGAGTAGCCGCTCTTCTGCTACTTTTAGAAATCCCAATCCCAGTAAATTAAACAGGATGAGAATGTAAGGTGTGGTAAAAATTACCATAACAATATAATTCAGCCGCATAAAAGTGTAGGTGCCAACCATGAAAAAGATGATGATACCAAAAAGTATGTCGCGGTCATGGATGAAATAAAGAATCACTACACCCAGTAAACCACCGGCAATGGTACCGGCAAAACGCTGAATATTCCGTTCTTTGGTAAGGCTGAACCCGGGCTTCATCAGGATAATAATGGTTAGTAATATCCAGTAGCTGTGATGTCCGTAAGCGATCATTTTTGCGATCACAAATCCTGCGAGGCAGGTAAGCGTCATGCGCAGCGCGTGCCTGAAGACACCGGAGCTGAGTGTGAGGTTATTTTTAAAAATCACAAAATCTATTTCGGTGTGCGATACAAATTTCGAATAATCACTTTTACTGCGTACACGCCCTTTTGGTGAAATGGTGAGGCTGAAATAATTAACCAGCTCATCTATATGCCCGCCGAGGTTCCGCAGGTTTACCAATATCTTTTTCAATACAAGGTTGCTATTACTTTTATCTTCCAACGCATCCACCTTACTCTTCAGCGCATCAAGGTCAGAAATAAGATCGTATTGTTGTTTATACGTTCTGTTTGATTGAATAGCCAAACCGATATCATCCAGTTCCTGCGCTATGTTTTTAATTACCCGGGATACATCGTTAAGAATTCCGGTAGCGCCAAATCTTTCTCTTAATAATTTATAATCGTACCAGGTGGCGGTTATTTGTTCGTACAAATCAATGACATCAGCAAAAGTTAACACCAGCAGCCGCCCCGTACGCGAAGGCTCATTTAATATTTCTTTATTCTTGAATAACAGCTCCCGCGTGGCATCCTGTTTTTCATTTACAACGATCTGTTGCGATACCAATTTCCGGTACTCCTCTTCAAAATTTACCGTGGTATCGTAGAGGGCTGATTTTATGCGTAAGAATTTAGCCGTTTCATGTATGCAGTCGCCCAATGCCCTCTGCGCCGGACGGTAAGGCGTGAGCTTGTAAAACAAAAGGGCAACCAATAAATACCAGGTGCCGCCTGCTAAAATCAACAGGCTATCAGTAAGGGCTACCTGCGGCGAAACAAGGTCTGCCATGCGCAGGATCATCACCAGTAAAGCCGCGGTACCAACGGCGCCGGCCCGGTTGCCATACACACTGATCATGGTAAAGAAAAAAACAGATACGGTAATCAGTAAACCAAGCCACAGCGTGTTGTCGTTCAAAAATCCTGTTAGCAGCGACATCGCAAAAATAAATGCAATACTGTACAGCATGCCGTTGCGTTTATGATCAACCGGGCCTGGCAGATCACAGATGCTTACACAAAATGCACCGAGCGCTATGGTTAACCCGGTGGTCATTTGATTAAACTGTGCAAATAGGATAACGGGTATGATGATCTCCAACGTCATGCGTACCCCATCAGCCAGGTACTGACTGAAAAGGAAGTAACGGAGTTGTTGTTTATTTGGGGCGATCACGGGTGCAAGGTAGAGATCGGATTTCAGAAATCAGCAGTTTGCTATCAACAGTTAAAGCATTTCTGCAGGTTCGGGGTAAGATGTCAACCTAAGACCAGCACGCGGTTCTGGTGCACTTAACCTGGTTCCTTTTTCCTGTAAAATTTCCTCACAACCCGATAATACTATATTTGTAAATTATAACCTGCACATGAAAGAAGACGAAATTATTATAAGCACCATTCAGTTCGTAAAAGCCACACTACAGGGCGCTGAGGGCGGCCACGACTGGTTTCACATTGAGAGAGTCTGGAAAAATGCAAAGGCCATTGCCCGACATGAAAATGTAAATCTCTTCATTGTTGAACTTGCTGCGCTGTTGCATGATATCGCTGATGCTAAATTTCATGATGGCAACGAAAATGTGGGTCCTGAGACAGCAAGAAATTTTCTGCTGCAATTGGAGGTGGAGGAGTCAACCATTCAACAGGTGGAAACGATCATCCGCAATATTTCCTTCAAGGGCGGCAATTTTACCGCCGGTTTTTACTCGCCGGAATTATCGGTGGTACAGGATGCTGACAGGCTCGATGCATTAGGCGCCATCGGTATTGCCCGTGCTTTTAATTACGGTGGCTTCAAAAACCGGGAATTGTATAATCCCGATATTAAACCCGATTTGCAGATGACCAAAGAAGCCTACAAAAAAACTTCATCTCCTACGCTCAATCATTTTTATGAAAAACTATTGTTGCTGAAGGACAGGATGAATACAACAACGGGTAAACAAATGGCAGAACAGCGTCATAGATTTATGGAGCATTATCTTGAAACGTTTTACTCGGAATGGGAAGGAAAGTTGTAAACCTTTTGCGATGCATCCCCTCATTTATTTTATTTTTTATCATATCCAGTCTGTAGCTGATAGATAATAGCTGTTACATTTGCATTATGAGAATTTTCCTGATAGGATTTATGGGTAGCGGTAAAACACATTGGGGCAGGTTGTGGGCGGGTGTGAATGAACTTGGCTTTTACGACCTGGATGAAGCCATTGAAAAGACCGAACAGAAATCGATCCTGGATATTTTTGAAAAAAAAGGAGAAGATTATTTTAGAAAAGTTGAATCAGCAGAACTGCGTAAAACAGCTGCCTATGATAATTGTGTGATAGCCTGCGGCGGCGGCACAGCTTGTTTTGATAATAATATTGAATGGATGAACCTGCATGGCCTCACCATTTATTTGCATGCAGCGCCGCATGAATTACTGGATACTATCATGAAGGAAAAAGACAAACGCCCTTTGCTTAAAAAAGTAAATGAAGCCGAGCTGCTGTTTTTTATAGAAAAAAAATTAGAAGAACGCAAAGGCTTTTACGAACAGGCGAAACTTCAACTCAGGGTAGAAAACCTCAATGAGCAAATCTTCAAAAAAATAATTTCGTCACCCAGCTAAATAAAAGTATGCACAAAGGGTTTTTAAAAATCGGGGCCATCTTAGCAGCTTTCTCCATAGCATTGGGTGCCTTTGGTGCACATTCTTTAAGAGAGGCCCATGTTACAGACGAGGCCCTCAGGATTTTTGAGACGGCCGTCAGGTACCAGTTTTATCATGTCTTTGGTTTATTGCTGGCCGCGATGTTGTACAAGGATTTTCATTTCAACAGCACCATCTGGGCTTGCAGACTGTTCATTGTGGGCATTCTGTTATTCAGTGCATCACTGTATTTTTTAACCTGGGTAAAGGCGGCAGTGATACCTGGTTATGATTGGGTTGGCGCTGTTACACCTTTTGGCGGACTGGCATTTATATCTGCGTGGTTGTGCCTCGCCATTTCTTTTTTTAAAAAATAGATTTTTTATTGCTAACAGCTGTTGTCATTCCACTTCGGGCCAGGATATTAATCAGCTTGTTATCCAATAGCACTGGTTGTTTTTAAACCCTGAAAGTAGGTTTCCCGTCGCTGTTACAAAAATATTTTAAAAAAATATTGAAAACAGCCCGTTTACTCACAAACCTGCATAAATTCGCCGCTGCATAACCACTCACTATTATTTTTAACACTATTGGATTTATATATCTTTGTACCTGATGGCCAAAACAAAATCTAAAACTCCGGACACAGAAGCCCTTAAGCAGGAAAAAATTGAAAAGGTACAGGTAAAAAAACTGCTAAAAGATGAACGCACCCATAAGATAGCGGGCAGTATTTGCCTGTTGCTGGCAGTTTTACTTTTCATCGCATTTACTTCTTATTTATTTACCTGGGATGAGGACCAGGACAAAGTTTTTCACAATGGTTCCAAACTCCTGCTGGGCACCGATACCAAAGTGGCCAATCTCATGGGTACTTTTGGTGCATATATTTCACACTTCTTTATTTACAAAGGTTTTGGTGTGGCTTCCTACCTACTGTGCAGCCTTTTCTTTGTAGCCGGTGTTAATTTGTTTTTCGGAAAAAAAGTATTTTCCATCTCTAAAAATATCAAATACCTGGTAATTGGATTGCCCCTGATAAGCGTAACCGCAGCTGTTATCATGAATGGCAACACCTTTGCATGGGGTGGTGCCGTGGGAAATATGATGCGGGAATGGATGTACACAACTATTGGACAAGTAGGGGCGATTGGGTTCATTGGTATTTCTTTTCTTGCCTACATCATCTGGCGGTTTAACCCGTCGTTCAAAATTCCGTCGAAGGCTAACGTGGTAGTTGCAGAAGCTTCTCTGCAGGTTGACTCAGCTATCGCAGCGGAAAAAATACCAGCAGAGGAAACCGTTTCAACAAATGTAAAAGGTAATAAATCCAAAGGGAATGCAGGCATTTTAAATATCCCTGATCAAAGCAATCCTTTGTTGCAACACGAACTTACCATTGTAGAAAAAGAGGATGATGCTGAAAAACCTGTCAGGGAAAAGGATTTAAAGAGAGAGCTTTCTGTTGTTGAACAACCCATGGAGATTGTGCAGCCCGAGCCTGAAAAAATTATCACGCAAAAAAGCAGGCCACTTGTTCCGGATGCCGGACTTGAACTGGAAATAAAGGCCGTAGAACCAAAGCCTGCAGAAGAATTGACGGCAGCAGAAAAAGTGTTGGAACAGAAGCCTTATGATCCGATATTAGACCTCCGGGATTATAAATATCCTTCTATTGAATTGCTGGAAAACCATGGCAGCGAAAGGATCGTGCAGGATCCTGCCGAACTGGAAAACAACAAGAACCAGATCATTAACACCCTTCGCAATTACGATATTGAGATTTCAAAAATTTCTGCAACAGTTGGTCCAACCGTTACTTTGTATGAGATCATCCCGGCGGCAGGGGTAAGAATTTCCCGTATAAAAAACCTGGAAGACGACATCGCTCTAAGCCTTGCCGCCCTCGGCATCCGAATCATAGCGCCCATCCCGGGGAAAGGCACGATCGGTATTGAAGTGCCGAATGCAAAAAAGACCATCGTCAGCATGCGTACCTTGCTGGATTCTGAAAGATTTAAGAAGAATGCTTTTTCCCTGCCAATTGCAATTGGTAAAAAGATCAACAATGAAAACTTTATTGTTGACCTGGCCAGCATGCCGCATTTGTTAATGGCAGGTGCTACAGGCCAGGGTAAGTCGGTTGGCTTAAATGCAATCCTGGTTTCGCTGTTGTACAGCAAACACCCGTCACAGTTAAAATTTGTGCTGGTTGATCCAAAAAAAGTGGAGCTAAGTATTTACAAAACGATCGAGAAACATTTTCTTGCCAAATTACCCGGGGAAGAAGATGCGATCATCACAGATACAAAGAAAGTAGTACATACACTAAATGCCATGTGTATTGAAATGGACAACCGGTATGATCTCTTGAAAGAAGCAGGTTGCCGGAATATCAGGGAATACAACGAAAAATTTGTTGCAAGGAGATTAAGTCCGGAAAAAGGCCACCAGTTTCTTCCGTTTATTGTTTTGGTGGTGGATGAATTTGCAGATCTTATCATGACCGCGGGTAAGGAAGTAGAGATGCCCATCGCCCGTCTGGCCCAGCTTGCGAGGGCAATCGGTATACATCTTATTATAGCCACGCAGCGCCCTTCGGTTAATATTATTACGGGTACCATCAAGGCGAATTTCCCGGCACGTATCGCCTTTAAAGTAAGTAGTAAGATCGACAGCCGCACTATCCTCGATACGGGTGGCGCCGAGCAGCTGATCGGTAAAGGAGACATGCTGATCAGTTACAATGGCGAAGTGGTAAGGCTTCAATGCGCTTTTGTAGATACGCCTGAAGTTGATAAGATCGTTGATTTTATTGGCGACCAACGCGGGTATGCACAGGCATTCCTATTACCGGAATATGTTGATGAAAAGGAAATGGAAGGAAAGGATTTTGATGTGAATGATAAAGACGCCCTGTTTGAAGATGCGGCAAAATTAATCGTATCCAGCCAGAGTGGTAGCACGTCTTTGCTGCAGCGCAGGATGAAGTTGGGCTATAACAGGGCCGGCAGGCTGATGGACCAGCTGGAAGCTGCAGGAATTGTAGGTGCCAGTCAGGGTAGCAAAGTCCGCGACGTATTGATTAAAACTGATGCCGATCTGCAGCAACATTTGAGTCAGCTTATATAACACGGAGTCATCATTATAAAATGGTGATTTAATTGTCGTAAAGCTGAAATTGATTTTAATTTGAAACTAAGGCATGACCCTACATTCATAATTCATCATTCACAATTCTCTTTTTTTAATGTCAAAATACTTACTTGTAGGCCTTGGCAACCCCGGAGATGAATACGCGAATACCCGCCATAATATCGGGTTTGATGTTGTTCATGCCTTCGTGGTAAAGCATGGCGCAGCGTTTAAGGTAGAACGATTGGCCTATATGGCAGAAATAAAGTGGAAAGGAAAGATTTTTATTTGTATTTGCCCAACCACATTTATGAACCTGAGTGGCCGGGCTTTTAAATACTGGATGGACAAGGAAAAAGTGTTGCTGGAAAACTCCCTGACCGTTTTAGACGACCTGGCTTTGCCTCTCGAAAAACTTCGTTTGAGGGGCACAGGTAGTGATGCGGGCCACAACGGATTAAAAAATATCCAGGAAACCCTGGGTACCAATGCCTACCCCAGGCTTCGTTTTGGGATAGGAAATCATTTTCCAAAAGGAATGCAGTCAGATTTCGTATTGGGAAAATGGAGAAAAGAAGAATTACCCCTTGTTGGTTTCAAAATTCAGAAATGCATTGAAATAATTGAAAGCTGCGCTGCTATTGGACTTGATCGAACCATGAGCAGCGTAAATAACCAGGTTTATAATACCGAATAATAATTCAAACATATTGTTTTTTTAATGTGTTTTTGTTTATTTTCGTCGTTGGAACCATAAGTCCCTATTTAAATCAAGTGTTCGAATATGAAGATAATATGTATAGGTAGAAATTATGCGGATCATGTGAAGGAACTCGGAAACGATATACCGGATGAACCAATAATATTCATGAAGCCAAAGAGCGCTTTATTGCAGGCACACACGCCATTTTATTACCCTGAATTTACCAATGAACTCAATTATGAATGTGAACTGGTTTTGCGCATTTGTAAAAATGGAAAATACATACAGGAAAGGCACGCCTCCAATTATTATA
Source organism: Ferruginibacter sp. (assembly GCA_014377385.1). Lineage (GTDB taxonomy): Bacteria > Bacteroidota > Bacteroidia > Chitinophagales > Chitinophagaceae > Ferruginibacter. The sequence continues at coordinate 10,904 of JACMPR010000201.1, read as the reverse complement.
ATGGCATAACGGTTGGCATTGATTTTACCGCCCGGGATATACAGGATGAATGCAAGAAAAAAGGCCTGCCATGGGAAAAGGCAAAAGCGTTTGATAATTCCGCTGCCGTAGGAAAATTTGTTGACATCACCCCGGAGATGAACAGGAAGAATGTCAAATTTTCTTTCAACAAAAACAATGAGCAGGTACAGCAAGGCAATTCAGGAGATATGATCTTCAGCTTTGATAACCTGATCGCAAATATCTCTAACTATTTTTCACTTAATATCGGCGACCTGGTATTTACAGGCACACCGGCCGGCGTAGGAGAGTGTGTAGTAGGCGACGAACTGGAGGCATTCCTGGAAGGAGCCAGTATGTTAAAAATTGATGTAAAATAACAGGACAGCAACATAGGCGGTGGTGAATAGTGAAGACTTTGAGGGTTTCATTGTTCACCATTTTTCTTTTAGGTTGTAAAAACACAACAGCTCAGCGTTCATCACTATCCAGCCGTATTTTTATATAGGGAACCTTACTTTAAAAAACGATGCGTATGAAAAAGAAATTTTTATTACCAATTCTCTTTTTATTTTCTCTCCCCACTTCATTTGCACAAGGCCTGACAACAATTGCCGATGGCGGAAACAAAAAGGCATCTGTAACCGAAACCATTGGTATTACAGAAGTGAGTATTCAGTATAACAGGCCCGCCGTGAAGGGTAGAGAAGGCCAGATCTGGGGTAAATTGGTTCCTTATGGATTTAATGATCTCGGATTTGGCACAAGCAAGCAGGCCCCATGGAGATCCGGTGCGAATGAAAATACTACCATCAGTTTTAGTACAGATGTTACCGTAGAAGGGAAGAACCTTGCTGCCGGCATTTACGGATTCTTTTTAGCTATGACAGAAAATGAAGCCACCATCATTTTTAGCAGGAATGCAAGTTCATGGGGATCTTATTTTTATGATCCAAAGGAAGACGCCCTGAGGGTAACTGTAAAAACCATTCGCTCAAGTGAAAAAGTGGAAAGACTGAAGTTTGAATTTTCGGATGAAAAAGAAAACAGTGCAGTAATAACGATGGCCTGGGAAAGCTTGAAAATTCCATTTGCAGTTTCAGTTGATTATGTGAAAACACAACTGGAATCTTTTAGGAAAGAGTTAAGAAGTAACAAGGGGTTTGATAAAGATGCCTGGGTACAGGCCGCCGCTTTCTGTGTAAGCAATAATACCAACCTCGACGAAGCACTGTTATGGAGTGAATATGCCATCAACGGCGTATTTGTAGGACAAAAAACTTTTAATACATTAAATGGAAAAGCAGCCGTGTTGGCAAAACTTGGCAGGAGTGCTGCCGCTGACTCCTTAAGGATTGAAGCTATGCCGTTGGCAAATATGAATGAACTTCATGAGTATGGCAGGCAATTAGTTGCAGCAAAAAAGCCCGCGGAAGCACTGACCGCTTTTAAACTAAATGCACAAAAAAATCCTAATGTTTACACCACGAATATGGGACTCGCCAGGGGTTACGCGGCAAACAACGATTTTAAAAACGCCCTCAGGTATATAAAGCTTGCACAACAGCAATCGGCTGATAAGGCAGGTAAAGATGCGATAGACGGATATATTAAATTGTTGCAGGAAGGAAGGGATATTAATTAAGGGTCCATGCTGTCTGCATAGTTTACCATGACGAAGAAGCGAGCTCTCTGTAATTCGGTATGTTAGATCCCGGGTTGCCGGATTTTGCAACATCTGCTTTCAACTGATAAACAGAATGCCATGCAAATAATCAAAATTTAATACCTGATATGTGATACGCCGCCGAACGCAACATGTTTCTTTTCTTATCCATATCACAGATGAGTTGTTTTCTTGTGTATTGATGGACTGCGAACTCATTATTAGTAGCGGATTCATTTTTTTCTAATTGATCAAGGCATACAAAAGCACGACTAAATATCCCAATAGATATTATAGATAAAAAGCCCGTTATATTTTTCTTCGGGAAACTCATATTGTATGCTTCCTTATAACAAGCCCCGAGTTCTTGTTCAAAGAGCCGGCGAATAGGGCTGATGTGATTTGCTGTAGTAACAAGGGTTTTAATGTTTTGTTCCCTGTCTTTGTACACATCGAAAATATCGTTGGCAAGTTGCATAATACCACCCAGGTGGTACAATAGTTTTTCTTCTTCAATGGAAGCTAGCGGGAGAAAAGCGGATCTGTAAAATAGCAGGGATGTTCCACCTTTTAAAAAGCTGATGTTTTTAATTTCTTCTTCCGTCAGCGTTTGCTCTGCCTGCTTTTTGCTTTCTACCTGTGCGTTATAAACTTCCATCAAAGCTTGCTGCATCTTCTTTTTATCAGGGGCACCCCGGAGGGCTTTCATATAAAAAAAATCGAAAAATTTTTCATTTGACTTTTTTATTTCTGGCACATTTTCATGCAGCATTTTTGCAATGGCATCATCTGAAAGACAGGCTTTGTCAAAAAAATCATCAAAGAGCCCGGTCATGGCGCCTTGCGCTGTTGCCGTCCACCGTTCAACAAAACTCATTTTTTTATCGTGCAAAACGCAAAATGCTTCGCCCAATATGGCAGGTACTGCGAGGCCATAATATTTGTTGATTTTTGTAAAATCCGTTTCATCCAGGTTGCCGTCGTTTCCTTTCCGGGCTTCCGATAAAATTGGTTCAATATTTTTACTGAGAAAGGACCGCTGAACGGAAAGGTAGTTTAGAATGTTTAAGATCGTTGGAACCAGCTTTAGTGTCCTTGTAATTTGATAATAAAAATTCATTTGCTGCTTATTGCGGTCATATTAAATTCACCAAAATGGAAATGGCTGCGCTTTGATTTATCCTCATGACATACGATTAGTTAGCGCCGTTCTCAAACAGTACTGTTTAGTAACTTCACTTCCTCAAAATAAGCGATTGATAAAAAAAAGATTTTGCTCTGTTTTTATAATTCATAAAATTCTATCAGCGACCCAAAATAGTTCTCATTCCAGCCTTCTACAATATTATCATAGTCCTCATCCGGGATATTGGTATGTCGTAATTCTGCAGATGTAGTGCCCTTGTTTTCATGCAGTAAAATTGTTACAATAGATGCCGTTTCCTGGTCCCCGAAATACCATTCCTGCACGATCTTTTTACCGGGAACAAACTCCAGGTTTTTTCCCGTGATGCTGTCTTCCCAGAGCGAAAATTCTGTGCCTTCTACCGCTTCCATCACTGCCGGATCGCCCGACCATAACTGGATTGTTGCTGCATTGGTGAGCGCATTATAAACGTCTGATGGTTCGGCATTGAGGATGTAATATTTCTTATAATCTTTCATATTATGTATCTTAACGATAAATCTAATTAACATTTATCCTTAAAAGAATCTTGTAAATTTGACTACAATTTCCGGTATAAAAAATTGTTTATTATGAAGTCGGTTTAAAAAATCAATATCTTATAAAAATGAAATCATTAACAATAGCATCTCTTCTCACAACGATCTTTCTCCCCGTATTTTCCATTAACGCTAACGCTCAATATAAAGATTACCAGTTAAGTCCAAAAGGTGATACCATAAATGCAGTTACCAAAGTTGGTGTTAAAACTGGAAAATGGGTTATCCATGTGCCGGAGTTGAGGGGAAATCCTGGTTACGAACAGGAAGGTGTTTACATTAAAGGCGAAAAAGATGGTTATTGGCGCAGTTATAGTTTACAGGGTGACCTGATTGCAGTGGAAAGTTATAAATTGGGTGGAAAAGATGGCGCACAATTATATTATACCAACCTCGGCGACCTTGAAAGAGAAGAAAGCTGGCGTGGCTTTAACCCCGATGCACCCTATGATACCATCGCAATTTATGGTACAGAAAGCAATGAGATCGTAGATTATAAGATTGTAAAAGCCGAACCCTACAGCGTAAAAGATGGGGAGTGGAAGTATTATGAACCAGGTTCCGGCCGTGTACTTAGAACGGAAAAATGGGATCGGAACAACCTGGCAAAACCAAATGTAAAAAACGTAGGGGCCGCTTATGCAAAGCCAAAAAAAGTGGAGAAAACAGCAGAGATGCTTGAGTGGGAAAGAAAAAACAGGGGCAAGAAAGGAGTGGTAAGGGATGGAAGGACAGGGATGTAGCACAGGACGAAACCCTTGTTATTTTGGATTAATGTAGAATCACCGGCATAAAAATAGGGTTGATAAAGTTAAACTGATCTTTGCTTTATCAACCCTGTTCCATTTTATTAAATATTATTTGATCTCTTTCTGCATGGGGTTGTTCCCAGCGGATGCTCCCCTGGCCCTTGCTTCTTTGGCTTTAAACAACTGGAATTTGCTTGGTTCCTGCACCAGTGGCCAGCTGTTATTCGCTTCGTTTATATCGGCTGTTTCCCTGAGCGGATCAAGTTTAATAGAAGCCACTTCCTTTTCTTTTAAGAATGCTTTGGTTACTTTATTCTCATTTTTGCGCCATACATAAACCGGGATCCGGTCGATCTGTTTACTGCCGTCTTTAAATGTCCATTCTATAATTATTGGCATTACCAAACCACCCCTATTGCTAAACGTTAGCTCGTAAAGCGTTTTGCCGCCTGCCATTTGTATTTTTTGTTCAGCCGTAAAATCTTCATAAGGAACAGTAGAGCTTGTAATGCTGAATGGCGTACTGTCCATTTTAGCCAGCCCCCGGTCGTATCTCCAGTAAAAATCCCTCAGGGAAAGATCTGCATCGGTTGCAAACACGATATTTTTATCTTCCCTGTTCCTGATCTTTGAAATGTCATCGAAGCTGTTAAGAATTGGTTTTGCCACCAAAACAGAACTTATTTTATCTTCCTTTTTTTGGCTATCGGCTATTTCCGTGCCGAGATTGGCCCATTTAACCGTATCAAGGGAAATATCGCAGGCATCCGTACCATAAAACCAACCTCTCCAATACCAGTCCAGGTCCTCGCCGCTTGCATCTTCCATGGTACGAAACAGGTCTGCAGGCGTAGGATGCTTGAACGCCCATCTCCTGGCGTATTCCTTAAAAGCGTAGTCAAATAGTTCCCTGCCCATAATGGTTTCTCTGAGAATATTTAAACCGGTGGAGGGTTTGCTGTAAGCGTTGGGTCCAAACTGGATGATGTTCTCGCTATTGGTCATGATAGGCTCCAGCTGATCCTTGGGTAGTTTCATGTAGTCGATAATCTTGTAGGCCGGGCCTTTTCCCACCGGGAACTTATTGTCCCATAACTCTTCTGACAGGTATTCAACAAATGAATTCAGGCCTTCGTCCATCCAGGTCCATTGTCGTTCATCGCTGTTGATGATCATGGGAAAAAAGTTATGACCTACCTCGTGAATCACTACGCCGAGCATACCATTTTTTGTGCCTTCGCTGTATGTGCCGTCTTTTTCGCACCTGCCAAAATTGAAGCATATCATCGGGTATTCCATGCCATTTGCTGCCTCCAGGCTTTGTGCTACCGGGTACGGATAGGGGATAGTAAATTTTGAATAAGTTTTTATCGTGTGTGCCACAGCTTTTGTACTGAACGTACGGTACAGATTATATGCTTCTTTGCCGTAAGCACTCATGCACATTACTTTTTTGCCTTCAATATACACGGGCATCGCATCCCAGATAAACTTACGGCTGCTTCCCCACGCGAAATCACGGACCATATCAGCTTTAAATATCCAGGTTTTCTTTTGAGTTGATTTCTGTTTTTCCTTTGCTTTGGCTTCATCCAGTGTAGATATTTCTATAACATCCTTTGTGGCCTGTGCCTGTTGCCAGCGGGTTAATTGTACGGGCGTAAGTACCTGTGGGTAATTCTGGCACTGGCCTGTTGCCATTACAATATGATCCGAGGGAACGGTCATGCTGACTTTAAAATTGCCGAAAGTCAGTGCAAACTCTCCGGAGCCCGTAAACTGGTGATTTTGCCAGCCCTGGAAATCGCTGTACACACAAAGTCGTGGATACCATTGCGTCATGGTATAAAGATCATTCCCATCTTCTGAAAAATATTCAAATCCGCCTCGTCCGCCATACTTCGTTCTTTCAATGATGTTGTAATTCCACTCTATTTTAAAAACAAATTGCTGACCTGGTTTCAATGATTGCGGAAGTTCTATCCGCATCATGGTTTTGTTGACCGTATACTTTATGGCCACACCTGCAGCATTGGTTACTTTCAAAATATTATCACCATATTCCTTCTCTTTAACGCCGCTCATACCGTTCAAATCCCGTTCTGTCAGGCTTTTCGACATAAAACTACTTCCCTGGTAGCCGGAGTTATTTTTTGTGCTATGCTGGTTCTCATCCAGCTGCAGCCACAGGTAAGTCAAAATATCCGGTGAATTATTAAAATAGGTAAGTGTTTCTTTCCCATTGAGCTTACGGTTAGGTTCATCAAGCTCGCAAACAATATCGTAATCGCAACGCTGTTGCCAGTATTTCGGCCCGGGTGCGCCGCTTGCTGTACGGTATTCATTGGGTGTAGGTAAAATTGTGCCCAACTGTTCAAAGCGGTTACCGTGGTTGCTGCCTGGATTGTTTTTGATATCCTGTGCATAACAACAAAGCATACATGATACGGTAAAGATGAACAAGAGTGATTTTTTCATTTTCATTTTTTAAAATTTGTCAACTTTTTTTATTGTAATTATATGATGCTTAATCCTATTCTCAACAAAACGTACCCACGAAATCGCTGCAGGTGTTTCTAAAAGACACGAAAGAATAAAGTCTGATTCGAATAATTTTCGGCGAATTACCCTAATATTTTATTAAACCGGGAACCTTGTAGCCGCCATATAGCATCCAACCAAAAAAGGTATCGCCGACCATATCCAGATCCACCATTGCTGTCTAACAGCAATCTTGTTTATAAATACATATGAACACAGCAACATCAGGGTTACTATCAACAGCTGCCCAAACTCAAGACCAACATTTAATCCGAATAATGGTATCCCGATGGCTTCTTTTTTTGCGAGCATGAACCTGATCGTATTTGCAAAACCAAGTCCGTGGATCAAGCCAAAGAACAATGCTAAAAAATAATTCAATCGCAAGGAAGAAGGATTGATTTTCTTTTGAAGCACATTGAAAGTGGCTGTTGCCATAATAGTAACCGGTATCAAAAATTCAACCCAGTTGTTTTTTACTCTTACCACATCATACACACTCAAAGCAAGCGTGAGTGAATGGCCCACAGTAAAAGCAGTTATCAGTATCAACAGCTTTTTCCAATCAGTGAGTTTATATATTGCTGCCAGCGCAATGATAAAAAGAATATGATCTGCTGCCTCGCGGCTGATGATGTGCCCCCATCCCAAACCAAAATAAAACGTAAAATCAATCATAGCAACAGGAGCAGCGTTCTTTTAATGTATTTTTGTTTTTTGCTACGGAGTTTTCGCATCGATCATTTTAAAAGCACGATTCTCGTCCATTTGTGGTTAAAAGCATTCAAACTTATAAAAATTGTAGCATAATGGCAGCAATATTATATAAATGGTTATCCCTTGTGGCTTTGTGGGTTGTAAGCGCTTCCATTGTAACGCATCCAATCTTTGTTAGCGTAACAGAAATTGAACACAATAGTACCGACAGAACCCTGGAAATAAGCTGCAAAATATTTACGGACGATTTTGAGAAAGTGCTGAGGCAAACATATCACACACATGTGGACCTTTCAAAACCGCAGGAAAAAAAGGCGATGAGTAAACTGGTCAGTGATTATGTGCAAAAACACCTTAAAGTTCAGGTGAATGGCAAATTGGAAACTATGCAATTTCAAGGGTATGAGCAGATCGAAGAAGCCATATACAGTTATTACCAGGTTGACAGTATCGCTACACTTAAGAATATCGCTGTAACAGATAATATATTGTACGAATACCAGGAACAACAGATAAGCCTGCTTCATATAACGGTAAGCGGTAACCGTAAAAGTACGAAGCTCGTGAACCCCGAAGAAAAGGCGAGTTTTGTATTTTGAAAACTTATCGGGTACTGCAATATCAAATACAGGGATGTATAAAACCAATCTTTTTTGTTACCTCCATTACTTGATGATCATTAGCATTCGATTACAGCTACGATCTCATGTGGCCGGGTACATCCGCTATTTAGATTTCTTAATTGCCAGGGGATATTATAAAAAGAGTTCGCTTTAAAAATTTGTCCTGGATGATTTGCAGGGGAATGGGGGCCCTAAGGCATTAAGAATTGACGTAGATTATCACCCAATAAATACCGATAAACTTACCTCTCCTGTGACGCAAATAGTAGAGGGGGTCTAAAAAAACTTTCGCCACAATCCCAAACGCCTTCCGCATCGCCATCTACGTAACTAACCTGTCATGACCATTTTTTCAGACGAAATTGATTTTTCTTCAGAAGTTCCTTGTAAAAAGAGCTCTATGGCCTGTGTACGTTTATTTACTTCCAGTTTCCGGTAGATATTCTTAAGGTGTTTCTTGACTGTATTGATAGAGATGTGGTGATCGGCTGCAATCTCTTTATATAAACTTCCCGAGGCAAGGGCGTTAAGTATTACTTTTTCCCGCTTGCTAAGAACTGCTGTGCTATTCATAATTTCCGCGTATAGGTACATGTAAAACTACATATTAAGTTTATGGTATTTTTACAGATTTCACAGATAAGTTTACATTATTTTTAGGTGGTGTAAAAAATTAATTAGCAGGCTAGTGCGGGTTTGATTAAACCGGGCAACTGTTACTCTTAGCCGCTTTTTATAATAGAAGGTATCGTCCTAAAACAGCCATTTGGGTTTACATGATTCGATTTGTGTTCAGGTATCACAATTGGGTCACCCGTTTCCAGGCACAATGCCTTGTCGTCAATTACAAGTTTGCTTTTCCTTCTATGATTTAAGCAAAGCTGTAAAAAGCGAACTTTTTTCTGTTAGTCCCTCTCCGCTGTCAATTGACATAGCACTCATATTGCCCGTAAACTTTTTTAAAATTGTCTTTATCACAACAGAATTAGAAGGTAGTAAATGATCTTAATTGTATGCGCTTTTAGTTTTCAATTTTGCTGGTCTCCGTAATGTTGCTTTAAATGGTGTAAAAAAATTGTTACACTGAAAAACGATACGTTTCTAAAAGGCGGGATAAGCGCAGAAAATTTGCAAGTTCATTTTATTACATAAAAAGGTATAAGATAATTGATGGTATTCTTACGACCCTCTTTCAATAGTTCACTTGATTAACCCATGATTCCACGTAGATACAAGATCCGGCAGGCTGAGTAACACGCAGCCATTGTGTAGTTTAACGGGCGGAAGGATATCCAAATTCCACTTGTCTATGTCTGGCATTTACGAAAAGAATGGGGGATAATAACGATATTTACTTGATCATTGCGGCAACATTGCAATCTTTTGGAAGCTAACTAAAATAGTTTTGTTATTTATAAACGAGATCGTTTCCCGGGTTGGCTTTACGATAAAATGCTTTGGCACTTTGTAATGCCTCCTTCCGCGTTATGCGCTTATCTGATAAATCATAATCGTTCATATATTGAAACTGTACATTAAATACATGGTAAGTCTTCGCTGCAAAATGTTTGTAAAAAACGAATTGACTAATATGGGCCTGCATTGCAGAACTGTCGAGCTCGGGGAGGCCGACGTGGAAGAAGATATTTCTCCGGAACAATGGAAGGAGCTGGATATTATTTTGAGGAAATCTGGAATTGAATTGATGGAAAATAAAAAAAGTATCCTCATTGAAAAAATTAAAAATATCGTAGTAGAATTGGTTCATTATGTAGAAGAACCTTTGCAGATTAACTTTTCGGATTACCTGGGAAGTAAATTAAATCACGATTACACTTACCTTTCCAACCTGTTTTCAGAAACTCAGGGGATTACAATTGAACATTTTCATATCGTACATAAAATTGAACGCGTTAAGGAATTATTAATTTATGATGAACTCAACATCACGGAGATTGCACAAAAGATGAATTACAGCAGTGTTGCTCACCTGTCAACCCAATTTAAAAAAATAACAGGCCTTACTCCTTCCTTTTTAAGAAAATCAAAAATAAAAAACGTAAAACCCTGGAAGATATTTGAATCCTACAATGCGACTTTAAAATTCCGGATGTCTTGCGATAACCACCCACTTTATTAGCAGCTGTCAATGATATAATATAATTTTTTTTATTGTAGAACGTTTATTTCATCAGGGATCTCCAGTTTTGCATTATGCAACTGAAGTGTAAGATCTATCTGCTGCTGATCGTTCCAATATTTGCAGAGATTACACAGCCAGAAAGCTCTTTACCGGGCCGGTATTTTTCCGCTTTAGGGTACTTTTGCGGGAAAACCAGGTTACAGCTAAACATGATTTTCGAAATAGAAATTACTTGCCTGCTATTAAAAAGCTGTGTCATCCTGGAGTATGTATGAAAATAAATGCAGCAAAAATAATCAATGACCGGTCACTAATTTTCTTACGTCTTACCAGCCTGAATGTAATAGAGAATACTACTTAAGAGAGTAAAAGTAAATAAGTCTTTCTTTAACTAATCTTGTTATAAATGCTATTGATGCTATGCAAACAGCAGTTAAAGAACTCACCTTAATAACAACTTAAATAAATGGAGAATGTAAATTTGAAGTTGTCGATAATGGCATCGGCCTAAGCGAAGAAAACCTGGAACATATTTTTGCCGTGTTACTACAAGAAAGCAGGCGGGATGAGATTGGGATTGTCGACAACACCAGATAGATCGCTCTTAAATAATGCGAAGCTGGATGTTAAATCAAAAGTGGACAAAAAACCAGTTTTATTCTTTGATTCAAAAAATTATTGGAAGTCATTTCTGCATAAAAAAGTCCAGTATAGATGCAGGCACTGGAACAATTTCCATT
>JACMPR010000200.1 GCA_014377385.1 Ferruginibacter sp. | reverse complement strand
TGCCATAACAATCGAATTTTAATTAGTTAAGATTTTAATTTCTGTTTTAAGTAAAAAATTGGGGACTGATAGAGATATACTCCGCCTATAAAAATGCGGAACACACAAGTTAATAAAATAATTGAAAGCAACAATTTTGAAAACTTAATTTTTTATTTTTTTACTGCGGGATTACAGCCAGGTGTTGCGGTATATTTTCTTTTTTTTATTCATAACGCAGTGCTACAATAGGATCGAGTTTAGAGGCTTTGTGAGCGGGGTACAATCCGGCTCCGAGCCCCACAAAAGAGCAAACGAAAATGCCGGCGATCACCCATCCCCATGGCACTACAAACCCTGTATGCAGGATCAGTGCTACCACATTTCCTACGAGTATGCCGGCAATAATTCCTGCCACCGCACCCATTAAACTTATGATAACTGATTCAAATAAAAATTGGGAACGAATATCTTTCCGCGTACTTCCCAATGCTTTTGCCAACCCAATTTCCTTTGTTCTTTCATTAACTGCGACCAGCATAATATTCATGAGACCAATGGCTGCGCCAATAAGTGTTATAAAAGCGATGCCGATAGTGCCTTTCTCTAAAAAACCAAGATTGGTTAACAGGGCTTCCGCGATACTGTCGCTTTTATCAATATAAAAATTGTCTGCATTCTTTGTCTCCAGCTTTCTTATCGGTCTGAAAGTGCCCTTGGCTTCCCCGGTAGCGATATCCATTTGTTTGAGGTCGGCAACCATAACAGCTATATTATAGCTGCTGTTTTGGGTGGCATACAGGCGCCTGATATTATTAAAGGACGTAATGATCACCTTACTCGTATTGAAAAAAGCGGTCGAGCCCTTATCCTGCAATACCGCAATTACCCGGTAAGGAACGTGATCAACGCTGATAACAGCATCGATCGCCCTGGCATTATTATCCGGGAATAATTTTGTGGCAATGCCACTTCCAATTAAACAAATATTTCGTCCTGTTTCTATTTCAGCCTGGGTAAAATTTCGCCCATAAGCAAGTTTATAGCCATTTAATTCGAGGTAATTTTCGTCGCCTCCCAAAACTGAAACATCCGGATTTGTTTTTCTGCTATTGGTATTTACGATGATGGATGAGGGTCCACGCAACACAATGCCAACCTTCGCCCCCGGAAAAGCATATCTTTCTTTAAAAGCTTTTGCTTCTTCATAACTTATAGGAATGCCGTCATTGGATTTTTTCTGTTTGAGGGAGGCCTTTGTTTTGGCAGAACTTGTTCGCTGCCCACCACCGAAGTGGATGTTTCTGTCTTTAAATCTTATGCTGAATGAATTGGCTCCCATGGTTGAGAAGCTGGAAGTAAGACTGTTGCTGGCTGCCTTGATAGCCGTAATGATAAGAATAAGCGCAAAAATTCCCAACGCAATAATGATGATTGTAATACCGGTGCGTAATTTATTCCCAGTAATATTTTTCCAGGAAAGCGATAAAGAATCTTTGTAGGTCATCCCTTTTTAAATTATAACTAAAGGTAAATAAGGTGGTGCCCCTTTAAGAAAAAACTTTGATAAGCGGTAAGGTTACAAATGATACAGCCAACCTGAAATAAATTCCGGATAAATACCAAGCGCAATGATAAGTACCGCAGTTATCACAAGCATTATTTTGAAGGGCGTGGTAACGCCGCTTGTTTGTATAGTATCCGGTACAGGTTGTTTAAAATACATGGCTTGTATCACCCTGAAATAATAATATGCACTTATGGCAGCAAAAAGTACCGCTACGATCACAATCCAAAAGTTATGGCCATTTTGCACAGCAGCCATCAACATATAAAATTTACTTTGAAAACCTGCTGTCAATGGAATACCGGTAAGCGAAAGTAAGAAGATAGTTGCAGCCAATGCCAATACGGGCTGCTGTTTTGCAAGACCATTAAAACCATCAATGGTGTAGTCTTCCATTTTTATTAGGATAGCGAATATTCCAATGGTTGCCAGACTGTAAGCTGCTGAATACAATACAAGACCTTCCCTGGCTTTGTCATTGAGCGCAAACAATGCGAATAACATAAATCCTGCCTGGGCAATACTTGAATAAGCAAGCATTCTTTTTACACTCTGTTGAAAAACGGCGGTAATATTTCCAATAAGTAACGTGGAGACGGTGATGATGATGATCAACTTCTGCCACTGGTCGTGCATGGTTCCAAAAGCATTCTCAAACAAACGCACAAAAGCAAAAAAACCTGCAACCTTTACGATGGTGCTCATGAAAGACGTAAAAACAGTTGGCGCCCCATCATAAACATCGGGCGTCCAGAAATGAAAAGGTGCTGCCGAAACTTTAAATGACATGGATACCAGTAACATCACCATACCAACAACAATCATCACCGGCATCTTTCCTACACCTAGCTGGATATTGTTTATAAAAAAAGATGCATTAGGTGTACCGCCGTAAATAAAAGCAATGCCCATCAACATAATACCCGTGGAAAATGCCCCCATTAAAAAATATTTGAGTGCTGCTTCATTACTTCTCAAATTACGTTTATCGCTCCCTGTTAGTATGTATAAAGGAATAGACATGATCTCGATGCCAATAAACAGCAATAGCAATGTATTAAAAGTAGCAACGAGCGAAACACCACACAAAACAAAAAATATCAAGGCGAAATATTCACCCACATGTGGCCCAACTTTTTCAATATCACTTCCGCTCAAAAGAAAATATACCAGCGTGCAGCCCAGGGCTACTGCAATGAATGTAAGGTTAAAACTGCCGGTGAGCAGCATCGAATGCACATCGATCGAAAAAAAAGAAGTGCCGTTGTTCAATTCCAATGCATTTGCAATAAAAATTAAAATAATACCTGCGATGGCAAGGTATTTAGGCGCCGCTTTACTTTTAATAAAGACGCCGGAAAACATCATTACGATACCCCAGATTGCAGAAAATATAATTGCGTTCATAATAAAAATTCAAAAATCAACAATCAAAAGACCAAAGTTGTATATTATACTTTTGACTTTTTACTTTAGTTCAGCTTACCCACTAAATTATCCACGGCTTGTTTTGTCAGGTCTATCAGTGGCTGCGGATAAACCCCCACTGTAAAAATGATACAAACAATGATACCCAATACTAATTTTTCATTCCAGGAAATATCCTTCACGTTTGCAGTTGCGGCATTGATTTCCCCGTAAAAGATCTTCTGGATCATATTCAGCGTATACACGGCAGCAAGTATAATCCCAATACCGGCAAATGCGGCGTACCATGGATTAAAAATATACAACCCACTGAACATTAAAAATTCTCCTGTAAATGCATTGGTAAGTGGTAAAGCTATGTTTGCCAGGGCAATTAGTACGAGCATTACCGTAAGCACCGGCGCTTTGTTGGCAATACCGCCCAACCTGGAAATTGTTTTAATACCTGTTTGTCTCTCCACCATTTCCACCACGATCCACAACCCAATAATGTTAATGCCATGATTGAACATCTGCAGCATCACACCCTGCACACTTATTTCATTGCTGGCAAATAAAGCAGCACACATTAAACCAATATGTGCGATAGAGGAATAAGCTACCAGCTTTTTTAAATTATCCTGCACCATGGCAATGCAACTGGCGTAGATGATGCCGGTGATGCAAAGGATCATTACTATATGACTGAAGTGAACCGAAGCAAGAGGAAAAACTGGTATCAGCCAGCGGATCACGCCAAACAGGCCCATTTTTACCATTATACCACTAAGCACCATTGTTACGGAAGTAGGCGATTGATCGTACGTATCCGGCTGCCAGGTATGAAAAGGGAAAACCGGCATTTTGACGGCGAAAGCAACAAAGAACAACCAGAACAACCAGTTTTGTTCAGCAGCGTTTAGGTTGGCGTTGTAAAAGGCATTCAGTGAAAAAGAATGGGCTACCACCGTACCGTCTTCAAAGGTACGCGAACCGGTATGCTGGTAAACATAGATGATGCCGATGAGCATGAGTAACGATCCTGCGAACGTGTACACAAAAAATTTAAAAGTAGTCTGGATGCTTTTTTCACCCCCCCATTTACTGCATAAAAAGTAAACCGGTATCAATGCAAGTTCCCAGAAGAAGTAAAATAGCAATGCATCAACAGAACAAAAAACACCCATCAGCCCGGTCTGGGTTAGCAGCATCAGACCGTAAAATACAGGTGCATTTTTATACGAGGTTTTAGAAGTTGCGATAAAGATGAGCGGAAAAGCAAGAGCAGTAAGTAATGTGAGTATCCGGCCCGTACCATCTAATCCAATATTAAAGCTGTTACCGATATACGTTAGCCAGTAATAATTTACATTGTTGTATGTTGTAAATTTATGGCTGGTATAAAACAGGCCCGCAATCGAAACGCCGAGCGTTAACAAAGATGCGATAATTGCTACTGTTTTTGCAGGCACTTCCCGTTTTAGAAAAAAACACAGGATGCCGGCAATAAATGGCAGCCAAATCAGCAATTCAGCAAATGTAATATACGTATCCAACATTTAATATTTTTTTACGAGAACATTTATTTCGATACTATAAATCCTGCTTTCTTAATTGCTGAAAAATAACTGCACAACGAAGAGACATAAAATTCCAAT
>JACMPR010000199.1 GCA_014377385.1 Ferruginibacter sp. | reverse complement strand
TATTTGCCCTGGCAAAACCTATATTTTCTGTATTCCATTTAAATACAACATTTGGAAATTTTTTTTCCAGGTATACTTTGCTGCCATCTGAAGAATGATTGTCCACAACAAAAATCTCCGAATCAATTTTCTTACCGGCTTTTATCACGGAGTACAGGCATTGCTCTAAAAAGTATTTTACATTATAGTTTACTATGATGACCGATAAATGCAAAAAGTAAAAATTATGAATTAGGAATGATGAATCTCAGTTGCTGATTTTTAATAACAACTGTTACTCATTCGTTTATCAACATTGCAAGATAATAAGACACATTGAAGAATGGATGATTATGGTTTTGCCCGTTAACACTCTCTTCCAAAGAAACGAGTTGTCAACTGCAGCAAAATTGATGGTTGTTAACAATGAAACGCCAGCGTCCGATTCCCATTTGTGGTGACTATCTTTGCCAGATGTTAAAAACAACTCTTTTAAAGGCGGTGCAGGCGGGGGCGGCGCAATTGAAACATTTTTTTAATGGTAAATTTACAATTTCAAACAAAGAAGGGATCAATAACCTGGTTACAGAAGCGGATTATGCGGCCGAGAAAGCAATTATAGAAGTTATAAAAAATGATTTCCCGGATCATTTTATTTTAAGTGAAGAAACAGGGGAAATTCCTTCTGAAAGTGAATACAAATGGATTATTGATCCGATAGACGGAACCGTTAATTTTGCAAATGGTATTCCAATCTGTGCTGTTAGCATTGGCCTGGAGAAAGATGGTGACATGATAATGGGTGCTGTTTACAACCCAATTATGGAAGAATTTTATTTTGCACAACAAGGGCTGGGGGCTTTTCTAAATGATAAAAAAATAAAGGTGAGTACAAATACAGCGTTGACAAAAAGTTGTCTTGTAACTGGTTTCCCATATGTTTATCTTGATGCACCCAATGGCCCTTTGGAAGTCTTTGAAAAGTTAATCAGGAAAGGAATACCTGTACGCAGGCTGGGCAGTGCAGCCATTGATCTGTGCTGGGTTGCGGCCGGCCGGTTTGACGGATTTTATGAGCATAAATTACAGGCCTGGGACAGTGCTGCGGGCTTTTTGATTGTAGAAGAAGCAGGCGGTAAGGTTACGGATTTCGAGGGAAATCATTATTCGCCACACCAGCCACACATCATCGCAACCAATGGAAAAATACATGATGATTTGGTAAAGATGGTGAACGGTGGAACCGTGTGAGAAGAAAACAAGTGTATGTGTAAATAAATTTAGCGATTTTAATTATGACCGCTTGACATACCGGTTCATTGCCCATTGACTTATAAAAAAACCGACAATGAAAACCTGCTGTCTTGCACTTATCGTTTTATGCATCGTTTCCTGCAACAACATCACTTACAGGCCGAGAACGAAAATGCAACAGTTGATTGCAAAGCCATCGCCTTTGATATTTGACAAAATAGTGGAGTTCAGGATAGAACAAATGGGCTGGCCAATATCCAGGGCAGATTTTATAAGTAAAGGAAAAAAATATGAGTGGGCATTTAAGGATTTCCGTTACCTCAGTACCGAATTCAAAGTAACAGACAGTAACCGGATGACTTTTTATTTTTCCCAATTTATACAGGACATAGAGAGAGAACAACGAACAAAAAAGGCAGACCTCAACAGTTATAGTGGTTATGTGAAATTTTATCGTGAGAATGATAAATTTATCTGGAAATTAAAAATGTATTAATTGTATAATAATGGAAGAAAGAACTGAAATATCGTCATTGGGAGAATTTGGGCTGATTGACCATCTTACGAAAGACAATGAAACTAAAAACGTATCCACCATACTTGCTGTGGGAGATGACGCAGCCATCATCGATCATTTTGGAAGACAAACCGTTGTCTCAACAGACCTGTTGCTTGAAGGCATTCATTTTGACCTCTCTTACACGCCTTTAAAACACCTGGGTTATAAATCAGTAGTCGTTAACGTTAGTGATATATATGCAATGAATGCAACGCCAACTCAAATTGTTTTAAGCCTGGCCTTCAGCAACCGGTTTAGTGTAGAAGCATTGGATGAATTTTATGCGGGCGTGTATGCTGCCTGCGAAACGTACGGTGTAGACCTGGTAGGTGGCGATACAAGTACTTCTCAACGTGGTTTTGTAATAAGCATTACTGCTATTGGTGAGGTGGCGCCGGATAGCTATGTAAAAAGAAATACAGCCCAGGTTAATGACCTGATTTGTGTAAGTGGGGAACTTGGAGGCTCTTTTTTAGGATTAACATTGCTGGAAAGAGAAAAAAAGATTTTTGAGGAAACCGGCGCACAGCCAGATCTTGAAGGCCAGTCTTATATTGTTGGCCGGCTACTAAAACCTGAAGCAAGAAAAGATATTATTGAATATTTTGCGGAAGCGGAGATCATGCCATCCAGTATGATTGATATCAGTGACGGCCTCAGCAGCGACCTGTTGCATATCTGCAAACAAAGTAGTGTTGGCTGTGTTTTGTATGAAGACAAATTACCTTTTAACGAAGAGGCTAAGGAATTTGCCTATAAACTTGAACTGGATCCAACTGCGTGTGCTTTAAGTGGCGGAGAAGATTATGAGCTCCTGTTTACAGTGCCGCAGGCTGACTATGAAAAAATAAAAGTAAATCCTTCCATCAGTATTATTGGCTATATAACGGAGGCTTCAGAAGGAAAGAATATTATTACACGCGGTGGAAATAAACATGCATTGATTGCGCAGGGCTGGAATCATTTGAAATAGTTCTGCAACAAACAGGATAGTCTAAAGCGTCTATTCTAATGTAACCGATGCGCTCAATTAGTGCAGTAATTCAGTCGCTCAACTATACATTTTACCGCAGCTTCTACATTTTGAAGACCAGACAGATGATCGTTGACATGCTTGATGCAATTCACAAATACGTTTAACGGTTTATCTTTGTTATTAAAGATCCCCCCCAGGTTATTGCTGTAGGCAAGAAATAAAACCTTACCCGAAAAACTGGTTTGAAACAGTATATGACAATCATTGCCAAGGTTGTTCCTGATGATCTGGATATAAGTGTACGCATTGTATTTATCGAAACGGTTTAGATTGCCTTCGTCCGTAATTTCTTTGGCAAGAGATATTACGGTGTAGTTTTCAATTATTACCTGCAATGGTTGTATCACGGTTTGTTCACCGCGAAAGTAATTTTGTGCACGAAGGGGTGAAGACAGCATTAAAAGTATCACCACTGCCGCGGCTTTCTTTAACCTCAATTTCATATTCCTGTTTTTAAGTTTAATTATTGAAATAGCGAACACACAAAAGTGAACAGTGCCGCATTGAAAATTTTACAATTCCTAACTAACATTTCATTTACTCACTGGCCTTTTCAAGGCTCCGCCAATCCACCCTGTCATTAAATATCATTTTTATTGCGCCGGCAACCTTTGTAATAGTTACAGAACAAAAGCGGTCCTGATTATTTACCAGTTTTGGAGATTGCTTTGAAACAGGGGGATAATCGTACATACTGCAGCCAAATCCAATCCCCGACCGGCAAAGGCCGCTCTTTTTATTTGAGATTTCGATGCAAAGCGTCACACAGCCTGAGAATGATAAATTAGCTGAACTGTATTTAGTACCTAAAGTGATTTCATCCCAGCAAAGGGCGCTCAGCAGGATCATATCCCTGCCATCCGGCATTTTGGAAACTGTTACGATTCCTTTTTCTGTTTTTATATCAATCTGCACGTCACTTTGTGCAAGTGCAGCAAAAGACATTGATATAAAATATATTACCAGGGAGATTATCGATTTCATGTATAGCCTTTATTTGTAAAAATCAGGAATAGTAAAACAAAAAAAGCATTTTATCACTAATCTATATTTAGCCAGTGCATAATTTTATTTAGCGGTAATAAAGTGTGGATATGAGCGAAAAATACGGAGGATTTTCTTCCCTTTTAAAGGGCTAAAGTATTTTTAGTTTAATGGAGGGTTTATTAAGTTTACTATTCAATTATTACCATGATGAAAAGGAGAAATTACTTAAGCGCAGATTATAAATTAAAGATTGGCGGCAACATTCGAAAATGGAGAAATCTTAAAGGCATCAAACAAAAAGAACTTGCGGCGATACTAGAGTTGTCGGAAGCGGCCATCAGTAATATGGAAAATAATATAACCGATATTTCCCTCAGCCAGCTGGAAGATATTTCTGTGAGCCTGGATATTTCGGTAGAGCAGTTGTTTAGTGATCCGCAGGAGAATATGCCCCCATACATGCTTCCCGGTACAACTCAAAAGCAACAGCATCCGGTATTTGAAAAAGAGTTATTAAATGCGGTAATCACCAGCATGCAGAAAAAAGATGAACAGCTCCAGGCGATCATGCAAAATGTTTTACATACCATGACGGCGCTGATGGGAACCGGAAACAGGTGACTGAATGACTACCGCCGGCTTTATATATTTATCGCACTGATTTAATTACCTGTTGATATATTCAGCATCGCCGATTTACATTTTCTTAACTTAATTATATTTAATTTCAGGTTTGTATCTGCCAAACCCTGACATGATTAAAAGTTTCCCTGCAATTTTTTTTACTTTAATAGTTTCTCTTTTTTCCTGTACCGCTACCCGGAAAAATTATTCCCCTTCAAAAAAATACGATCAACATTCGCTTCAACAGGATTATACTTTATTGAGAAATATTCTTGAAAAAAAACATCCGTCTTTATACTGGTTCACGCCAAAGGACAGCATGAACGTTTATTTTGAAAAATATTTTAGTGCCATCTCGGACAGCATGACTGAACAGCAATTTGCCTGGAAGATACTTGCGCCTTTGGTTAGTAAAATTAAATGCGGCCATACAAGCGTGAGCATGAGCAAGGACTATTCAAAATGGGTAGAAAATAAAAAGTTTGCGTCCTTTCCGCTATTCATGAAAATATGGAATGATACAATGCTGGTAATGGCTAATCTTAATAAAGACGACAGTATTGTGAAAAAAGGTACGCTGATAACTGCAATAAATGGCCTTTCCACCCAGGTTTTAATTCATAAAATGTTTGGGTACCTGCCTCAGGACGGTGATGCCAACAGCATCAATTATATCAGGTTAAGTGCAAACTTTCCTTATTATCATAGAAATATTTTTGGACTAAGTAAGACATACCAGGTGAACTACCTTGACAGCGTTGGAAATAGCGGTACACTATCCATACCATTGTATTCACCTCCCAAAGACTCAACAGCAAAAAAAAGCAATGTAAAAATTATTCGGCCGCCCTTAACCAAAGATCAAAAGCTTAGGATCCACCGTTCCCTTGAAATTGACAGCAGCGGAAAATTTGCAGTAATCACACTAAATACCTTTTCCAAAGGAAGGTTAAGAAGTTTTTTCAGGCGTTCCTTTAAAGAATTAAGGGGGAAAAATATCAATGCCCTTATTTTAGATATTCGCTACAATGGCGGCGGTCGGATTGGATTATCAACTTTACTAACCAGGTATATTTCCCGAACACCCTTTAAAGTTGCGGATACGCTGTATGCTGTTACCAAAAACTTACGGCCCTACACCAGGTTTATATCAGGTAAATTCCTGAATAATATTGAACTCTTTTTCATAGCCCAAAAAAAGAAAGACGGTAACTATCATATTGCGCATCTTGAAAATAAATTATTTAAACCAAAAAAGGGCAGCCATTATAACGGCAACCTGTACGTGCTTACTGCCGGGCCCACCTTTTCTGCAGCTGCATTGTTTTGTAATGCCATTAGAGGACAGGAGAATGTTAAGTTGCTGGGAGAAGAAACAGGTGGAGGCTGGTATGGCAACGATGGAATCATGATTCCTGATATTACTTTACCGAATACTAAAGTATCCGTTCGGTTGCCACTTTTCCGGCTGGTGCAATACAACCATATTTCCGAAAAAGGTACCGGAGTTATTCCTGACGTATATATTGGAACCAGCTACGATGCACTCATTCATGGATACGATAAAAAGATGCGGGTTGCAAAACAAATGATACTGAATCAATAACTA
Organism: Ferruginibacter sp.; assembly: GCA_014377385.1. GTDB lineage: Bacteria > Bacteroidota > Bacteroidia > Chitinophagales > Chitinophagaceae > Ferruginibacter. The sequence continues at coordinate 3,878 of JACMPR010000199.1, read as the reverse complement.
TCTGAACTAAGCTGTTAGATGAATATAATTACTACTTTTTAAAAAAAATACTGACAGCTAACTACTAACTACTTCCCACCCATTAACCCAAACTCATCTCCATCTTTCAAAAAGGGAAACTTCGCCCGCACTTCATCTAGTTTTTCTTTTTCAAGCGTGATGGTGAAAATATCTTCTTCATCTGCCATATGATAAAGAACTTCTCCGAGGGGATCGATGACGAGGCTGTTACCACTATAATAAATTTCATTACCATCTTTGCCTACCCTGTTTACCCCAATAACATAACATTGATTTTCTATCGCCCGGGCACAAAGCAGGGTTTTCCAGGCATGGCTGCGTCTTTCGGGCCAGTTGGCCACATAAATAAGGAGATCATATTCCGGTTGAAGCCCGGTTTCGTCCCCGGCCGGCCGCTGAAATTGTCTCGCCCAAACGGGAAAGCGCAGGTCATAACAGATCTGCATATTTATTTTCCAGCCTTTTACTGAGCAAATCAACCGCTTGTTACCGGCATGATAAAACTGGTTTTCCTTTGAGTAAGCAAATAAATGGCGTTTGTCATAATACCCTATTTCTCCATTAGGCATCATCCATATCAGCCTGTTATAATAATTCCCTGCCTCCAAAATAATAATGCTACCGGTAACAATGATCCTGTTTTCGGCACTCTTTTTTTTCATCCATTTAATGGTATCGCCCTCCATTGTTTCGGCAAGTGCAGCCGCATTCATACTAAACCCGGTGGTAAACATTTCCGGCAGAATCACCAATTCAGTTTTTTGCCGGAGGCTGTTTAATTTTTCCTCTAGCATCTCAAGGTTAGCCATTTTATTTTCCCAATGCAGGTTTGTTTGTATGGTGCTGATGGTGAGGGATGACATAAAAGATATTTATACCAAAAATACAATGTTTTGCGTGGCCACTTTTTTTCGGGGGGGTTGTCCGGGTCAATCGCATGTTTCGGGCAATATTTATGTATTTGCAATCGTTAAACCCAGGGGACTATAAAAACAGGCAAAAATGAGAATCCTACCGGAATTTTGGAATTTTTATTTTTCCAAATCTCACGGCAAGAATTGTTTTTTATCTGTTTTAAGGTAAGAAGGAAGACCTAAGGCCGTCGGGCTGAATGTCTTTTGTGTACCAATCGCTCTAAACAGGCGTTTTAACCGATAATATTCAAACTTCAATAAGTGCTTACACGTAACTGTTGCAGGTTAATTTGGCCCGATTAATGCCTTCATAGAGTTAATTTAACCGGATAATCTGTAAAAGATAATTAGTTGCCTGTGTTATTCTGCCTCTGTTAGAACCTGAATTATAAATATTGTTTAATAGGGGCTATTCCCCTGAAGCTAACCACCACCTGATATGAAATTAAAATTTACGACGATTTTATTAATTACCGCGTGTAATTCCCTAACCTCATTTGCACAAATGAAAGTAGTCATTATGGGTTCCTCAACCGCATTTGGCGTTGGGGCTTCTACCTATTCGAACTCCTGGGCAGGAAAAACAGAGGCCTTTTTAAATAGGAATACAACCGACGGACTTGACACAGTATTTTATAATATTGCCAGTCCCGGGTACGACACTTACCAGGAAATGCCTACGGGTTTCGTGCCTCCTGCCGGACGCCCGTTACCTGATGAATTTTACAATGTTACAAAAGCACTTAGTTACAATCCTGATATAGTTATTATCAATTTGCCAAGTAATGATATCAGTTATGGATATTCGAAGGCAGAGATGATCAACAATCTCAGAACTATGTCCTCTACTATTTTTGCCAACGGAATAAGAAGATGCTACATCACTACGCCGCAACCAAGAAATGATTTTGACCAGGACCACCGGGACAGTCTTCTTTCTTTGGTTGATTCCGTGAATAACTCATTTGGGCCCTATGCCATTAATTTTTGGGATGGACTGGTTACAACAGATGGATTAAGTATGCTTAAAGACCAGTATCGGGCCATCCCAAGCCCCATACATTTAAATGATGACGGACATAATTTACTTTTCGAAAGAATCAAAAATTCCTACATTTTTGGATTGCTTGGGCCAGTTGCGCTCCAGCTCACCAGCTTTCAGGCACAATTGCAAAACAACGCTGTCCTGATCAAATGGCATACAGAACAGCAAGCTGCCAACACCATTTTTGAATTGCAAAAGAGTGCTGATGGCCGAACTTTTGAAACCTCGTTTACACAAACAGTCGTAGAAGCCAGACAATCTTCCGACTATTCAACCAGCGACCAAACGGCATTTTCCGGTAAAACTTTTTATCGCCTAAAAATCACAGAAGCCGGCCGACAATACTATTCAGCTACAATCAACATAACCGGACCAGGAAAACTACTAAATATTTCTAAGCTATACACCGATAACAGTGGCGCTAATCTCATTGTTGATATTAATATTCAAAAAAGTCAGTTGGTAGATATCAGCATTATCGGAAGCAGCGGATTAACTTTTGCCAGAAAAAAAGAATTCATAACTCAGCCGGGAAACAGCATCAGGATCCCTATTGAAAGTCTAACGGCAGGACAATATTTTGTCCGTGTCATTTCCAAAGATGCCAGCATAGTTAAATCATTTACTAAATAACCAGTCGATAATTTTTTAACAACGGATAGTTCCCTTCGAATTTAATATGCAGTACACGCAAAGCACATTAACGGTTCATTGTGAATTTCTAATTTCAATGGCATGATAATTAGATAATGAGGGGAGTAATAACTGACCGTTGTACGACCTTTGAAGAACACCTATTTTCATTCGTTTAATATTGGTTATTTTACTTATTACAACATTAACAGGCTCCCGATATGGGAGTTTGTTTTTTTGTGCCGGGGCCAGTGTAAGCTGGTGAAGTTGTCAGAACAATTTTCTCGTACCTTTTCTTCAAGGCATCGTTTTCTATTCAGAAAAAATTTTCGTTATAAAGTCACATCGGATTTTATTTGTTATTTGTTCATCATTACAGCTGTTTTTATGAAGGAAGCGATGGTATTTTTATACTGTAAACAAGGATCGTTTACATTAGGAAGATTTCGCCTCACGGATAAAGAATTGAGGTGCTGGATGGATCACATTAATCAAATTATAAACTGACAAAATCAAATTAATTGCCCCTTAAATAACACCCACAATAAAAATAGCCTTGTAAGTTATTGACTTACAAGGCTATTGTTCGATTACACGTGGTGCGAGCCGGGGTGACATAATTCATGCAAATCAGTCAGGAACAGTCAAACCTAATAAAGCTTGCATGTTTTTAAAGTAAGTGACTTTACAAATTTTAAGTAGTAAAATCAAGATCTGTCAATTATTTTGGCCTACCAGTAGTCCGATTATTAGTCAATCGATCGTATAGTCTCTTGAATAAACAAGACAAGTCAAAGCTGACCGACGTTTGGTCGTTTTGAACGAAAGTCAAAAATGGGCAACACTGATTATTTTAGCACCTCAATGATTACGATATGATTATACCAACGTTAGAAGAATTCGAACTTTTTTTAACGAAGATTGCTGGAGAAGCTAACCTTCCTGGTCTAGAAACAGCAAATTAGAGAAGGCACTCAGCGGCAGGTTTAATCCTGCTGCTGAGCAAGGGGTATCCTTTTGCCATTGGTAAAACTGTTACTGGTCAAAGATATCCATAGTTTTCTGGTTGTGCGTCAATAGTGCGTCAATTAACGCACTATTGACGCACAATGACTGAAGCTATTAAGTATTTTACGTGGAGAAAGATAGTATTATTCTGCAATGGTAATGGCCGGGCCTTTAAACACCTGCGACCAGGCTTTAAAGGCCTTATCGTCAGCACAAATCAGCTATCAATTTAAATATTCAGCCCCTTAAATGTAGAT
>JACMPR010000198.1 GCA_014377385.1 Ferruginibacter sp. | reverse complement strand
GCTAAGCTGGACTGCTAATAACGCGTGGTCTACTTACCCGGATGATGAAAGCACAGGCTGGGCAAAATCAGTAATTTGTTACAATGATGCTCCTGTTCCACTAAGTAAAGATGGCATAAGTGCTACAGGCAAGCGACACCGTAGTATTAGCGAGTTCAATGTATGTAAAAGGTCTCCATTAAATGAAAGGATTGGAAATAAATGGGGACGATAAAGAAGGCAAAATAGCAGACCAGGTGATTGTAATCCTAACAAAATGTACCCGGTAAGAAAATAGTTAATATTGCTCCGGTTGCATACTGTTACTGCTGTTTGTGCTTACTACCTGCCAGGTAAATTTCCAATCGGTCATTAGCACCATCGGCAGTTATCCAGGAAGCAATCAGCGCACTGTCAATTGGTTCATAAATTTCCATTTTTGCCTGGTCAGTTGGCAATTCTTTGATTGGAACCAGCATGAGATAGTGCGGCTCAACATATTCTGCATGGTGATCCATTGTAAATCCCTGAACCTGCAGAAATTTGTAACCTTTTTCCTGTAAAGTATCCAGCGCTTCTGAGGTTAGTGGCTTGTGATACAAGTAGTTATTTCTGTTTTCGTTTGTCATTGCAATTTATTTTCATTATAACAATCTGCAAAGAAGAAAGTTTACATTTTTTCGGTGACTTATTGAAACTTTAGACAGGAGAATCGTAGCAGGGAATTTGCTATACCAGTGTTACACGCAAAAAAAATACCAATCATATGAAAATTCTCCTGGTAATATTTTCCTTAGTAGTTCTTAAGTTTACAGCGGAAGCACAATTGAAAGTCACTCCTGTGTGTCCCGACTTTTTAGTAGATATCCTCGACGGTAGCATTAATAAAGTGGATCCCAAATCGACATTAGGAGCTATAAAGACAGCTTTCCCTTGCTATACGGATGTCTCGGAAGATGCCACAGGGTCAAACTGCAACGGGGTATTTTATAAAGACAAAGGTGTTTATTTCTACACAGACAGAAATTATTTTGAGATAAGAGAAAACTACAAGGGTAAATTCACTCTCCCCCTAATGGGCTCCAGCCGCAGCAATCTTTTTAAAACATTGGGAAATCCTGCGATAAAGGATATTAACTGGGATGCATTTCAAATGAGGTACGGCTGTCTTGTGTTATATTATAATAAATCCGGTAAAATAAATAAAATTCAGGTGAGCACTAAAAGTACCCAGAGTTTAAAGCTTTGTGAATGATAGGTAACACTAAAGGCGGATTTTTTTCCCATCATACTAATCTTTTCTGTGCCGGGCTGTACAGATAATTCTCACCCCATAACCTTTTGAGAGATTATAATACCCCTGCAACTCATTCTTCCATGCGGCGCTTCCATTGTGAAATTTTATTTTTTTAATGTGATTAGTGTAACATTGTTGTTTCTGGTAGTTTGATTTTTTGTTGTGTAACACCCACATTTTATTCGTCAACGCAACTATTACCTACCGTTATGAGGTTGGTTTCCCCGTTAAAATCTGAACAGGATTTTCATCACGCTATTTTGTTATAAAACCAAGCCCTTTATTTTGCTAAAAGATATAACATTGAAGTAAATTTATTGGCAGGAAAGTGTAGATAATTTTTAAGATATTCGAAACTAATATTTTATTTAAGAAAGTGATTTTACGAAGGTTGCTGAAGTGAGGTGATAAAAAGGAAGAATCGAAAAAAAACGCTTGCATTTTACAAAAATAATTTCTATTTTGTAAAAAAATCGTCACCCAAATCCTATGAAAATGAGAACCAGCTTCTTCATGTTAGCCTGTATAGCTATATCCCAACTAGCACACGCGCAGTTGAAAACAACTTCAACATGTCCCCCAATCAACGTAGATTTTCTTGATGGCAGCGTAAATAAAATGTATCCCGAGTCGCCATGGGGCGAGATACAAATGCGCCTGCCCTGTTTTACAGAAGCCATTGCGGAACCGTCTGCCTCGGGATGTGCTGGTGTTTTTTATAAAGACAAAGGCATAAATTTTTATACCTACCGGGATTATATTGAAATAAATGAAAACTTTAAAGGTACTATGAGTCTTCCTTTAATGGGCGCCGACCACAATAGTCTTTCAAAATGGTTTGGAATACCTCAAACAAGAGATATGGCCTGGGAATCGTACCAGATGCGACATGGTGTATTGGTTACTTTTTTTAACAGCACTGGCAAAATCTATAAAATAATTTTGAGTAACAAGAGTGCGGCAACATTAAGACTATGTGACTGATAAGTTATTCGTAACCGTTATCATATGTTTCCCCCGGCTGGATAATTCAGCAGCCGGGGATATTTTGCCACTCAATGCAAAATGAAAATACGCCAGTCCGGGCTGGCTGCATTAAATTATTAATTTTTTTTGCTAACCACCGGGGTGGATGTAAATTTAAATGGCTATCAAACCCGGCCCATGGCAAATCTTGCTAATTAGGTTTCAAAATGTCTTCGGCTCCGCTGTAATATTTTGCGGGCGATGCTTCTTATTATTAGTTACATCCCTGCCACTATCCAAACGTAGTTTTATTTTGGGGATACAATTTTCTGCGATATCCACCTCATCGTTAACTCCTGGCGTCGACAGCCATATCTCTTTTGTTTGAACCGGGTTAAATATTCTTTTGTATTTCAATTGCAGCGTCTCTTTATCAATGACAGTAATAATGAGATTATTTCCGTCGTTAATTATTTTTATTTTTTCTGGTCGGGCATTGCAATTAATTATTACTTTTTTAGCCAGGAATTTATAATATTTCATGCCTTGTTTCATCAACTTGTTCCTTCTCGCTTTCAGGGTTTCAAGGATCCTGTTGCCATCCTGATGATGTGCTTCTTCTGGAATATTCCTTACAGCATTATCTAAAACTGAATCGTTTAATAGCAGTTGGAAGTCGTTGATGACCCTCCGCCAGTCATTCTCATCCAGTTGGCTAAGTAACATTCGGTCTAGCTTCCAACTTCGTTTGCTTAGTTGCGTCAGTTTGTTTACCCTTTTTGTGAAGTTTTTCATGAACCTTAAGGCAAATAACCGGGTAATGACGAGTACAAGACCGTCGGAATAAAAAAAGGCCTGATCGCGATCCCGGAGGATAGGATAGTACACATTTTCAGTCCCATTTTTGGCAAGTTCCCATCTATACTGTTCCTCGTGCCGGTCCCAGTCTGCAATTAGCATATCAAGCAGTCTTGCCTTAAGATAAGCCGTATCATCAACACTGTCATAAGTGTGTTTATAAATATTTCTCAGCAAGCTGTCAGTATCTAGTGTTTCTGTGTTACTACCCCGGGTAGGAGCATATTGCTCGAACATACAAACCTTGTGAGCAAAAACCGCCTGGTATTTGCCGAAGGCCGTATCGTCAGGAACGTAAAAAAGGCTGGGTTGAGGTGCATTCAGGCCAAGGGCTTTTGCCATCGGTCCAATGGTTAACGGCGCATATGGGTAAGCGGTAGATATCATATCCTGTACAATATCTTTTATGAATGTCTTTCGAAATTTTCTGTTCATAACGCCTCCAACATCTTTATCTACCGTCCTCAGCACCCATTCAATGCCATCTTTGCCAACCAGCCGCAGGCTCTTGGTTTCTGCCCCGCCACCTAATTTTTTTATTGTCAGACCTCCTTTTTCTTTAGTGATATCAAAAATGGCCATTTTTACAGATAATTGCCACGTCTGGCGATAATTTTCTCCCATGAAGCATTTCCGCAGTGCCCAGGACGTACTGTATTTATTACTAGCGGGTAGAATTGCCGAGTTTTGTGAGGCCGCTGTGTTGAAAGCAGATACTAACAATAAAAGTAAAATAATAGGAACAAACCTCATCGGGCTTTTTTGCGTTTACTGCAAATACTGTTCCTACAGCCAATCTAGGCCTAAGAATAAATAGCAGCTTAAATTTCCTCTTCGGTTATACCTGTTTTGCTTAACTTCCTGCTTAAAATTTGTGCATATGCGAATTGAATCTGACATAAAACTAGGTTTTAAAGATGTAATGATCCGTCCAAAACGTTCCACATTGAACTCACGTGCCGAAGTTTCACTGGCACGCAAATTTCATTTCCGCCATGCGGAGAATAAATGGGAAGGAATTCCAATCATGGCTGCCAATATGGATACAGTTGGAACTTTTGAAATGGCGGTTGAACTGGCCCGTCAGCAATTGATTACGGCCATCCATAAGCATTACAGCCTCGAACAGTGGACCCATTTTATTGGGGCTGCCGACGCGGCAATAGCAGATTATATCTGCCTGAGCACCGGTACTTCAAAGGAGGATGCCAAAAGGCTTGACCAGGTGATCCGGGCCTGCCCGGCCATCCGTTTTGTTTGTATAGACGTAGCCAATGGATACTCAGAACATTTTGTGGATTTTGTAAAAAAGGCGAGGCAACTCTATCCGGATAAGATCATCATCGCGGGAAATGTTGTTACGGGTGAAATGGTTGAGGAATTGTTACTGGCCGGTGCGGATATTATTAAAGTGGGTATTGGACCAGGTTCTGTGTGCACCACACGTGTTAAAACCGGTGTCGGCTATCCGCAGTTGTCTGCCATAATAGAATGTGCAGATGCTGCGCATGGATTGGGCGGACATATCATTTCTGATGGAGGATGCAAGGTGACGGGAGACATTGCAAAAGCTTTTGGAGGTGGAGCGGATTTTGTTATGCTCGGCGGTATGCTTGCCGGGCATACAGAAAGTGGCGGCGAAATGGTAGAAGATGAGCATGGTGAACTATATAAATTATTCTACGGCATGAGCTCAGAAACTGCCATGAATAAATACGCAGGTGGAATCGCTGAGTATCGTGCTTCTGAAGGTAAAACAATTAAAATGCCTTACCGGGGGCCTGTGGCGGAGACTTTATCAGATATCCTTGGCGGCATACGTTCTACCTGTACCTACGTCGGTGCTTTGCATTTAAAAGAGTTGACGAAACGCACCACTTTTATAAGGGTGCAGGAGCAGCACAACGAATGGTTCCCTGATAAAAAATAATTTTTTTAAAGACAAATAAATTAAAAGAATATCCGTCAGGATTGCAGGGAAAGGCGATAAAAAAATTCGATCGCAGCTATTATTTCTTCTTCAGATTTATTTTGTGTGTTGGTAAGCGGGATTGTTTTTTTATAAAAACCATGCACCGTTGAATCTTTGTAGTATTCCACCGTTAAAATCACGTTGTCAGAAATCCTGCCAATACCCAGAGGCATTTGTTTGGCTGCCGCCCCTTTGAAGTGTTTCCAGTCAGTTACACTGGTATTAAAAAAACTGATTCCATCTTTGTTGACAGATATCGCAGCTCTTTTTTTAAATGCCTTTACAAGAAATATCACCCCCGGCACGAAACCCAACAACATGAAAATATCCAACAAACTGCTGCCTGCATCATACCACAATGAAGAAATGGGCATAAGGAAAAAAAATGCCGCCACAAGGAGATTAATTATGGTGGAATCAGCTACAATAAATTCTGAATTGGGCGTAAGTACTTCTGGCATTTATTGATATGTTGTTACTTTTTGGCTGGGCCTCTTCAGAAAATATCAAAAATTTAAAATTACTGAATTACAGTAAAATTAATGGAGATAGCCATTTTGTTTTCATCATGTCCGCAGCGTCCGGCATCCTTAGCCTTCACTAAAATAACCACTGTCTGATTTTCGTTCAATTTAGTGTCACTTGAGAAATGATACATATTTTTCCCGGCTGCAGCATCAAGGTCTATCTGGCTGATCGTGAACTGGTCTGCCTGCTTAGTGTTAACAGCCGTAGAGGAGTTGCCGCCGTATGCACTTATATCAAGCGCGTAGATGCTGCCCGGGTGAATTGTTTCATTCAGTGTAATATTTTTAGTGCCAGGGCTAATTTTACCGCATGATTGAAGTAAAAAGATCCCGCAAAAAATCGTAAATAGAAAAGGTAAATTTTTTTTCATGATGTAATGTTTATAACTAAATATACCAAAATAATGCGAGTAGCCGAAAAATACAGGATAATTTCTTCATTTAAAACAGATCGCTTTAAAAGGAATAAGCCAATCTTTATAAAGAGGGATTTCTGAGGAAACAAAAAACGTTCATCTACCCCAAAAAAAAATGGCTACGGTAACGGAGCCATTTTTAAAAATATTTTCAGCTTGGATTATCCCAATAGCCGTAACTCAAGGTTGTGTAGGCTGTCTTATGTTCATTGGTTTCGGGCCAATGGTGTTTATCAAAACCAGGTGCATTTTCAAGGGCCTTCCTGCTCTCATTAAAACTGAAGGCTTTGTGCTCAGGGTCTACCTGCAAGCGGTCGAAAGGGATAGCAAAGAATTTTTCTCCGATACCAAGAAATCCGCCAAACTCAATTACATAATATTCAATTTTTCCAACCCTGATATCCAGCATGATGTCTTTTATAGTACCAAGGTGCTTTCCGTCTCTGTCCAGCACCTTATCACCGATAATGCTGGATGCAGTCAAAAATTTTAAAGGCGTATTAAAATAAGGATCGCCTTCAAATTTACCGGTTCCGTTGTCTTTAATTTCTGTACTCATGTTAGTAGAATTTTGTGAGCAAATAGTAACTATATTAGTTTTAGTTATAATGGCAAATTTATGAACAATCCATTTGTTAAATTAAAATTTGAAGGAAAATTTTGTTGACTATTTGTACACTTAAAGAATGGCCGGCAAAAATATAAGATATGAAACTTTGCATCAAAACAGCTTGTATCAGTTGGCTATCGCAGTATTTCATTCTTATAGGAAGAATATAAATTTAGTGAAAAGCCACAATTTGGTATTAGCATAAAGGGAGACATTGAAAAGTGAATATTGTGCAAATTTGCTTAAAGGAAAAGGACAAATTTACTCTTTCTAATTATCTACCCTTCGTTTCAAAATTATTGCTGCATTTTTAGTAAGATCCCCTGCAAACCGGATTTCATAGCGGTCCCTGCCATCTTTTATAATCAGCAGGCCTGTATTAGGGGGGAGGCTTCCGAGATTTTCTGCATACATGATTAACTGTAAAGAGTCGCCCAGGTCCGGTGTCATGTAAATTGTTTTCGTAATCGCATTGGTGCTCAAACGTTGCTTGGAAAGTATAGTTTTTCCGTTAAGAAGTACACTTACCGTATCGCCGTCGACCTCACCATTATCATAAAGTGTCAGCGTAAGGCTATCTGATTTAAATACCACAGTCTGGATGGTTTCGATGATCCGGTTGCCAAAGCTGGATGCAAAAGCATTTGCTGCAACTTTTGTGGCAGCCTTTTTTACCACCGGCACCGAAGCCGGTGCTGCAACTATCGCAGTTGGCTTAACCGCTGGTACTGGTTTTATGACTGCTATCGTTTGCGGAGCTTTTTTTACAGGCATGTTGGAAGCTACAGGGGGCGGCATTTTTACGGATGCTTTAACGGGAGCCTTTGCCGGCACTGACTTTGATGGCGATGTTGTAACTGGATTTAAAGGAGGCTTTATAACCGGGGCCGGTGTGGTTACAGTTGGCGAAGTGATCTCTTTTTCCGGCAGTGGTGGTATCGCTGCTTCCACAATTACTTTATCAAGCTTCGCAATATCAGCCTGCGGTTCTGCTTTGGGCTGCATAAATGAAAGTGATTTGGATAATTCCATCTCATCCAGCTTGGCAATTAACCTTGGGTTCTCAATAATACTGTCCTTTCGCAAACGAATGCCACCGGTAAGTGAGCGGAATTCTTTTGTCTTTAATGTTTTGAATTTACCGAGCAACAGCATCGTTTTATCATTCACAATCTCCAGTTGAAGGGTGTTGGTTTGTTTTAACTGTTTAGGTGATTCCTCATCAAAACTATTAAACACCAGGTCTTCGTCTTCAATAATAATATTATTTTTCTCTCTTCTTACCACGATAGATTTTACAGCTACCATTTCTTCACCTTTCACCGTAAATGTGGTGTAAGAAAATCCCGAGAGTTTTCCATCCTTTTCACTTATTGCTATCTCGTAGGGAAGCGTCTTATCAGTGGTATACACTTTACCTGTCCATAAACCTACAAGGTTCTGAGAAAAAAGCTGGGTGGGGAAGAGAAGGACGATAATTAGCTTTATCAAAATATCTTTCCTGTAAAAAGTTGTAAGATTCATGTAATAAATGTAGTTAATCTTTATAAATAAAAATAAAACACCTGGCTCATTGGAAAACTTAATAACTTCCTATCGATATGCAAATGATCAAAAATATTCAATTAAAAGGTGCAAATGGCCTGCCTGTTTTATTAGATGTTTTTTTTAATGATGAAACTTTGATGCAACCTGTTATTATCTATTCTCATGGCTTTAATGGATTTAAGGACTGGGGTAATTTTGACCTGGTGGCGGAAAAATTTGTTGCTGCGGGGTTTGCGTTTGTAAAATTTAATTTTTCGCACAATGGCACTACGCCTGAAAACCCGGAAGAATTTAATAACCTCAAAGCATTTGGGGGAAATAATTTTACAAAGCAATTGTTCGATTTAAAAATGCTTTGCGACTGGATCTGCGATGCTGAAAATAGCTACGCCCGTTTTATTAACCGAGATGCCCTTTACCTTCTTGGCCATAGTATGGGGGGCGGCGTTTCCATTTTATTTGCCGCAGAAGATATCCGCGTAAAAAAGCTGATCACCTGGGCGTCGGTAGGTGAGTGCAATACTCCCTGGGGCAACTGGCCGGCGGAAAAAATGCTTGAATGGCAAAAGAGGGGAGTGGAATACTACTTTAACGGACGCACAAAACAACAAATGCCTTTATATTATCAGTTGTATGAAGATTACGATCAAAACCGGGATAGATTTAATATTTGGAAAGCAATCGGTAGCTTAACCATTCCCATTTTGATGTGCCACGGCACAGCAGACCATTCCGTTCCGGTTCAAACAGCTTATAAATTGAAGGAATGGCAGCCACTCGCAACACTCTTTACACTTGAAACTGATCATGTATTTGGGAGAAAACATCCGTGGACCTCAGCTCACTTGCCCGCGGCAATGATGGACGTCATAGCGGAAAGTTTGGCATTTTTAAAATTATGAGAAACCGGGCTGGCGGTTGATTTGTTACATCAGGCGGACGAAAGCTCACTTCTCACTTTGCCAATACTCCCCGGTGCCCGTATCCATCATCGTTAGTAGGCCGCCTTTACCGCTACCCGTATCAATATTGGTAATTCCCGCCCTGGTGATCGGTTTTGTTTCCCCCCAATAAATGGTGGGGGTATGACCAATGTAAATGTGCTTAAAATTATCTGCCGTGGGAAGTTTTTGGCCAGGTTTGCAACTCATCATCTCGTTTACGAGTTGCCTGTTCCATGCAAGCCCTTCCAAATCCTGCGCTGCAATGTTTTGAACTCTGTTGAACCCACCATGAACAAAACAATTATTGTCGCTATCGATAAAATAGGGAACTTGCTTTTCATAAAATGTCTCATGTACGCGGGGATTCATTTTATTTTTTACATAAGATTCAATGGTGGCTTGGGCACCCTGTTGAAGCCATAGCTCATCAATATCCTGCATATTAGAATTGATGTATGCCTTGAACCACTGATCATGATTACCTTCAATCAGAATAAGTTTTTTACATTTCTTTAGGAATTCAACAACTTCGTAGCTGGAAACGCCCCGGTCGCATATGTCACCCATCTGGATCAGGAGATCATTTTCGGGATCAAAAACAGCCAATTCAAAAACACGCTGCAAGGCTTCCAGTTCCCCATGAATATCACCTAATACCATTTTTCTTTCCCTCATTGTTGTGCTTTTAAAATTAAATTTCGTGTATTTTTATATGGTTATCCATCGAAATAACTTTTGACCGTAAAAATAAGTTTGTGGCGTCTTTATTGCTTTGCCAACCCTGAATTTACTAAACCAAAAGCCCTGTAGCTTTTTTAATATAAATATTCCGGTCATTTTTTTATGCATACAAATATTATACATATATCTCCTGTTGATGTGTCCGCACCCGAATGTAACAAAGTCCTTAGTTTTCGTCCTTTTCTCGAATACATAAAATCTATTCATGCAAAAACGAATAGTCATAAAAAGTATTTTTTTGCGCACGTAATTGAGGAGTTTGAAAAATATCCGCAGCTGTTGAAGTCGGCTAACCTGGATGAAATGAAAAACTATGAGCATTTGATGGAGCTCGTCTATAACTCATTGTCAAAGATGGTGGAAGATGAGGAAGTAAATTTCTGGGCGCTGAGTATACCTATGAAACCCATCATTTTTTACAGCACAAATGCGTTTTATAATCTTTTATCTGGCATAAGCGGCATCGATAGTTTAGGTAAAGTAACTTCTTCAGTCGGTTCTGTTCAGATCGAAGGCAACCCGGCTGAATTTGTATACGCCGTGGTGATGGAAAAATATTATGGTATCCCTTCCTTTTTCAGCAAAAAAATTGTGCATGCGGTAGAAGATACAAAGACGGGGCTTACCCGTTATTATGAGGCGAGCCTGGACACAAAATTTATCGATATTATCCCGGAAGGGCAATTGCCTGAATTGAAATTTGACATGCTGCAGTCGGGTAATTTTGACAGGGAAGAAAAGCTTCAGTGGATGAAGGAAGTACTACCCCTTAACCTGTTCCGGTTTGAAGGATTTGGCATAACCACTGTAAAAGATGTTTCAGTTAAATATGCGGTTGACAATATAAAAGAGTTTCTTTTAAAACTTAAACTTGATTCCAACGATAATTATTTTTCCGAGGTGATTCACTGGCTCAAAATTATTGTTGAAAGTAATGATATTGAATTTGGATTATTACCCGCTTTATATGTAAATCAAAAGCTTGTCTTTAATGAAGGACTTTACACCAACAGTGTCCTTATCAATGCTGCAAAGAATAACGGCATGGAAGAAATCAACTACCTGGAACTGATTGATGAATATTTCAGGAAACCAAAACTCATTTTCTTTAGCGAAATCACGCAAGAAGAGAAAGTAAAGCACAGCTACTTAAAATTCCTGGCTGCGGATGGTATTTTCAGTTATTCGCTGATCCCGCTTTATTTTGGTAATTCACTGGTAGGTGTACTCGAAACATACAGCAGAAAAAAAGTAACCCTTGATGAGGCGTTGCTCGCAAAGCTGGAGCCTGTCACAGCATTGCTTTCTCAACTGCTTAAAAATGGCATTCATGAATTTCACGATGGGATCGAAAAAGTAATTAAAAACAAATTTACTTCTGTGCAGCCTTCAGTACAATGGAAATTTAATGAAGCTGCCTGGCATTTTATTAGAGATAAGCAGATCGAAGGAAGGAGTACAGAAATAGAGGACATTTATTTTGATGATGTGTACCCCTTGTATGGAGCAATAGATATACGCAATTCCACCCTGGAACGGAATGCCGCTTTAAACCGGGATATGCAGGTGCAGTTAACTGCACTGATCACCATGCTCGAAAAATTAAAAAGGGACTCGGGTTTCGCACTCCTTGATGAGAAGATCTTCCTTGCAAAAAAATGGCTCAAAGAAATAGCCAGTCCCGAATCATTTAATCAGCAAATATTATTAAATGATTTCCTGGAGAACAACATTATGCCATTCCTGGCCGATTTTAAAAAAGGAAACGCAACGGCGGAAGCTCCGATCAACGAGTATTTGACAGTGATCAATGACCTCACGGGGGCTGCTTTTGAAAACCGCCGCGTTCTCGAAAAATCTATGAATAAAGTGGTCTCTGCCGTAAATAATTACCTGGATAAAATGCAGGAAGATATCCAGCTGACTTATCCGGGATATTTTGAAAAATTCAGGACAGACGGCGTGGAATACGATATTTATATAGGCCAGTCCATCGCACCTGAAAAGCCTTTTAGCGATATTTATTTAAAAAACCTGCGCCTGTTACAACTCAATTCAATGGCTACGATAGCCAAATTTACCGCCTCCATGATTGCAGGATTGCCGGTAAATGTGCAAACAACCCAACTCATTTTTATACATTCGCAATCGATTGGAATAAAGTTCAGGAAAGATGAAAAACGCTTTGATGTAGAAGGTTCCTACAATATTCGTTATCACGTTGTAAAAAAAAGAATTGATAAGGTTTTAATAAAAGGAACGGATGAAAGGCTTACCCAGCCTGATAAAATAGCCCTTGTTTACATTAACCAGCAGGATGCGGGCGAGTACATCAGCTACATCGAATATCTTCAGGGAGAAGGTGTTTTATGCAACGACCTTGAAGAACTGGAACTGGAGGAACTTCAGGGAGTGAGTGGACTTAAAGCCTTACGGGTGGGAGTGGTGAAAGACGAAAAAACCCTCGGCGACAAGGTATCCGATGCAAAAGAGCCTGAAAAAGCTACACTGTAACCTTTGCCTGGCAAGTAAACCAGATTTATTATGTAGGAATTACTTGGTACCCTGCGCATAACCATCGCAATAACTGCTTTCTTATTCCTGTTATTTGCATGCACACTTAAGCAAATACCAAAGAAAAAGAGGCCGTCTTTGTGACACAACTTCTCTTTTTTCTATAGCCATAATGTTGATAAGGTCATGATCCTTTGGGCCATCAATTTTATACACACATAATAAACGTAGAAACTTCTGCAAACTATTTCTGCAAGATAGAAAGTGGCCTTTTTGAATTTGGCTGAGTATTTTAATTTTTTTAGGAAACCAAAGGTTACTATGTTGGGGTTATATACGCATACAATATTTAGTAATGCCTTGAGAACGCCGAAACAACATGTAAGAGCTACGATGATTCTAACCAGATTCATAATCTGATAATTCTGAACAATACTAAATTATTACCAACCCATACAATCTCCAAATTCGTAAACTGCCCAAGCTGCTCCGAAAACACTAAAATAGACATCGAAGATTGTCTTAACAACACCGAAAGCTATCGCCATCGTTGCTCCTTCTACCGCGGCTACAAAAGAACTTATTCCTGTTACTGCTCCAACTACTGACATTAGAAATCAAAAGGGCGATCCTGGAGATCTAAATGAAAGGGAAGCTAATTTGGAGCACAGTTTAGGATTGTCTTTTTCTATGGCAGCGACTACCATACCCCGCCGCAAACACCTGTTCATCAGAAAGTGATGAAACATCCTCATTACAATGATTTTTAATTTTTAACTAGAAAGGCTTTTCAGATATGAGTTTTAAAACCTGGGCTTCATCTTTTGATGTAAAAATCTTGGGATTAAAAGAGCGATAAAGATCACTTGGATAATTGTAACCAGAACAACTTGGGGAACTTAGTGACGCAAAACATTGAGTACTCATAATCAGGGTGAGTAGTAAAATTAGCTTCCTGATAATTGTTAATGAAATCGGCGGTCTCCACACTGTTTTTATGCAGATTCCTTTCTGACGAAAATAACATTCACCAGCATAACTGTACAAAAAATAAATTTAATATTCCCAACTGGAAAAAGGAATCTTATCGGGGATTTAAGAAATAACTTAACTATTCGTTTGATTAGCTGCAAAGCATTAAAAACGTTAATACCATTTTTGATGGTGGCATCGTTAAGATGGCGAACACGTTTGCGCTTTCGACTGTTTTAAATTGACCGGATATTCTTTGTTTGACTTTGATATTCCTGGTTGCCTTCAGTACTGTATGAACAAGTGCCTGTATATCCAGGCTGGCAATATTGTACTGCAAAGTAGAGGTGTCAATACGATCTAAGCAAATATTTACACCACTTTCAATACACGAATGAAAACTACAAAGTGTATAAAAATCAGGTTTTTTAAAACAAGGCTAAATGCAGGCGATGCAGCAAAAAATAAAAAAATAAAAACAAAGAATCAAAGGAGATTGGGTAGTTTTAGAACTGAATAATTACAATTTGCTTTTGTTTTAATATTTTAAATGGTGGCTACGGTATGTAATCGCGGTAAATATTAGGATAAAAATCATTCCTTAATTGAATACGGGTTTAATTGATTGCATGCTAAACAGAGTTGTTGTTACAGGTTTAGGAGTATTATCTCCCAACGGAAAAGATATCAAGTCTTTTTGGGACAACATCGTCAATGGTATCACCGAAATAAATACTATCAGCCGGTTCGATGCGGCACTTTTCAGAACTCACTTCGCAGGAGAAATTCTTCATCATGATGCTGCAACATATTTTGACAAATCAACGCTGAAAAAAACCGATCTTTTTACCCAATATGCGCTCGTAGCTTCCGACCAGGCCATACAAGATGCTGGTTTCGATTTTAGTAAAATGAATCCTTTTGACGTGGGCGTAATCTGGGGATCCGGGCAGGGCGGTATGGATACTTTTGAAAAACAGGTAAAGGAATATGTGCTTGGAAATGGACAACCAAGGTTTAGTCCTTTTTTAATTCCTAAATTCATCGCCAATATGTCGTCTGGCATGATCTCTATCCGGAACGGATATATGGGGATCAATTACACCACCACTTCAGCATGTGCCACATCCAATACATCGATAATGGATGCTTTTAATTATATAAGGCTTGGCAAAGCGAAGATCATTGTAACAGGTTGTTCTGAGGCACCGATCACGCCTGCAGTGTTTGGAGGATTCAGTGCATTGAAGGCGATGTCAACCCGCAATGCTGACCCTGCCACTGCATCCCGGCCATTTGATGTAAGCAGGGATGGTTTTGTTATGTCAGAAGGTGCCGGTGCCCTGATCCTCGAGGATTTTGCGCACGCGGTAAAACGGGGTGCAAAAATATATGGTGAGATTACAGGTGCTGCTATGACGGCGGATGCATATCATATGACCGCTACCCATCCGGAAGCGAAGGGAGCGATACAGGCCATGAAGCTCGCCTTGCAGGAAGCAAAAATTACAATTCATGAAGTTGACTACCTGAATCCGCACGCAACCTCTACACCAGTTGGCGATCTTTCGGAAGCAAAAGCAATTTCCTCGCTTACCGGGACGGGAAAAAATAAATTGCTTATTAGTGCAACCAAATCAATAACAGGGCATCTACTGGGAGCAGCAGGCATTATTGAAGCTATTATATCTTTAATGTCGATGAAGGACAGTATCGTCCCCGCAACCATCAATACTACGGTCATTGATCCTGCCATTCCCGGCAATTTAAATATTGTTTTAAAAGACGCTATAAATGCTACTGTAAATATCTCGATGAGCAATACTTTTGGCTTTGGCGGCCATAATGCAACGGTAATTTTTAAGAAGGTATGAAAAGGTTGTAATTGGATAAAGTGCTCAGAATAGCCGGCCCAAAAGCAGGTGCCCGGATTTATCAGAAAAAACTAAATTCACCACGTATAGTTCTACAATAACTCTTTCTCCAAAGCTTCACTTATGATCTTGTCAAGCTGCTTCTCCGTTCCCTGAACCCAGGATGGCAATTTTTGAGGTTGTATTTGCCACTCAGTTTCTTTATACTCCATGTAAAATATTATCCTGTTTCCCTGTGGTCCTTCATCATCCAACACATCCACTGTAAAAAGTCCTTTGTTAGTTGTGTTTGCCTTTCTAAAATTAAATTCTCTTAATCTTCCACCTATTTTAATAAGCCGGGTGAACTGCACATTTTTGTTAAAGGTTATTTTCATTGGTTATTTTTTTACCTACCAGCAAGAAACGTACTAAGATGTTGAAATGACAAAAATATGGGCGAATATTTTTTTAATCCACATTATTTGATAATTGTGGATTATAAAAAAACAAAAATGCAGGTATAACCGTCGATATTAAAGTCAAATGAAATAATTTGCAGCCTTACAAATAAATAAATATTGACACAGATATATATATATTCAGTAATCGCTTTTGTAACGGGATTCATCGCAGCCCTGATTATTTGTTTAGTTCAATGGATCAAGATTAAAAAAAACCAAAAAAGCCTGGAAGGATTTCTTGAAAGTGAAAAACTTATTAAAGAGCGGTTTCAAAAAGAAAATACGGGGTTACATGAAATAAAGGAAGCTTTACAGAAAGAGCACGAGTTGAAAATAGCTGAATTGCAGGCTCTTGTAAAAATCATGGATGAAGATATACTGCTTCTGCAAAAAAGCAACGAGGAAACAGAAGCATTACTACAGGCTGGAGAGCCCGTTGCGCACACATTAAAACTTAAACTCATAGAAGCTAACAATGCCATTGCAAGGTATAAAGCACAAGTATTGGTGAAATAAATATCTTTGGGTGAAGCCAGATTCCATCCTGATGAAAGTGCTCCTTAAAATTCTATCCAGGCTAAAATCATTTCGACTTATTTCCGGTCTTTCTTGAAACTGCAATCATAGCCAATCCTGCAGTGTACATTTTCCATAAGCGGATTCAACAAATTACTCAGTATATTTTGTGACAATGTGAAATTAGCACCTATTCCTACCTGGTAGGCGGGTAGCGACGGTTCCTGGATAAGTTTTTTATCATTGTCTTGTGTGGCAGCGTCAAATTATTGGTACCGGGCCCGGTACGCATGTGTGTTGCTGGTTTAGTATTGGAGGTATAAATGTGGCGCATGATATTTCACGTCAGCTTTGGTAAAGCTATAGCATTGTGTAATGAACAAAGAAATATTACCTGCATTGATATACCATTTGTAGAATTTGGAACGGAATAAGCTGTAAATTCCGGTTTGTTCCAAAAAACAAAAGGAGCAGCAAGAAAATCCCAAAGTAACTCTAAATAAATTTGTCTTCGTATGCCTGCACTGCTACAAACAAAAGTATCAAACAATATATTTCTTCGGATGCATCCGCTGCACAGGGTTGTGGTGAGCCTGGGGTCGGCGCTGCTGGTATTTTTATTCATACGGGGCTGCGGTTTGAGAAAAGAAGTTATTATTACAATTTTATGGGATGTATTTGCCCTGATTTATATCCTGATGAGCTGGGTTGTATTTTTTAAACGACCGAAAGCTGAAATCATCAAACAGGCAAATAAAGATGACGGCAGCAGACTTTTTGTTTTAATAAGTATTATTATAACCTCCTTTGCAAGTATGTTTACGGTTTTAATATTAATGATATCGGCAGACAGAGATAGCGCATCTATAACTTTACCAATCTCCATTGCAGGAATGGTGTTTTCCTGGATAATGGTTCATACACTTTTCAGTTTTCATTATGCGCATATGTATTACAATGATTACAACACAAAAAAAAATAAAATAAACGAGCTGAATTTTCCCGGGGATGACGAACCTGACTACCTTGATTTCGCTTATTTCTCCTTTGTAATTGGAATGACATTTCAGGTGTCTGACGTTGAGATTAATTCAGCAAAGATCCGGCGTACTGTGCTCGCACATGGACTGCTGGCATTTGCTTTAAACACTTTCGTGGTAGCCCTCACAATTAACCTGGTTGCCGGACTGAGGAAATAGTAACACCGGGACGTAAAAAATATCTTTACCAGCCTTACAAAACGAGTGTGGAAGGGAGGCTCGATTTACACATTCGTTATTTATCTTATTATCATCACGGTTCTCTTTCCCGGCCACGCTGTAACTTTTAAAATCGACGATGTAATCGTACACGCCGATAGGCACGGGCTTCCTTCTGTATTTTCCATGCCAGGGTAAGTTTTCATTCCTGAGGTGAAATACAATTTCACCATAACGGTTGAAAACTGAAAGTTCGAAATCTTTGTAGGCACTCAGGGCAGCAATGAACCAGCTATCATTTCGCATATCTGCGTTTCAGGTAAACCCCTTGTTACGTGCCATTTTTATTTTCTCGCAAAGTTAAATATTTGTCCACTTTGCTTTAAAAGCATTGTCTTGTTTGTTAAGTTAAATTCTAAGACTATTCCTTCGTCTGCAGAACCAAATTTATCTTTTTCTGTTGCTTGTAAAGTGATGGCATTTTGTCCGGTTGCTTGTGCAATTAGGTTTAAGTTGTTCTTTATGATAGTAATTTTAACAGGCAGTTGGTTACTGCTGTAAACCCCCAAATATTTATCTAATTCTTGGGTTGTAACAGCATAAATATTTGTCACTGACGGTGGAATATAATTGTACGGAATGTAATTTTCCCAACGCCAGGGCGTATATGTGTCGCCAATTGAATATTCCAAAAACTCTTTAAATATACTTTCCCCGTTGTCGTTGTTGGTCATAATGACAACTGCAATTTTTTTGTCTGGGAAACAAATTGAATAATGTCCCCAACCTGCATCGTGTCCTTCTTTAAAAAATGCTCTGCCATAAGGTGTTGTAAACGTTCCCATGCCAAAACCATATCCTAATTGAATGTTGTCATTGTCCGTACTGTCTATTTTGGCAAGTGGTCCAAATTGGCTTCTTGATTTTATTCTTATTTGTTGGCTCGTCATTTCCTTGAAACTCTTCTTGGAAAGTCCTTTACCGCTTATTAAATGTGTATAGAAATTTGTAAAATCTTCAAAAGTTGTACTCATAGAACCGCCTGCACTTGCTTCTTTCCATTTGTTGAGTTCGTAAGGTTCGCCCTTGGCATTATGTCCGTAACAAATATTTTCGTCAAAACGAGTTTGCCAAACTTGGCTTGTGTTCGTCATTCCCAAAGGTTTAAAAACCCTTTCTTGTGAAATAGTTTCATAATCTTTTCCTGTAATTTGTTCAATCACAAATTGCAATAAGTAAAGTCCTTCGCCAGAATAAGAGTAACGAGTGCCCGGGTCAAATTTAATTTTTAGTTTTTTATCTGCTTCAAACCAACGCCAATTAGGAAAGCCTGT
>JACMPR010000197.1 GCA_014377385.1 Ferruginibacter sp. | reverse complement strand
GCAACGCGTTGCTGTCGCTTGAATATGGAGCCATTAAATATGGGAACGGCGATCAAAATTCCAACTGTAGGCCCATAGTTTTGGTTGAGCAATAGGTTTCCGGCGGCCGCCTGGTTCCTGCTAAAAGCATAGCCGGCAGTAGCGCGGATAGACGGATACCTTTGAGCCGCCGTTTCCTTAACGAGCAGCTCAGTGATCCTTATCTGACTTTCTGCTGCTTTGATATCGGCATTTTTGTGAAGGCTGTTGAGAATGGTATCGAGCACGATGTTTCTTTCAATTAATATTGTATCTTTTATTGTGATAGCCGAGTCCGCGTTTAAGGTAAGTAACCGCAACAATTCAGACTTTGCCTGGCTTACGATCAGCAGCTGTGCCAGTTTAGATTGCTGCAACACATTCAGGTCTATCTGTGCCTGAAAAAGATCAGCATTGTTTGCGAGACCTGCCTGCTGCCGTACTTTTACAATGTCGAGTTGTTGGGTAGATGCCTCGATAGAGCGATCGATGGTTTTTATATAATCCTGCTGGCGAACGATATCATAATATGCGAGCATAACAGAGGCCATAATATTCTGTACCAGTGCGATCAGTTGCTCTCTGCCTTGAACCCCGCTTTGGGCAAACCTCTTTTTGGTGGCTACTACCCTACCGCCATTGTAGAGCAGGATGCTGCCTGTAATATTTGTACTTAGGTTGTTTGCAGCAGCATTCTTTCGATTGATATCATTACCGGTATTCAATTTTTGGTTCACCGTGGTGATTTGCTCATTGTCTGCAAAGCTTCCGGTCACCAGCGGCAAACCACCAGCATATCCGTAATTGTTGAAAATAGTTGCGGCTTCTATCCTGTTATTTGATATCTGTATATCCAGGCTATTATTTAATGCAATACTAACGGCATCGCTCAGATGTAGCGCATTTTGCGCCCAGGATGCCATTACAGTAGAAATCATGACGAGCAATAAAAGCAGCATTCGTTTCATCAAAAAATTATTTATCCATGTTTTTTATACCGGTAACTGGTTCGCTTTCACCGGTAACCGATTCATCACTTGTTTCAACTGCCTGTTTTTTATACTTTTTTCCTGAGGCCATAAAAGAATACATTGCCGGAATAACAAATAAAGTAAGTACCAGTGAAAAGAGGATTCCGCCGACTACCACAATCCCCAGGGGAACGCGGCTGGTGGAGGCAGCACCCAGGCTCAGTGCAATCGGCAGGGCTCCAAAAGCTGTGGCGAGGCTCGTCATTAAAATAGGACGAAGCCTTTGACGGGCTGCTTCCAGTACTGCATCCATTTTTGATAACCCTAGCGCTCTTTTCTGGTTAGCAAATTCTACTATCAGAATTCCATTCTTTGTTACGAGGCCGATGAGCATAATCATTCCGATCTCAGAAAATATATTGAGGGTTTGACCAAATATCCACAAACTTAACAAGGCACCTGCTAAAGCTAACGGTACTGTTAACATGATAATAAAAGGATCAACAAAACTTTCGAACTGCGCTGCAAGTACGAGGTAGATCAATATCAACGCAAGGCCAAATGCAAAAGCGATGTTGGAAGAACTTTCTACATAATCCCGGGCCGGTCCCGACAAGGCTGTCTGGTATGTCTCATCAAGCAATTTCACCGAAATGGCCTGCATAGATTTTATGCCATCGCCTATGGTGTAACCTTCTGCGAGCGATGCGGAAATAGTAGCAGCTTTATACCGGTTAAAGTGAAATAGGCTTGGCGGACTACTGCTCTCCTCCAGCTTTACTACCGCACTCAAAGGAATCGATTGACCCTTATCATTTCGCACAAACAATTTAGATATGTCATCAGGCTTGTCCCTGCTATTTCTTTCTACCTGTGCGATCACAGAATACTGATGCCCATCTTTTAAAAAGTAGGCGAGTCTTCCGCCACTGAATGCGGATTGAATTGCAGACACCACATCCTGCGAAGACAAACCAAGATCTTTTACCTTCATCCTGTCAAGGGTGAGTTGTATTTCCGGCTTATTAAATTTTAAGTTAACATCTACATTGGAAAATGTTTTATCCTTTCTTGCTTCATCCAAAAATTTGGGAATAATATCTTTCATTTTTCCTATGTCCTGGTTCTGCAACACAAACTGTACCGGCAACCCACCCCTTGATCCGGCGCCTACGGCAATTGTTTGTTCCTGTATGGCAAATACTTTGGCATCGTTAAAACGAACCATTTTTTTGTTAAGGTCATTTGCAATGTCACTTTGAGAGCGGTCTCTTTCCTTTGGCGAAACCAGCGCGAGTCTGGGTTGCGAGCTATTGATGGCTCCTGCGGGCGTACGTGCAAAAACAAAATCCCGCTCCGGTACAGAATCGTAGAGGTAATTTGAAATGTCGTCCGAGATCTTTTGCATCTTTCCATAACTCGTTCCCTCCTGCCCGCTAACGGTAAAGCGTATACTGCTCCTGTCTTCCAGGGGTGCGATCTCACTTTTCAAAATTCCCATGATAAGCCATATCAGAAGCCCACAAACGCCCACAATAATCCAGGCTGTAAAACGAACCTTTAAAAAACCCTTTAACAAACGTTTGTAGCCATTCTCCATGCCGGTAAAAAACGGTTCCGTCTTCATATAGAATTTACCATGACCCTGCTTCTTTCTGCTGAGAACTACATTGAGTACCGGCGTAATCGTAAGTGAAACCAGGGCTGAAATTAAAACCGCGGCTGCAAGGGTGATACCAAATTCCCGGAACAACCTGCCAATAAATCCGTCCAGGAATATTACCGGGAGAAACACGATGGATAAGGTAATAGAGGTAGAGATTACTGCAAAAAAAATCTCCTTGCTACCTTCCAGCGCAGCTTTTTTTATGGGCATTCCTTCTTCCAGTTTTCGGAATATATTTTCCGTAACTACAATACCGTCATCCACCACCAGCCCGGTAGCAAGCACAATACCAAGAAGCGTGAGGATATTTATGGAAAAGCCGCACAGGTACATTACGAAAAATGTTGCAACAAGGGAAATAGGAATGTCAATCAATGGGCGGATGGCGATCAACCAGTTCCTGAAAAAGAAAAAGATCACCAGCACCACGAAGCCGAATGAAATGAAAAGAGTTTCTTCAACTTCACTGATAGATTTGCGGATGTTTTGTGTATTGTCGAGCAAAACATTCATTTCAATATCCGATTTATTATCCTTTTTTATTGCCTCCAGCTTCTTATTGAAATCATTGGCGATCTGGATATTGTTGGCACCGGGTTGCGGTATGATCACCAGGCCAACAGCATTTACACCATTGTACTTCCAGCTCTGCTCCAATGTTTCCGGGCCGATTTCTACCCTGGCTACATCATTTAATCGCACAATTCCGGCACTGTCTTCTTTAATAATGAGGTCCCGAAACTCTTTTTCTGAGGTAAGCCTTCCAAGGGTTTTAATAGTAAGCTCCGTATTATTTCCATAAATTTTTCCCGGGGGAAGATCTATATTCTCACTGTTTAAAGAGTTCCTGATATCGGTAAAGGATACATGAAATGCATCCATCTTATCCGGATTGAGCCAAAGACGCATCGCGTATCTTTTCACCCCAAATATGTTTACAGCGCTTACCTGGTTGATCGTTTGAAATTGTTGTTGCAAAACATTTTCTGCATAATCGCTTAACTCAAGCAACCCTTTTGTGCGGCTTTGAACCGCGAGGATGAGGATGAAATCGCTGTTTGCATCTGCTTTGGTAACTACCGGGGGCGCATCAATATCCTGCGGTAAACTGCGGCTGGCCTGCCCAACCTTATCTCTTACATCACTGGCCGCTGCTTCAAGGTCGACACCAAGTTCAAATTCCACTGAAATATTACTACTGCCCAGTGAACTGGAGGAAGTGATGGTTTTGATACCGGGGATGCCATTGATCTGTTTTTCCAGGGGTTCGGTGATCTGGGCCTCCATAATATCAGGGTTTGCACCTGTGTAAGATGTGCTGATACTGATCACGGCCGGATCGATAGCAGGATAGTCACGGATAGCCAGGAATCTAAACCCAACCACACCAAAAAGTATGATCATCAGGTTAATAACGGTAGCGAATACTGGCCGCTTTAGTGAAAATTCAGAAATATTCATGCATTCGTTCTAAAGAGATTATATTAATAGGCTTCTCCATTTATGTCTCCAGCTCAAATCCGCAGTTTTGATGTAAGCCTTTTTTGCATTCACAAGCTCAGTTTTTACCTGAATCTCCCGCTACAGCTTCATTTAGTTTTTTAATACTCCTCACTTTTAATTTTGCCTTTGGCCTGGCGAATAAAACACCAGTCACAACAATTGAATCTCCCGGTTGCAGGCCGGATATAATTTCTACGTTTGCATTCTGCCTGTTTCCGGTTTGTACATTGATGAAATTGGCTATCCCGTTCTTTAGCACAATCACCTGGTTACTTTTATCTTCAGGTATAATGGCATTTGTTGGCACCAGAATAGAAGACCTGTTCTTCCCTTCATCAATATAAACTTTTACAAAAGCCCCCGGATTAACTGTTGCATTTTGTAACATGGCTCTTACTTTAACGTTACGGGTATCGGTATTGGCTCCGGGTTCCGTGGCAATTATGACAGCTTTTTCTATTTTATCAGCATTTGCACCCAGCGACACGTCAATGATGGAACCATTCTTAATCGCATTTCCATAAGCCTCCGGAAGTGTGAAATCTATTTTCACCTGGCTAACCTGCTGCAGGGTAGCGATAATAGAAGCTGGTGTTACATAAGCACCCGGGCTGACTTGTCTTAATCCCACAATACCTGTAAAGGGAGCCCGGATCACAGTCTTCTCTATCAATGATTGTGTATATTGAATATCTGCCTTGTACCCATTTACCGCATTTACCGCAATATCATAATCACTTTGGTTGATGCCACTAACATCCAGCAATTGCTTGTAACGGCTAACTGTTGTTTGTGCCAGGTCAAGCTGAACCCTGGTTTTATTTAGTTGCGCCCGCAGGTCTGCATCATTTATTTTCGCCAGAATGGTTCCCATTGTAACTGCGCCACCTTCTGCTACTTTTAAAAAGCTGAGCCGGCCACTGACTTCAGGATGCAACTCCACATATTCATTGGCAATCACAGTGCCATTTGCTTCTATGATATTACTGATGGGCTGAGCTTCGGCAATAATTACATCAACGATAGTGGGGGAATTTTCTTTCTGCGCTTTTGGTGATTTGGATTCGTGTTTACAGGAATATAAACCTTCCAGTATCAAACATATAATTGATATTATCGTAAACCTTTTATTAAAAAATGCCATTAGAATTTGTTTATGATAGAATTTACCTACAAATTTAAATTTATTAGCGTTCAAAAACCGGCAATTCTACCAATGCCAGAATCTATGCCGCACACGACAGCATTTACCTTATCAGACGAATTAAAGGGATGAGCGGTTCATCTGAGCTTTTTATCTTTCCTTTGCCTTAAAATAAAATACCATGAATCCACATGTCGGTATTATAATGGGTAGTGAAAGCGATCTTGTTGTGATGGAAGCGGCAGCAGACGTTTTGAAAGAGTTTGGTGTAACGTATGAACTCACGATCGTTTCGGCCCATCGAACCCCCGACCGCATGAGAACCTACGCTCTTGGTGCCCGGGCACGTGGTCTAAAAGTAATCATTGCGGGAGCGGGCGGGGCAGCGCATTTACCTGGAATGGTGGCCTCCTATACCACGCTTCCGGTTATAGGCGTTCCTGTTAAATCATCCAATTCAATCGATGGATGGGATTCTGTACTTTCAATTTTACAGATGCCTGCCGGAGTACCAGTTGCAACTGTTGCGCTAAATGGGGCAAAAAATGCAGCCATACTTGCTACACAAATGATCGCGTTAGCAGACGAAAGTCTTGCTGACAAATTGTTAGCGTACAAAAAAAAAATGGAAAAACAGGTATTGGAAATGGTTGATAAGATTAAGGTAAAGTAAACGTTTGTCTTCAACTTACCTGGTGACTGTAGGGAAGTATGCCTTCCATCCTTAAAAAAATTCGTCCATATCAGCTGCTGTTAAGAAATTGCCGGGACCCAGCCATTAACCAATGTAAGTATATTTTACTACTAAAATAAATACCTGTCTTGTTTGAAGAAATTTAGGGTTTGCTGCCAGCATAAATTAATTAAATTTTTGCTGAAAAGATTATCATCTCATTTAATACGATAAATTCGCCGCTTATTAATAAAACCTGTATTTAGACCGGCAAGTCATTTTTGTAATTATTTTTGCACCCAAACTTAAATTATATGCTTAAACAAACACTCGTACTGTTTTTAATGTTCACCGGAGCCCTTGCCAATGCGCAAAAAGTAGCATTCACAGAATACGACCTCAAAAATGGCCTTCACGTGATATTGCACCAGGACAAAACTGCACCGGTAGTAGCTGTTTCAGTTATGTACCATGTAGGAAGTAAGGATGAACTTACTAACCGTACCGGATTTGCCCACTTTTTTGAACACCTGTTGTTTGAGGGAACCGCTAATATAAAGAGAGGCGAGTTTATGAAGATAGTGAGCAGCAATGGCGGACAGAATAATGCTAATACCTCCCAGGACCGTACTTTCTATTATGAAATATTTCCTTCCAACCAACTTGAAACAGGTATTTGGTTAGAAAGCGAGCGTATGATGCATCCCGTTATTAATGAAATAGGCGTGAAAACGCAAAATGAAGTGGTAAAAGAAGAAAAACGATTAAGGGTAGATAACCAGCCTTATGGTAATTTTCTTTCCGAGATCATGAAAAGACTTTTTGTGAAGCATCCGTACAATTGGGTGCCCATAGGGAGCATGGCCGATCTTGATTCTGCAAAACTGGAAGAATTCATCGCCTTCAATAAAAAATATTACGTTCCTAATAATGCAGTATTGGCAATTGCAGGTGCTATTGATATTGAGAAAACCAAGGTATTGGTGGAATCTTATTTTGGTGAAGTGAAGATGGGCGCTCCCATTACCCGAAATCCTGCGAGAGAAGAAGAGATCACAAGAGAAATGATTGATACCGCATACGATAATAATATACAGATTCCCGCAATCATGACTGCATACAGAACACCAGGCATGACAAGTAAAGAATCCCTTGCATTAAAACTTGCATCAGATGTATTAAGCCAGGGGGCCAGCAGCCGCATGTACAAGAAAATGGTGGATGAAAAGAAGAACTCACTGCAGGTAGGATCTTTTAATTACGCGTTGGAAGATTATGGCGCTTATATCACCTATGCGTTACCGAATGGAGACATTAAACTACCTGCGCTTTTGAAAGATATGGATGAAGAAATTGTGAAACTTCAAACTGAACTGATCAGTGAAACAGAATTCACCAAGATCAGGAACCAGTACGAAAATAATTATATAGGTACAAATGCAAAAATGTTGGGTGTTGCAGAAAACCTTGCTGGTGGGTATAGTTTCTACAATAAAAATACAAATCACATCAATGAAGACCTGGAAGAGATCAGGAAGGTGACAAAAGAAGATATTCAGAAAGTTGCCAAAAAATACCTCAATCCAAATCAACGTATTGTGTTATACTATCTGCCAAAAAAATAATTATATTAACATCATCAGTATAAAAAATATAAAATGAACAAAATAATATATACACTGTTTTTTGCAGCTGTTACATTAGCCGTTAACGCACAAAAAATTGACCGGAGTAAACCGCCTAAACCAGGTCCGGCTCCGGTTATTGAACTTGCAACACCCATAACTTTTACTTTGCCAAACGGCATGACTGTGCTGGTAGTCGAGAATCATAAATTGCCAAAGGTAGCTGCCACATTGAGTATCGATATGGGTCCTGTATTGGAAGGTAAAAAGGCAGGTGTTATGGACCTAATGGGCCAAATGCTTGGAGAAGGAACCAAAACAATGACCAAGGCCAGGTTTGACGAATCAATCGACCTGCTTGGTGCAGACGTATCGCTTTTTTCCGGCGGTGGCAATGCTTCTGCACTAACCCGTTATTTTAGCCAGGCGTTTATTTTGATGGCCGATGCATTGAAGGGTCCTGCGTTTCCTAAAGAATCTTTCGAAAAACTTCAAAGCCAAACCATCACCGGGTTAAAATCGGGCGAAAGAAGTGCGGCTATAATTTCAGGAAGAGTAGTTGGCGCCCTGGCTTATGGTAAAAAAACTGCCATGGGAGAATTTGTAACAGAAGAATCTGTGAAAGCACTTACGCTCGAAGATATTAAGGAAGCTTATAAAAATTACATCACCCCTTCCCGCAGTTATTTAACTTTTATTGGCGATATCACTCCCGGTAAAGCCAAAGAACTTGCAATAAAAGCTTTTGGTTCCTGGACCGGAAGAAAACTGTTGATGCCGCAGATACCAAATGCTGAAAATGTTGCCACAACAGAAATTGATTTCGTTGATGTGCCCACAGCGGTACAGGGAGAATTAAGTGTAACCAATCTCATCAATAACCCGATGGGAGGAAAAGACTATCATGCGTTACTGTTAGCGAACCAGATCCTTGGCGGTGGTGCAGAAAGTAAACTATTTATGAACCTCAGGGAAAAACATGGTTTTACATATGGAAGTTATGCGAACACGGGAAATGGCCGCTTCCAGGCACAGTTTAAAACCAGTGCACAGGTACGCAGCGAAAAGGCTGACAGCGCCATTGTTGAAATGATGAATGAGATAGACAATATGCGGAATGGAAGAATCACGGCAGAAGAATTGGCTATTGCAAAAGCTAAATACAATGGTTCCTTTGCTTTAAAAATGGAAGATCCAAGCAGCACAGCTACCTACGCTACAAATATCCTGATCAATAATCTACCAAAAGATTTCTACCGTACTTTCCTGCAGAAAATCAACAGCCTGTCAGTAGCCGATATTCAAAAGGCATCACAGAAATATTATGATAAAAATAAAAGCCGCATCGTAGTAGTTGGTAACGGCAGTAAAATATTACCAAATCTTGGAAGACTGGGTTACCCGGTTAAGATGTATGATAAATATGCAGAGCCAGTTGTCGACAAGCCCAGGGAAACCACTGTAGAAGAATCTGATAAGAACACCGACGCAGTGACAGCATACTCAATCGTAAATGATTATTTGAAAGCAATTGGCGGAAAAGAAGAAGCAAAAAAAATAATGTCTCAAAAAACTACCCTTTCAATGGAAATGATGGGTAGGTCGATTGATGGCATCGAACTAAAATTAGCTCCTAACAAACGCAAGACAAAAATGAAAATGGGTGAAATGACTGTGTTTGAAAGTTCTTTTGATGGCACTAAAGGTTTCCAGGGACAAATGGGACAAAAGAAAGACATGGATTCAACCGAAGTTAAAGAAGCCCAGGATGAAAAGGCCATTATTCCACAGATTTACTACATCACAAACGATTACAAAACTTCTTACCTGGGAATTGATAAAGTAGGCGAAGACCGTGCTTACAAAATTAAGATTACAAAACCCAGCGGTAAGGTGAGTACTGAATATTATTCGATGAAAACCAGTTTGCTTTTAAGAGAGGAAAGTACGCAAACGGAAGCGGGTACCGAAGTTTCTATAATAACTGACTATGCAGATTATAAAAAAGTTGGTGCCGTGATGTTCCCCTTCACTGTAACACAAAATGCAGGCGGGCAGGAATTTATAATGAAAGTAAAAGAAATAAAAACAAATGAAGCGGTTACAGACGCAGATTTTCAATAATTGAATAGCTTGAAATAGCCTATAAAAAAGCCTCCGATCCATGGAGGCTTTTTTATATACGCATTAAAACGTTGAAGCCTACCTACCGTAAAATAATTGATTGGTTTCACCAGGTTCCGCGATGAGGTAAGATTATTGCTCTTGGAGGATACAAAATTCCTGCGCTAATCCTTTTGAATTTTTGTACAGCAATTCAATAAATTCACCACCATAAACAGCATAGAAAGGCAGTAAATTATCTACACGCTCCTGTAAAACACCGCCGGGAAATAAATTGTCTTTTATCTTAATGATCTGGCGTTGGGCTGCATCAAATTTTATCTTCTCCGCTTTAAACATTTTTTTTTCTAATAATCTTATTCGTTTTAAAGCCTGTGCGGCCAGGGCTTCAACGTGAATCTGCAGCGTGCTATCTGCAGCTGTGGCCACTGTTTTGATCCTATCATATAAAGATTCCAGCCCTCTACTTTCCTCTTCAAGGTTTAGAATTACGGTGCTCTCCCTTCGAACTAACTCCTCCACTAATTGTTTTGCTGATCTAAAAAAATCTTTGATAGTAAATTTCATTTTTACCATCTCTTCAGCCGTTTTTTTATTGACCACTAAAAATGAATTTCTCAATACTAAAACCGGGTAAGGTACCTGTACAGCATCGAATACTTTTTTTAATTCCAGCCAGTAACCCAGTTCACCTCCACCGCCGATGAATACTATATTTGGTAAAATCATTTCCTGGAAAACAGGGCGAAGAATAACGTTGGGGCTGAAACGCTCCGGGTATGCTTCTAACTCTCTAAAGATCTCTTCCCGGCTAAACTGAATCTTTGTGTTTGCAACCGAGTATCCGGTTTTCGCAGCTTCCACCCGCTCCCGCATATCGTCTTTTAAATAGAATAAATTGATCGCCCGGCCGGCTGCCTGCACTTTATATTTTTCAGGAAATAACGCGATTGTTTCGGCGACAGCCTTCCTCGAAAATTGATCGGTGAGTTCCTTTTTATTGACATGCTCTGATAGCTGCTTCAGGGCCGGATTGTCTGGCAACAGGGTGATCAACCCCCTGTCACTAAATAAAACATGTACAAGTTCGAATGTCGCCTGCTCAATCGTTTTTCCAATGGTATAAGCGTTTTTAACTAGCGCCAAAATATCTGAGCCATATTGCTCAACGGATAGCTGTCCTTCTATTTCACTAATCAACGCGAGGAAGGCCTTATCAACCTGCATTCTCCCAACAGCACCTTTTTGAGTTGTTTGCCATCGATATTTTTTACCGCTTATAACTATTTCTCCCAATTCATCCAGGTCGGCATCTTCGCTACCCATGTAGTACACCGGTACAAAATGGCAATCGGTTATGGAAGCATTTAATTCATCAGCAAGTTTTACAGCATGAATAATTTTATATACAAAATATAAATGACCGGTAAAAATATTTGGTTGATGTGCGGTACAAATCGTAAATGTAGTTGGTTGTAAAAGAGAAACGATGTTGGCTTGCACAGCCGAACCGGCAGAAACCGTATCATACTGATGCCGGAGAGTTGTTACCAATAAATTGCGGTCATATTTATATAGCTTCCTTTCTTCAATTGCTTTACGAACGCCTTCTATATCCGGCCTGTAAGCATATAGAGAATGTAGTGAAGCATCGTTGTGTAAATAATCATTGATGATCGTGGAGAATGATCCTGTTTGTTCGTACGGGATGTAGCTGGACTTAAAGGTCATATTTAATAAGAGTCAATAAGTGAATATGGCAATAAATTGAATTTTAAGTATCACACGGGTCGCACCCGGGAATTGGGCTGGATGCACAATTCGATGTGGCCGGCCGAAAATATTTTTCCAATCTTAAATGGAAAAGCATCGTCAAATATGATCAGGCTACACAATTATTATTCCGTGTTGCTACACAATCTAAGGTCTAATTTGTATTTACTTTCCTATTGATCCTAATTACGTCCGGAAGCCGTAATTCACTTATTCATCCCTTAACCCCTTAAACC
The DNA here is from genome assembly GCA_014377385.1 of Ferruginibacter sp. Classification (GTDB taxonomy): domain Bacteria; phylum Bacteroidota; class Bacteroidia; order Chitinophagales; family Chitinophagaceae; genus Ferruginibacter. The sequence continues at coordinate 4,694 of JACMPR010000197.1, read as the reverse complement.
ACTTCCCCTTCTAAATCAAAATCATAAGCCTTTGTAATTTTTACATATACAAAATCGCCTATGGCTAATTTTTTGTTGCAGTTGATGATCACTTCATTGTCTACTTCCACACTATCAAACTCGGTTCGCCCAAGATACCTGCCGGATTCCCGCTTGTCTATCATCACCTTAAAAGTCTTACCTATCTTTTCCATATTTTTTTCCAGGGAAATTTCCTGCTGCACTTCCATGATTTCCTGTGCCCGGGCCTCTTTTTCCTCTTCTGAAATATTATCATTCAGTAGAAATGCACTGGTGTCTTCTTCATGGCTATATGTGAAAGTGCCAACCCGGTCGAAACGCATTTTTTCGAGAAAAGTTTTTAATTCTTCTACATCATCTCTTGTTTCGCCGGGGAAGCCGGCAATAAGGGTGGTGCGTAGGCATATGCCGGGAATTTTATATCTTATTGCTCCTATAAGGTCTTCCATCTCCTCCCTGGTTATCTGCCGCTTCATTGCCTGAAGCATGTTATTGCTGGCGTGTTGTAAGGGCATATCAAGGTAGTTGCAAATGTTATCCCTGTCTTTAATGGCATCAATAATATCCATCGGAAATTTTGATGGGTACGCATAATGCAACCGTATCCATTCCAACCCCTGTACATCGGCAAGTGCGTGCAGTAATTTAGGAAGTTCTCTTTTTTTGTAAATATCAAGTCCGTAATAAGTAAGTTCCTGTGCAATTAACATTACCTCTTTTACACCACGTTGAACCAGTTGTTTGGCTTCATCAACCAGGCTTTCAATACTCCTGCTTACGTGCTTTCCCCTCATCAATGGAATGGCGCAAAATGAACAGGTACGGTTACAGCCTTCACTGATCTTCATGTAGGCGTAATGTTGAGGTGTACTCAATAAACGCTCTCCCACCAGTTCGCCCTTGTAATCTGCTTCAAATCTTTTTAAGATCAGCGGAAGTTCCATCGTTCCAAAATAAGCATCTACTTCCGGGATCTCTCTTTCAAGATTTGCTTTATACCGTTCACTCAGGCAACCGGTAACATATACTTTGTCAATTTTTCCTCTCCGTTTTAGTTCCACATTATCAAGAATCGTGTTGATACTTTCCTCTTTCGCCTTTTCGATAAATCCACAGGTATTGATAATAACGATGTTGTGGTCGAGTTTGGCATTTTCATGCACGGTCGCAATGTCATTGGCCAGCAACTGCCCACTTAGCACTTCGCTGTCTACCATATTTTTACTACAGCCCAGTGTAATGATGTTTACCTTATCTCTGTTAATGCTTTTCGTCTTCATAATCCGGCGGTGAAGTTAACAAAACAATTCCTGTAAAAGCACTGGTTCGGCCTTGCAGCTTGTTCACCCCGCAACTACATAAGCAGCTGGCTCCGGCATATTATACTTTGTCCGCGCTCTTGATCTGCAATGAATAACAAAATATCTTAAATTGATTTCCGTTAGTGAATAATATCCGGCAATCGGCAAGGGTTATTTTAAAAAAAGTTATTTTTGGTAAATGAACGGGAATAAGAAACAGGTTAAAGTGGCAATTCTGGACTTATACGAGGGTGTTGCGAATCAGGGCATGCGTTGTATCAGGGAAATACTGAACCAATATTCTGAAACGCAGGCACTAGATCTGGAGGTGAAGGAATTTGAAGTGAGGATAGAAAAACAGGTTCCCGGCCTGGACCACGATATCTACATTTCGAGTGGCGGCCCGGGTAGCCCCCTGGATACTGAAGGCATGGAATGGGAGAAAGTATATTTCGACTGGCTGAAGAGAATAGAAAAATACAATGCAAACGAAGGCAACCAACAGAAGAAACAGGTATTTTTTATTTGTCACTCATTCCAGTTGGTTTGCAGGCATTACAAAATAGCCGACGTAACCCGCAGAAAAAGCACGGCGTTTGGGGTGTTTCCAATACACACTTCCTCGAGTGCGGAAAACGAGCCCATATTTGAAGGGTTGAAAGATCCCTTTTACGCCGTTGATAGCAGGGATTTCCAGGTAATTCAACCCCACCAGAATACACTTAAAAAAATGGGGGCCAGTATTTTGGCCATTGAAAAAGCCAGGCCACATGTTGCTTACGAAAGAGCTGTGATGGCTATCAGGTTTAATGACAACATGATAGGAACGCAGTTTCATCCTGAAGCAGATGCCATCGGGATGTCACGATATCTTCAAACAGAAGAAAAGAAAAAAACGGTTATTGAAAATCATGGTATTGAAAAATGGCGGTCGATGATTGAGCACCTTAATGATCCCGACAAGATCATGAGCACCTACGCCCACATACTTCCAAATTTTTTAAATACTGCGCTCAGCAGATTATAAACGGCGTTTCTAAAAATCTGTAGTTCGTTGCTCCAATAAGGAATTACCGGTTAATTTAATGGAAGACAGCCAGGATTTCTGGCTGCAACTTAATGGTTTCAACAAACACATCTTACGTTACAGGAAGCAGATATTTACGATTCTTTTCCATTTTAAAATAATTTCGCTGATCAAAAGATTTTAAAAAATCAAACCAATATGAAGGCACAACAAAGGCTCTTCCTTTCTGTATATTGATGTTATAAAATGCCTAAATATCATTATTTTTATCTCCCATCATTGCATTATTACAAACAGGAATAAAATGGAAAAAAGTTTAAGACAGCAGTTCAATAAAAATTTTACAGAAGAAAAATACCAGGCATACATGTCCCGGGTTGAAGGCTTGCACCCCGGCTCCCTGGATTTTAGAAATGCCGAAACCCCGCTCTTTGTTCCAAAGGATTTTAAAAATAAAATGCTTGCCGCCTGTGAAGACATTATTGACGTGATCGTAGCGCCAAATTTCAAAGAACTCACCAAACGAAGCATTCCTACAGACCTTGTCGTGCCCAATGAAAATGATCATTCGCAATTCATTGTTTTTGATTTTGGAGTATGTGAAAATGCAGCCGGTGAAATTGAACCTCAGTTAATAGAGATGCAGGGATTTCCCACCCTCTTTGGTTTCCAGGCTTTTCACAGTGAACTGACAAGAACCTATGCAAATGTTCCCGCCAATTACGATTCTTACCTGAATGGATATAACAGGGATAGCTACGTGCAATTATTGAAAGATATCATTGTGGGTGACCATAATCCTGAAAATGTGATACTACTGGAAATATTTCCTGAGAAACAAAAAACCCGTATTGATTTTTACTGCACGGAACAGTTGCTCGGTATAAAACCGGTTTGCCTTACCGAAATGATTGCCGAAGGCCGTTTTTTGTATTATATGAATGATGGAAAAAAGACGCTGGTAAAAAGAATTTATGACCGGCTAATATTTGATGACCTCCAGCAACAGGAAGGACTGGAAAACATCATTGACCTTACAAACGAATATGACGTAGAATGGGTGCCTCATCCAAACTGGTTTTACAGGATCAGCAAATTCACACTACCATTTATTGATAACCGTTATGTTCCTGAAACATTTTTCCTGAATGAGGTAAAAGTTCCGGTTGATTTAAGTGAATATGTACTAAAACCTTTGTTTTCATTTGCCGGCATGGGAGTGGTGATAGATGTAACGCAGGCAGACATTGATGAAATCAAAGACCCGGAAAACTGGATTTTACAACGCAAAGTAAATTATGCGCCCATTGTAGAAACGATGGATGAGCCCGCGAAAGCAGAAATCAGGCTATTTTATTTCTGGAAGAACGGATGGAAAAGGCCAATAGGCGTTCATAACCTGGCCAGGCTGAGTAAAGGCAAAATGATCGGCACGCGATATAATAAAGAAAAAACATGGGTGGGTGGAACAGTCGCTTTTTTTGAGAAAGACTGAAGTGAAATGCTCTTTATACGAATATCAAACTGCAAAAGAAAACGCAGTAATCATAAAATGTAAATGAAAAAAAACTGATGACCGATCAAAATGACTGCGGCAGGTTTGAATTGTACCTGGTTAAACTGGAGGCTTTGCTCCTGCAATCAGCAAAGGATAAAAATCCAGCGCTTTGGCTTTACAATAACAATGCCCGTACCACGCTGTTTATGCTGGAAAGCCTGGCCAAATTGTATGCCGGTAGCCACAACAAAAAAAGGTTTGAAAAAATAAAAGGACATTTCAAAAATCTGGAAGATACCCTTGGCGCTATAGATTACTATGATTCATTGGCGAAGGAGTTTACGGGCGATATTTCTATTCCCGCTACTGTCACTGCCTACATGCAGGCGCAAACCAGGGAAAAAATACAACGCCTGAATGAATTATTAACGGAAGAAAAATGGATCGGGGATAATGCCAGCCGGGTAAGAAAAATAAGAGAAAAATTATCTGATTCAGATTGGAAAGAATCTAAGGAAGAACTAAAATCAATTTTCGACTTTTACAAGTCTTCCATTTCTGAAATAAAAGAATTCATGGCTACTGCGGGTGATCAGTTTACAGAAATAGAGGCACAGGTTCATGATATCAGGCGAAAGCTTCGTTGGCTAAGCATCTATCCGCAGGCATTACAGGGCGTGATACAACTTACCGACGGAGTTAAAACAACCGACAGCTTACTTAAATACCTGACGCCTGAAATCGTACATTCCCCTTTTAACCAAATGCCTGCTCCCGGAAGCAACAGCTATTTTCTTTTACTTGAAAAAAATTATTTTCTTGCTTTGAGCTGGACCATTGCGGAATT
>JACMPR010000196.1 GCA_014377385.1 Ferruginibacter sp. | reverse complement strand
TCAAATTCTTTCAAGTCAAAAAGATGCGCAATATGTTGCTTCCTACCCTTATCACTATTTTTTAGTAGAAACAAACACTCCTCCTGCTCCACATAGTTTAAAAATTGAAAGTTCGAGCTATAATTCTTACCAAATATTTCTGTCAAAAAACTATGTTCGTCTTCAATTAAGGTACGTTCTGCGTCATCAAATTTTGTTTTCGAATAGAGCTTATATATTTTGAAATCAATCAATCCTCCAATCAAGTCAGACTGAGCAATTCTTTCTAGGATGAAAATCTTCTCATTGCTGGTAAATTGAATTTGTATACTGATACTTTCTTCTTTTGCCGCATTTTCATAAAAGAAAGGATTCTCTGTATAAGTCTGCCTGCCGTCAAGTAAATCCCGCTTCATTGCGTCATACCTCCTGATGTTTCCGGTCAGAGCTAGTTCGATAGCGTCATAAATCGTTGTTTTTCCAAAACCGTTAGGGCCATCAAATACAATTGTATCTGAGGAACTAAAGTCGACCAAGAAGTCCTTAAATACTTTGAAGTTTCTAATCCTGACTTTATTAATTTTCATTTGGCAGAGCAGTTTTTATTTTTTCCATAATTTTTTCAGGTGACATCCCATTAAAATCCGTTTCGCTGATATTAAAAAATCCATTTTCCAGTATCTCGTTTAGCTTGTTCTCAGAGATCGCCCCTTTATTCATCTCTTCAAGTGATTCAAGATTATTGGCCTGCCCCACATTTATTTTGATAAAAGGAATTTTATGGGCCAATCTATACAACAAGGATTCGTACATATTGCTGTCAAATTCTTCCTTGTGCTTTTTAAAAATATCCTCCCTCAATATCAAGGTTTCCAGGTTTTTAATCATTGAAGGGCCATTAATCTTCGGAAGCAAATTATCACGCTCGCTTTCGGTGTAGTAAATGACACTCTTTTTAAAATGATAAAGGTCTTCCTCCACCTGCAACATCTTATCTCTATCAACCTTGTCAATTGCTTGCACCGGGTAAAGAATCAAGAGATTTGCATTCTTGTCAAAACGAGCTTCACCAAGTATCCCTTTCGCTTTCAAAAAAAGATCCACTTGTTCTTCCAATACATCTGCCAAACTCTGCCGCGTTATCACCACCCAATAATTTGCCTGTTCCTTTAGTGAGAATAAATGAAATCCATCAGCCTCTCTGCTATCATGGTTGCTCTCTAGGAATATTGTGGAAATAATTTTATCCATTTAATTTATTTTTTGCGGTTTCTAAACTTACCAATGCTATATTTTTCCAGTTGATAATTTTCTCGTTTTCCAGCTCAGTCATTTCGTGGATTTTGTTGCTAGCTAATTGAATGCTGTCAACGTTGCATTCGTTAGTCACTAAAAAGTCCGAATCAAAAGGAACTTCGACAGTAGTATTTAAAGCAGTTTCCAAAATTTTTTTACTGATCCTTATCTTTCCAGCTTCACTATTGCTTTCAGTTATTGATGTAGGATGAAAATGCATAAAATCATCCGTAATCCAACCGCAGCCATGATTATTATTGCTCGCTTTGATCTCGGAAAGAATAGTAAAAAAAGCATCTTTCACTTCAACTTCATTTAGGCTGCCATCTGTAAATTCCTCCAGATTGGCAAAGGCTATTTTTTTATGCGGACGAATTTTTTGCATAAAAGCTTTAAGGCCTGTTAAATCGAGAGAATTGAAATACATTAAAAAACAGTCCATTTTTTGTTGTGTTTCCTTTGTTTTTTTACCATCCTCCATGTCGTACCAGAATTCTTGGTAATATCGATTAAGGTTGCTTCTTACCTTAGTTTCAAAATATGGTTCATTCTGTACCAGTAATGATAAATCTGATTGGATTAAGGCTAGGAACTCATTTAGAGGGATGGTGTTTTCATATGCTGCTTGTCTGATGTCTATACCTTTATGATTCATGCTATGTATCTCCACAACTTTATTTGTCACTTTTTTTTCCAACACTTCGCTCATTAGTTGAACATTCGTAGCATTGTCGTGTCCGGACATCTGAAACCTTTGAAGTGCAAGTACAATTTGTTCGCTTATTTTTCCGCCAATATCCACCAGTGGACAAGCTTCCGCACCGTGTTCATAAGTGTAGATATTTATAAGCGGATGCAATGCTTCAATTTGCGCTTTTGTTTCCTGATTCTTGGTAGCCAGATGAAAATAGGCTTTCGCATTTGCTATTCCCATCTTCGTCCACTTATCCTCCAACTGTTTAAAATCGGCGCTATACGTAGAGTACAGGTTGCTTTTAACTGCTTTTACCTGGTGCATAGAAATGGTTGTCCGGTTGGCTCCATTAACTTGCAATATGGCAAAATCTTCTATCGAATCAAGCTGTAGCACCATTGAATTAATTTCAAGAACAGTCTTTAGGTTCAGCTGCTTTAGAACATGGTATAAAGCAACCTGGCCCTGGTAAACAAATCCGCTCCAGGTCGGTATCGCGGTATGAGGTAATAAATGTGTAGCCATCTGTCTATTTCTTTTTAGTTTTCAATTTTTATATCACTATTTAGTTCATTTCCATTGCTTGGGGAACCAGTCACAACGGCTACTTATTTATTTACCGCCCCAATAACTACAGGAATAAATCCACTTCCATTAAAAAACTGCTCGAGGTAGAGCCAAAGCCAATTTCAAAAGCTGATACATTGGAGTTATTACCCTTTTGCTGCCCCTTCTCCAATTTCTCTTTTAGTCTTCTCGGCGAACCTCGAATTTTACACACCCAGCACCTCCACCCTACTCCTCCCACTATTCTCCTTACTCACTTTAATCTGCACAGGTATCCTTTCCGTCATTTCCTGCACATGAGAGATTACACCTACTTTACGTCCCTGGTTGTGTAGCCGCTCCAAGGCATCCATTGCAATATTTAAAGTAGCAGGATCCAACGAGCCAAAGCCTTCATCAATAAATAAGGACTCTACTTTCATTCGGCTGCTCGACAGCGACGCAAGTCCTAATGCCAGTGCCAATGATACGAGGAAGGACTCTCCGCCGGAAAGAGAGAATACGGTGCGTACTTCATTGCCCATATCCTGATCCAGTACCTGCAGGCCAAGTGTATTAGGAATGCGCTGCAACAGGTAGCGCTGGCTCAGAGATTGTAAATGCATATTGGCATAACCCAGCAAAACATCCAGGGTATATTCCTGTGCCATCTGCCGGAATTTTTTACCATCGGATGAGCCGATGATATCATTCAGCTTTGCCCAGTTATCTGTTATGATGCCCTGGGCATTAATGGCGTTTAAGAGATCGCCAATTTGCTGCTTGTTTTTTTCATCCTGCTGCAGCAATAAAGCCGTCTCCGTTTTCTGCTGGCTGGCCTGTTGCAACAGCGCTGCAGAGTCCGTTTTCAATGCCTCCAGTTCTTCAAAACCCCGCTCACTTAGCCGTTGCTGTTCATGCTGCTGCAGCCGGTTGCTTCTTTCGTCTGATACCGACCGGGCCTGGGTAATGGCATCATCCATAGCCCTTAGTGCCTTTCGTTCTTCTTCTATCCACTCAGGCGTATATGCCAATAGCTCAGCAAGTTTGTCAAGGTTAAAAGAGAGCGTCCATTTTTTATTGAAAGCAATCAACCAGAGCTCGGTATTTTCGGCAGCCTTCGCTGCCTGTTGCTGCAGTTGCGCCCGGTCCTTCTGCAATTGTTCTAATAAGGCACCGGTTTTTGCAATGGCTGTTTTTATGTTGTTGTCAGTCGTTTTCTGCAGTTCCAGGTTTTGCAGGGCTTTTTCTACTGACTCTCTCAAACCGGTTTCTACCTGTGCTGCATCAGCACCATCAAAAATAAGTTTCCGTTCTTGCAGCAGTGCGTGGTATTGCTG
>JACMPR010000195.1 GCA_014377385.1 Ferruginibacter sp. | reverse complement strand
TTTGTTAATCTACAGACAGTAGATAACCCTATTGATTAACATTTTTTACGGTTGGAGCATTTTAATCTCAAAATGACAAAGGATATTCAGAGGATTTACGTATTTTACTTCGTTGCTAACCTACACGATTTATTCTGGATCAAAATTGTAACAGATTTTACCTAAGCCGATCCTTACATTTACTTTATTTCTAAACACCACTTAGTAACCATAGAAGCTGTATTATCATAAATATCAAATGGATTTTTTAAAAACCTACGCGATCAAAAGTAAATACTTTGCTGACTTAATTTCTAGAGATGCATGCAGAACACTCAAGTCTTAAAATTCTGATCATAGATGATGACGAGGATGATTTTTTTATAACGAGTGAATACATAAAAAGTATTCCGGGCAGTAACTTTACCGTGGAGTGGTGCTATGAATACGAGGAAGCAATAGTTCAAATCTGCAGCGGAAAATTTGAGCTTTTTTTTGTTGACTATTATCTCGGCGCAAAAACCGGACTTGATCTCATTAAGGAGGCCATAGAACTAAAATGTGAACAGCCGTTTATTTTACTAACCGGCATTGGTAATCAAAAAATCGACATCGAGGCGATGAAGGCCGGGGCAGTTGATTATCTCATCAAGTCTGAAATGGATACTGAAAAACTTGAGAGATGTATCCGCTATTCATTTCAAAGAGCGAAATCTGTAAAAGCCTTAAAAGCGAATGAGCGTAAATTCCGAAATATTTTTGAGCGTTCGGCAGATGCCGTTTTCCTGGCAAATGAAAAATTAGTTTTTCGGGATATCAATGATGCCACAACAAAATTATTGGGCTATTCTAAAAAGGCGTTGCTTTCATTGAGCTTGTTTCAACTTTTAGCTTCAGATGCAGAAAAAGAAAATTTAGAAAGAGATTTATCGAGAGGTAATGGGACTGAGGATAAAGAGATTATTCTAAAAACAAAGAACGGGGATATAAAATATTGCATCCTCTCATTATCAAATGAACAGGACGATGGCGGGAAATATTACCAGGGAATCATTCACAATATTACCGTTTTAAAGAAAGCAGAGAAAGCAACGCTGCGTTTGGAAAAACGCGGCGTTGCCGACAGGCTGGTGCATGTACTGGCACATGAAGTAAGAAATCCCCTGAATAACATAAATCTTTCATTAGAGCAGCTAATGCCGGAAATGGAAAATTCAGATTCAAAGATTTATGTAGATATTATACATCGAAATAGTAAAAGGATCGAAGTGCTGATTACAGAACTCCTTAGTACCAGCCGGCCTGCAGAAATTATTTTAGCACCTGTATCGCTACAGCATATCATCGATGAAAGTATTGCTGTAGCCACCGATCGTATGATGTTGAAAAAAATTACGCTGTATAAAGATTTTCCAGGTGAGCAAATTATTATACTTGCCGACGTGGAAAAGTTGAAGATCGCCTTCCTTAATATAATTATTAACGCTATCGAGGCAATGGAACCCGAAAAAGGGAAGTTGAATATTTACCTGAAAAATAATACAGAACAATCGCAATTAATAATAGAGGACAACGGTTGTGGCATCAGTGATGAAAATTTATCGAGGCTGTTTGAACCTTATTTCACTGCCAAGAGGAATGGAATGGGACTCGGTCTTGCCGCCACACTAAATATTTTACAATCACACAAGGCTGAAGTGGAAGTACAATCAAAACTAAACGAAGGAAGTGCTTTTATTATCACATTTAAGAATAGTACCGTCCAAACCGTTTGATGCGATTGATGTTGCAATAAGAGTCGGGTAACAGAATTTACCTTGCATTCAACCAATACAGGGGGAGTATTTGAATTACCTGCTCTATGAACAATGGATCCACATTTTTTAACGAAGCGGTATTATTACCCATAATCTGCCACTCTTCATTATCCATCTCCACAAGCGTGTACATGTACCTTCTGCTTGAGTTATAAATCTCATACATTTTATACTTATCCTTCATGAAGTTAAAGAAGCCAAAATAAAGCACATCGTTATCATTTGCCTGTTTGTGCCAGGTAAGTAATTTTGGAACATGAATGGGGTTTCTAACAAAATTCTTAATTTGCCCGCCGATGTCCCGGGCAAGTTGGGTAAAGCCCATATCTTCTTCCACCCATTTACCCGTTTCCACATCTGTAAAAAAAATATTCTCGTAGCCATTTCTGAATATAACCTTGAACATATTGTGGTTTCGGTTTGAAACTTCGGTAATCCATGCGAAACTTTCCTCGCCCTCAACAACCAGGTATATAATGTTGTTCATATAATTTTTTATAATCATTACACAAAACCTGCCAAGAACCAGAGGACAACTTTAATCCTGGAAGTCCTTTTTTCGGCAATTAGACAGCATATTTAGCCCCTGATTAAGGCAAATACGTAGAGATAACGGCTTTTTTTTCTTTGAGTGTGGAATTTGTTTCTCAGTAATTTGGAATTCTGAAAGTCAGTATTTGTGTTATGACAGGCGAGGCAAAGAGAATTTTAAGACAGTACAATAAATTATTACCAGCCATACCTGCCTGTTACACAAACCAACACGAAATAAATATAATTTCGGTTGCCCTAATGTACTGTAGAAACCAACTTTAATCCAATCAACGAAAACACAAGTGTAGAAATAAAAAAAAGCCTCCAGAAGCTTACAGGTTCTTTAAAAAATAAAATGCCAACCAGCACCGTTCCTACAGCGCCAATTCCTGTCCACACCGCGTAAGCCGTACCAATCGGCAACGACTGTGAAGCCCTGTATAAGAGGTACATGCTTATTGAGAGGCAAATGAAAAACCCGGCCATCCATAGTGTTTGTGTATGGCCGGTTGAGTCCTTAGCCTTTCCCAGGCAGCTCGCAAAGCCTGTTTCAAAAAGGCCGGCGATTACAAGCATTATCCAGTTCATATTATTTTTTTAAAGTGAAAGCAGAAACAGGGCATGCATCCGGAAGTAGGATGGGCCATTGTTCCCTTAACAATATAGACTGTAAAATATTAAACTTTCTCAATTTTTATTTTGTGGAATCACCATTATCTTTTAAGTGTAAACTACCTGGCACACGCATATTTGTCATTTGACCGGCCGCTAATTCTTGCCGGGAATATGATCAGTGATTTTGTAAAAGGGGAAAAGCTGTACGGATATGACAGGATTGTTTAGAAGGGTATAAAACTTCATCAAGCAATTGATAATTTAACAGATACGCACCCTGCTACCTAAGAAATGAAACAACCATTCCGGTCTGTGAGGCACTATATGCATGTGCATTCACTGATATTGCTTGCGACTACTTTTTGGCAAATGATAAAAATGAATTTTCAGATGCTGGCGTACTATCATCGCTTAGCAGCCGCACATATACACAACTTGAAACCCATCCCTAAATTTTACCGGATGCATTTCTACATGCATTTGTTTACATGAAACAATACAATTGACTAAATAATTACCAGTTTGAATGGAGCATTCAAAAGAGCTTTGCCGGCATGGTAGGACGATCGACATTTATACATGAAGCTGACACTGCTTTTACAATCTTTCAAGATAATATTGCGATGATGCGGCCATTCTACAATGATTTTTTCCCTGAGTTGAAAGCATATACCGCCTGTACATTGAAAGCATGGGAAAATATTGATTGATATATCTTTGAAGAAATAATTGAAATGAAAAAGATAGTTGTTGTTTTTACGCTGTGCTTTTTTATTGTAACAAACGGTTCGGCGCAGGCAACTCCTCCCGCAACAAACCGGTCGCCTATGGATGCGGGTTACTACCCGCGTAATTACCCGCTCTTAAAAATTCAGGATAAGTTCTCCGAGCGCTTGCTTGCAAGAATAATATACAGCCGTCCCCAGGTAAATGCCCGGGTTATATTCGGTAATATTATTGAATATGGGAAAGTTTGTCGTCTCGGTGATAATGAAGCAACCGAAATTGAATTTTACCAAAAAGTAAAAATGGGAGAAACAAAGATTAAAAAGGCCGCCACACTTTATATGCCTTTTTTAACGATAACCAGTGGATGCTGATCCTGAATAAAGAGACGGATACCTGGGGTTCATTTAAATATGATAATACCAAAGACGTGGCACGAATGAATGCTGTGATAGAAGAACTTCCAACTATTTCAGAATCATTCTCAATAATATTTGATAAGCCAGGAAAAGGGTACGAACTTCAGTTTTACCGGAACAACGTCAAAGCTTTGATACCAATTACTTTATAAAATCATTTCTTTTTTTAATGAATAAATTATGATAAAAATTGCTGAGTATCATGATGAAGGAAGGCAGTTACAAGGGATAAGGCTTCCTCTGCCCTTTCTTCTGCTACCGCTTTTGTTTGGATTGTTCACCTCCTGTAATTCAGGCAGCGAAACCGGAAAATTGTCCGGCTCGATAGATACCTTACAAAAAAAGGAATATGCAAATCCATATACAACAAATGATCAGTCACCTATGGATATAGGTTATTTTCCACAGGATTACCCGGTATTAAAAATGAATGGAACAACTGATAGCGGTGGGTTGCTGGCGAGAGTTATTTATAGTCGTCCTCAAAAAAAAGGCAGGGTAATATTTGGTTCTTCTCCAAGAACACTTTGCCAGTATGGCAAAGAATGGCGACTTGGCGCCAACGAATCTAGCGAGATTGAGTTTTTTAAAGACGTAATGATCAATAATAAAAAAATTATAAAAGGGCGTTACGTAATCTATTGTATTCCCTATCCGGAAAAATGGTCAATCATACTTAATACTAATTTATTTACCTGGGGTTTGCACATGGACAAAACAAAAGATATTTTTAATATTGATGTGCCGACAAGTCTGCAATCGCCCTCGTTAGAGGATTTTACAATGGTATTTGAACCTGCTGACAATGGCGCTAACCTTATCATGGCCTGGGATAATGTGAAAGCCATTCTGCCAATTAAAACTAATCTTTGATTTTAAAAAGATTTTTGGCTTTGGGTTTCGGAAGCCTGATATTTACAATATGTGTGGCATTGCCGGTATAGTATCTTCCAACCAGTTTTTTATAAATTTGCCCGTACTCAAAAGTATGGCCAACTCCCTGATACACCGTGGCCCGGATGGAGAAGGCTTTTGGATGAATAAAAAAAATAACGTCGGCCTTGCACACAGGCGACTATCCATTATAGACCTCACTCCGGCAGGAAGCCAGCCAATGCATTATGCGCAGCGCTACAGCATTGTTTACAATGGAGAGATTTACAATTATATAGAGTTAAGAAAAGACCTAAAAAAGAGCGGTTACCATTTTGTGTCCAACAGCGATACAGAAGTTATACTGGCAGCCTATGATTGCTACAAAGAAAAATGTCTTCAGTACTTTGATGGTATGTTTTCTTTTGCAATATGGGATGAGGTAGAACAGACTTTGTTTGCAGCAAGGGACCGCTTCGGCGAAAAACCATTTTATTATTATACAGAAAAAGATCTTTTTATTTTCGGTAGTGAGATGAAGGCATTGTGGGCAGCTGGTGTGAAGAAGCAAACGGAAAGTAAAATGCTCCTAAATTACATTGCGCTGGGATATGTGCAGAACCCGGCTGATAAAGCCCAAACATTTTTTAGTGATATTTACTCCCTGCCCCCGTCCCATTTTCTGAAATTCAATGCAGCGAATTGTGTGTTGAAGATAGAGTGCTACTGGAACATTGATAAACAGGTACAGATAAAAATTAGTGAAGAGGAAGCCATTGAAAAATTTGATAAATTATTTTCTACCTCGGTTTTCAGGCGTTTGAGAAGCGATGTGCCGGTCGGCGCAAGTCTTAGCGGAGGATTAGATAGCTCCAGTATCGTTTATTATTTGCAACAGCAGTTACGCAATGCTTCCAACCAGTATAAAACATTCTCAGCTGTTTTTCCAGGATTTAAAAATGATGAATCCAAATATATCGAGCAGGTCTCGAACCGTTTCAACCTGGAAAGTTTTACTACCATTCCCTCTGCTATTCAATTGATAGATGATTTTGAAAAACTTGCCTGGCACCAGGAGGAACCGTTTCCTTCTTCCAGTATTTACGCACAATACAAGGTTTTTGAATTGGCAAAAACACATAATATCAAAGTATTGCTCGATGGTCAGGGTGCCGACGAAATATTGGCAGGATATCATAAATACGTGCACTGGTACCTGCAGGAAATGGTCAGCCGTTATAAATTTACCGAATCAAAAAGGGAAAAATTACTGCTCCAAAAGAACAGCGTTCAATTCAAATGGAATATAAAAAATATAATAGCAGCATTCCTGCCTTCTCACGCTTCTATAGCGCTCGAAAAAAAAGAATACCTCCGTATTATTCACCATGCAGAGGTAAGTAAAAGTCTTTTATCAAGTTTAAAGGGGCGGGAATGGGAAGGGATACACAAGCCTGTTGTTACCAAATTAAATGACATTCTTTATTTCTCAACTATGCAACATGGCTTGCAGGAATTGTTAAGATACAGCGACCGTAATTCGATGGCGCATGGCCGGGAAGTAAGGCTTCCGTTTTTAAATGCCGAACTCGTTCAATTTGTTTTTTCACTGCCCTCAGGATATAAAATAAATAATGGTTTCACTAAATCCATATTGCGTAAATTAATGGATGATAAATTACCACAGAATATAGTTTGGCGCACAGATAAAGTTGGATACGAACCCCCACAGAAACAGTGGATGGAAAACCAGGTAATGAAGGACTACATTCATGAAGCAAAAAACAAACTGGTAAAAGCAGATATTTTAAAACCACAATCCCTGCAAAAGAAGGCAAAAAGCCTACATGCGCATGATGCCGATAATTTTGATTGGCGGTACCTGTGTGTAGCGCAGGTATTAAATAAGTGAAAATTGCCTGATATTCTTTTTACCGGATATTGGATTTTAATTTCGCCTTTTGCCAGTATCTACAAAAGCGCCGGGTGAAAGACGGGTGTCTGACCCCCACACTTATAAAACTTTTTCTGATTTCTTTACAACTGCTCTCCCCGGCACTTCTTTACCTCATGTTGCAATACTGATTAAACTAATTAGTATTATAGTTATTTTTGCCCCCATTAACTTAAAGACAATGAGTAACAAAGACGAATTATCCGGTAAAAAATTAGCGACAAAATTTATACATGCTGGTGCTGAACCTGACCCAAGCACGGGAGCGATTATGACGCCCATTTACCAGACCTCCACGTTCGTGCAGTCAGCTCCGGGGCAACACCAGGGGTATGAGTATGCCCGTTCCCAAAACCCCACACGTACGGCACTTGAAACGGCTTTGGCTGTTATTGAAAATGGTAATTTCGGACTTGCTTTTAGCAGCGGGGTAGCAGCCACAGACGCAGTTATTAAGTTATTGAATCCCGGTGATGAGGTGATAGCCGCAAATGATATGTACGGTGGTACCTATAGGTTGTTTACTAAAATATTTGAAAAGTATGGTATTAAATTCATCTATGTTGACACAACCAATATAAAAAATATAGAAGCGGTAATTACTACAAATACAAAACTCATCTGGATTGAAACACCCACCAACCCGTTGATGAATATCACAGATATTTCGGCGGTGGCAGCCATTTCAAAAAAGGCCGGGGCGTTGCTCTGTGTTGACAATACTTTTGCATCTCCCTACCTTCAGAATCCGCTTAACCTCGGCGCTGATATCGTAATGCATTCCTCCACAAAATATCTTGGTGGCCACAGCGATGTTATCCAGGGAGCGTTAATCATAAATGACCAGGCGGTGAGGGATCAATTATATTTTATACAAAAAAGTTGTGGCGCTGTGCCGGGTCCCATGGATTGTTTTTTGGTTCTGCGTGGTATCAAAACGCTGCATGTTCGCATGAAACAACATTGTGAAAACGGTTTTTTGATCGCTCATTTCTTACGCAAGCATCCAAAGGTTGAAAGGGTTTACTGGTGCGGATTTTCAGATCATCCCAACTACGACATCGCTAAAATACAAATGCGTGGCTTTGGTGGAATGATGAGTTTCACATTAAAAGACAACAGCGTTGAGGCCGCAAGAAAGGTTTTGTCATCCACAAAATTATTTTCACTTGCTGAAAGTCTTGGCGGGGTAGAATCCCTGATCAACCATCCCGCGAGTATGACCCATGCAAGTATTCCAAGGGAAGAAAGAATCAAGAATGGCCTTACGGATGGCCTCATAAGATTAAGTGTAGGCATCGAAGATGTGGATGATCTTATAGAAGATCTGAACCAGGCTATTGGATAATTTTATTTTCATTTATGATATTAGGAGAAGTACTTTAAAAGTGTTCCTCTTTCTTTATTGCAGGTGTTAAAATCTCATTTATATTTAATGCCTCTTCAATTTTATTTTCACTCAGGCCTCAAATAAGGTAGCTCCTATTGCAAACGGCTCGCGTATTTTTGCATACGATGCATGTAAATAACTTGAAGGAATTTTTGGACAGTAAAGTAGAAGCCTACAACAGGCCTGCTTTCATTATCCCGGATCCCATTTGCATTCCACATCTATTTACAAAACAACAGGATATTGAAATCGCAGGCTTCTTCGCCGCAATATTTGCGTGGGGTAACAGAACGACTATCATAAACAAGTCAAAAGAGTTGATGCAACTCATGGACAACTCACCGCACGAATTTTGTCTTCAGCATTCTACAGCAGACCTTAAAAAATTATTCTCTTTTAAACACCGCACATTCAATACCACGGACCTGCTCTATTTTATCGCATTTTTTAAAATGCATTATCAAACAAATAATTCTTTGGAAACAGCTTTTACGGGTTCAATGAAAAAGAATGATACAGATACCGGGAACGCACTTAATGGCTTTTATAATTATTTTTTTTCATTGGAAGATGTTCCCCGGCGGACCATGAAACACATTGCATGTCCTGCAAAAAAAGCCAGTTGTAAAAGGTTAAGTATGTACCTGCGCTGGATGGTCCGGAAAGATGAAAGTCAAGTAGATTTTGGTATTTGGAAAAATATTTCCCCGTCCCAATTGGTAATACCGCTTGACGTACATGTTGCCCGGGTTGCCCGGCATTTTAAATTATTGCAGCGGAAACAAACAGATTGGGAGGCAGCGATAGCGCTTACATTAGAGCTAAAAAAAATGGATGCAGCGGATCCGGCCAGGTATGATTTTGCGTTGTTTGCACTTGGAGTTCTGGAGCGATTTTGAAGAGGGAACACGAATTGATAGCAAACGACCGGTGATAATAAACGCCCTTACATCAAAGAAGATCCATCAACAGCAAACAAAAATATTCAAATGCCTCAAAAAGACAGTCTACTTATCCAAAGCATATTTGACGACAATGACATCAACTCCCTGCAAATGCCAGGCCTGCATGCACGGCTGGCAGTTTATATCAATCAACTCATCATCAATAATTTTGAAGATTTGATTTACATACTGTATCGGGTAGATGTAAGCGAAGCAAAATTAAAATCGTTACTTAAAGCCAATGTAAACTCAGATGCAGGAGAGATGATCGCAACCTTGATCATTGAAAGACAGGTACAAAAAATAATATCCCGCCGTGAGCATAGGCGGGATAATAATGGTATTAATGAAGATGAAAGCTGGTAGCCATTAACGTTCAACGGCGTCTTTCTTTCGGTCGCTGCGGGTAAACATCAATTGATGGGCTTTATCCTTGTCTTCTTTTTCCTTTTTTAAGTTAAACATGGTGCCAAAAACGTGATCCCACAGCGTGCTGCTTACGCCAAATCCCATATCGTCATTTTTATAATGGTGCAGGTGATGATTGCGCCACAAACCCTTCATCCATTTAAAGGGAGGATTCCAGGCGTGTATGGCGTAGTGCATACTGCCATACAGCAGGTAACCGAAAACAAAGCCCGGGAAAAATGGAAATGCGGTTTCACCTAATAAGAAGAACATTAGTAAAAACAAAGTGAAAGCAATAATCAGGCTTGGGGCCGCCGGCATAAACAGCCTTTCTTTATCTCTTGGATATTGATGATGATTGCCATGAATAATATAATTAAATTTTTTCCCCCGTTCACTTTCCGGCTGGTAATGAAATGCAAAACGATGCAGGATGTATTCGGTTAAACTCCAAAAAAAAATCCCTCCAATAAAAAGTAAAAAAATTGAGAGGACGCTAAAATTCAGTGTATTTGAAGAATAATATGGTAATAATGCTAAAACGGGTAAATACATCCCCCATATAACAAGTGGATGGGTTTTGGTAAGGTATTCCAGGTACTGATTTTTAAAGAGTTGAGCCTGACCTTTGTTATGTATCTTTTCAAGTTCCATAAGCAAAATGATTACACAAATATAATTAACAGATCATAACACTAAAATCACACCAAATTATTAAATGTAAAAATATCCCTAAAAATATTGAATAGAAAATTCCGGATTTGATAAATATTGGCTCATAACACCGGATTTCGGCCTCATTTTGATAGCTGATACGGCTTTGAGCCACTTCAAACTCTCCGGTATAAATCCTGGCATATCCCTTTGAAAAACTTGTACCGGATGTGATATTTAATTGCTGCCATGCACTGTGGCACCATTTCAATTAGTATTTTTTGCTGGCCTTGGTAAAGCGATGAAAAAGGCAAATTTCATGTAGGGATAAAACCAGGTAAGCAACAGGCTTTTTTTTATATGTTGAGGCTGATTAATTACTTATTTTTACCAACTTAAAAACTGCAGATGAAATTAGTTACCTACCTGAAGGAAGAACATGAACAACTTGCATTGCTGGTTGATGGTTTGTTATACGATACTGACATGCTTCATCCAGACCTACCAATCAGTATGGCCATGTTTTTAAATTATTGGGATGACGTGATGCCGCTTGCAAAGGCAGTAGAACATCGCATTAAGGAAGGCCTTGTTAGAAATGTGATGGCCGTGAATTTTGCAGATGCAGCTATACTGGCGCCGGTAACCAATCCTACCAGTTGCAGGGATGGATATGCTTTCAGGCAACATGTGGCATCGGCAAGGCGAAACAGGAAGGTGGATATGATTCCGGAATTTGACCAGTATCCCATATTTTATTTTACCAATCACAACAGTATAACGGGACCGGGTAACGTGTCTTGTATGCCTGATCATTTTGAAAAACTTGATTTTGAACTGGAAGCAGCTATTGTTATAAACAGGTCGGGTAGAAATATTAAGGCGGCCGATGCTGATTCCTACATTGGCGGCTTGATGATTATGAATGACCTGAGCGCCCGTAGGCTTCAAATGGAGGAAATGTTGTTGAATCTTGGCCCGGCAAAAGGTAAGGATTTTGCAACTGCCATTGGGCCAATACTTGTTACAACAGATGAGCTTGAACGGTATGAAATTCCCTGTAAGGAAGGCCATACAGGGAAATCATGGAATCTTCCAATGACATGTAGGGTAAATAATATTCAGGTAAGCCAGGGAAACCTGGGTGATATGGATTGGACATTTGCTGAGATCATTGAACGTTGCAGTTATGGTGTGAACCTTTTTGCCGGTGATGTAATCGGCAGTGGAACAGTAGGCACCGGTTGTTTTTTAGAACTGAATGGCACGGGAAAGCTACATGACCCTAACTACAACGAACAATGGCTACAAGAGGGGGATGTAGTTGATATGGAAATTGAAGGGCTTGGAAAACTGAGTAATACAATTGCCCGGGAAGAAAGTGAATTTTCGATATTAGCATTGAAGAAGTTTTGACAAATTCAGCGTTCCGGATTACCAGTGTAGCGTTGTTCTGTGCCCGGTAAATAAATCAATGGCTAACGAATGGACATTTTACAACGGCGATCAACCGCTAATTTATCTATTTAAAACCAACAATAAAACGGGCACTCATCCTAACTTTTAAAATCCTTCTTAATTTAAAACCCGTAAATCATAACCTCACATTAGTCAATGCTTTCATTAAATTTAAAAGACCTTTCGCCCGCCGACATCCAGAACTACCTCCAACACGCCATCGCTCCGCGGCCGATTTGTTTTGCATCTACGATCGATAGACAAGGAAATGTAAACCTTAGCCCCTTTAGTTTCTTTAATTTATTTTCTTCAAATCCTCCCGTGGTTATTTTTTCTCCGGCCCGGAGAGTGAGAGACAATACTACCAAACACAGCTTACAAAATGTGCTGGAAGTTGCTGAAGTAGTTATCAATATTGTGGACTTCGACATGGTACAACAAACATCTCTTGCCAGTTGCGATTATCCGAAAGGAACGAGTGAATTCATCAAAGCAGGTTTCACAGAAGAGAAAGCAACAATCGTTTCACCGCCAATGGTTAAGGAAAGTAAGATAAAATTGGAGTGTAGAGTGATTGAAGTAAAGCCACTGGGTACAGAAGGAGGGGCAGGTAACCTTGTAATTTGCGAGGTGCTTTGGATGCATATAGATGAAAGTATTCTGGATGAAAATAAAAAAATAGACCAGGCAAAAATTCATCACGTAGCAAGGCTGGGAGGAGACTGGTATTGCAGGGTGGATGAATCAAACTTGTTTAAAGTTGCAAAGCCCAATATTAAGATTGGCATCGGCATCGATGCATTGCCGCATGATATTCGAAGCAGCAAAGTGCTATCAGGTAACAACCTTGCCCAACTTGGGAACGTAAATGAGATGCCTTTTATTGATCCTGCCTTCCATGATGATAAACTGAAAACCATCATCCTGTATTATTCTATCAATCCTGTTGAAATGGAAAAGGAATTACATTTATATGCAAAACAATTGCTGGAAATGGGGCTGGTAACAGAGGCCTGGCAAGTACTGTTAACGGAAGATCAATAAAAAAATCACTAAACAAATTTGATCCAGGCTCTCTTTCTGTATTTAAAGTTAAATGCGTGCACCTCGGTTATTTCATCAAATTACCGGGCCTTTCAATTACCTATACAAGCCACCAAAAACCTTTTTCAATAAATCAGTGGTTCTTGCAAGAAAATTGTTCCTGATATTCAGTTCTTCTTTTGCAACCAAATCGAATAGGGCATCAGTTGCTTTACTTGTTACAAAACCTGCAAGATCGGGATTAAGTTTTTTAAATGTTGTAGGAAAATTGTTGTAGGTAGTTACCAGGTCACTGTAATATTTCGTGCCCTGTACCTTATCAAGCGATGATTTAATAACAGGAAGAAAGGCTGCAAATAATTTATCCGTTGTTTTTACACGAAAAAAATGCGTGGCGCTTGTATCACCATTTCTTACAAGCCCAATAGCATCATTCAGCGTCATACTTTTTATAGCATCAACAAATATTGGTTTTGCAAAACCTGCAGCATCCTCGGCACCCCGGTTGATCTGTAAAATTGCTTTGTCAACCATACTATTCATTCCCAGGTTCCTTAAAGTATTTTCAATTTTTTTTGCATCTGGCGGCAGTAATATTTTATAAAGGCTGTTTTTATAAAATCCATCTGTGCCGTTTAACTGCAACACAGCTTTTGCAAGCCCTTGCGCCAGTGCCTCTTTTACACCTTCACCTGCCTCGTACTGGGAAATGCCTGTTACACCCGTTGTTCCCGTTCCGGTTGGCAATTGTTTTATAATAT
Source organism: Ferruginibacter sp. (assembly GCA_014377385.1). Lineage (GTDB taxonomy): Bacteria > Bacteroidota > Bacteroidia > Chitinophagales > Chitinophagaceae > Ferruginibacter. The sequence continues at coordinate 38,720 of JACMPR010000195.1, read as the reverse complement.
CGCAGGAGGCGAGTGTGGTAACAAGTAGTAAAATTGTAACTATTTTTTTCATATTAATCATTTATGGTTTAGACTTCAGATGCGGATTTATCGATAATGTAAAAAAGCAACCTGTTAAAAATACAATATAAATACCTAGCTGGTTTGGAAATGAAGTTATCAGTACAAAAATCTAAACGAGTTCCGTAACATCAAAACAGCACGAATTTTTATTCTACATATTTTGCAATAGCCAATAAGATGGCAGTATTATTTTATGCAAACACTAATATTGTTTCGCTCAAAACTCTTTGTTTGCCTGCCGCACAATATTTATCTTTGCGAATCATCAGCACGCAAAAATGATGCGCATTATTTTAATATTGATTTTATGAGTATACAACATTTATCTGAGCAGGAAATAATCAGAAGAGAAAAGCTGGAAGCGCTAAATAAAATGGGCATTGATGCCTACCCGGGCGCACTGTATCCTGTGAATTCAACAGCGGCATATATCAAAGAACATTATAAGGAGGAAGAGAATAAAAATGATTTTGCGGAAGTGTGTATTGCCGGCCGCATTATGAGTGTTCGGGATATGGGAAAAGCAAATTTTGCAGTATTGCAGGACGCAACAGGTAAGATACAATTCTATATTAAACAGGATGATATCTGTGCGGGCGAAGATAAAAGTTTGTACCAGCAGGTATGGAAGAAGCTGATGGATATTGGTGACATCATCGGCATTAAAGGCTATGTATTTACAACAAAAACAGGGGAAACTTCTATTCATGTCAGGGAGTTTACCATACTCAGTAAATCGCTTCGGCCATTGCCTGTAGTAAAAGAAAAAGATGGGGAAGCCTTTGACGAAGTGACTGATCCGGAATTCAGGTACAGGCAGCGGTACGCCGATCTCATCGTAAACCCGGGCGTCAGGGAAGTTTTTATCAAAAGAACAAAATTAATAAATTCAATACGGGAATTTTTAAACGAAAGAGGGGGCCTCGAAGTAGACACTCCCATATTGCAAAGTATCCCGGGAGGTGCTGCTGCCAGGCCTTTTACTACTCATCACAATGCACTGGATATGCCCATGTACATGCGTATTGCCAATGAATTGTATTTAAAACGGTTGATTGTTGGTGGATTTGAATGGGTGTACGAATTCAGCCGGAATTTCAGGAATGAAGGAATGGACCGGACACACAATCCTGAATTTACTGTTCTTGAATTTTATGTTGCCTACAAAGATTATGAGTGGATGATGGAAACCACCGAGCAATTGCTTGAAAAGGCGGCTGTTGCCGTAAATGGAACTTCAACCGCCGTCGTGGGTGATAGAGAAATCAGTTTTAAAGCGCCCTACAAACGTATAACAATGTATGATGCAATAAAGGAACACACAGGATTTGATATTAGTGAAATGGAGGAAGAAGCTGTAAGGAAAGTATGCCAACAATTAGGCATACACGCTGACATAAAATGGGGCAAAGGAAAACTGATTGATGAGATATTTGGGAGCAAATGTGAGAGCAGTTTTATTCAACCAACTTTCATAACAGATTACCCGGTAGAAATGAGTCCGCTAACAAAGAAACACCGCAGTAAACCAGGATTGGTAGAACGTTTTGAGCTGATCATTAATGGAAAGGAAATAGCAAATGCCTACAGCGAGTTAAATGATCCACTGGAGCAACGGGAAAGATTTGAAGAACAGGTTAAATTGATGGAACGTGGCGACGATGAAGCGATGTTTATTGACCACGATTTTTTGCGGGCATTGGAATATGGTATGCCGCCAACAAGTGGCATTGGTTTTGGGATTGATCGGTTGTGCATGTTACTTACTAACCAGGTCAGCATACAGGATGTGTTGTTTTTCCCTATGATGAGGCCTGAGAAGGGGATGGAATAGATTCGTTGTTTATTTGGAATTGTTGTTCCATGTTTTACGTTTAGTGATTGCTATTTCATTAGCGGAAAATTTAGGCCGCCGGCCGCCCGCTCACCTTTTGAGCCAACCTGTAATACTCAGCCTCGGCTTACGGGTTACCAATACTTCGTGCTCCATGTCGCTGCTTTTAAAGAAAACAGCTTTACCATTTATCGGGGCTATATTTTCCACATGACCATCATGGTAAATGCGTAATTCGCCTCCGTCATTCTCCTGCCAGTTTTTATTTAGGTACATAATCATAGAATATTGCCTGCTGTCATTATTTCTAAACTGGTCCAGGTGTTTCTTATAAAAACTCCCTTCTTTATACAAGGCGTAGTGAAATTCATAACCCGTGATGCCGGTATAACAGGTCGCATTTAAGTAGCCTACGAAATCATCCATTAGGTAAAAAAATTCATTTTCGTATGGATCGTTGTGTTTCCTGTCGAGCCAATAAATCATATCACTCCTAAATAATTTATCATGGAGCACCTTCACCTCATTACCAGTACCTGCAGAAAGCATCTCGTTTCCTTTATGGAGCCTGTTTAAATTTTCTTCGAGATTTTGTGAAAGCGAAGCCGTCAAAAAACTTTCTGAAATGCCTATTTTATTTTCGATAAAGCTATTGATGAGACTGTTGAAAGATGCTTGCAATGTAAATGATATGAAGTGTGGTAGATGATGTACTGCTGGCTATATCCAGAGAGTACCTATTTTTTGGCTGTAGCTGTAAGCTGAATGTAAAGGTAACCAATTGTGCTTCTACCTTTTTCCTTTCTGTCAAAAAACCTAACTTGTTGCTTCAAAAAATAATCGTATGTTAAATAATCGAAGTTCGGCTTTGCTGGTATTGCTGCTAATCATGGGCCTGCATTCAATCGCTCAGCAGAAGTTACTTACAGACGACCAGTATTTCAAAAGTAATTTTAAGGGGATCATTCAATCACTTCCTTCTGTTGCCCGCTGGACGGACAATACGCATTTTTTACTTCTCCGTGAAAGTAAGTCATATATAATTGACGCAACAACAGGTTCAGAAAGAGCAGCAACGGATGAAGACACTAAATCAAATATAATTGCAGCAAAGCCCTCCGTATATACCGACCACAATGATCTTTTCATCAGGATAAATGATGAACCCGTTCAGTTGACAAACGATGAAGACAAGGAAGTAAACCCAACCATGAGCCCTGATGGAAATTATGTGGCTTTTACAAAAAAGAATGATTTATATACGGTCAACATCGGTACAAAAAAGCAAACCCGGTTAACAGAAGATGGAAGCGATGTAATATTGAACGGCTATGCCAGCTGGGTTTATACCGAAGAGATACTGGGACGTAGTTCAAATTATCGTTCTTTTTGGTGGAGTCCTGACAGTAAGCATATAGCATTTTTCAGGACAGATGATTCACCTGTTCCTGTTTATACCATTACTGACGGAACAACCCAACACGGTTACGTAGAAACGCTGCGTTATCCTAAAGTGGGGGATAAAAACCCGCAGGTAAAAATTGGTATCGTAATTCCGGAAGCCCGTGGTGGCGACATAAAATGGGCCGAATTTAATTCTAAAGAGGATCAGTATTTCGGAATGCCTTACTGGAAACCTGATGGCAGTACGTTATTAGTTCAATGGATGAACCGCAGGCAAAACAATTTAAAGATTTGGGAAGTAAACCCGGCAAATGGATTAAAATCACTTTTTTATAACGAGGTACAAAAAACCTGGATCGACCTCGATGATGAGGGTGGACGAATAAGTTTTTTGAAAAATGGCAAAGGTTTTATTTTATTCAATGATTCATCTGGCTGGAAGCATATGTATTATTGTAATATGCAGGGAAAGCTGATCAACACCGTTACATCCGGAAAATTTACCGTCACTGATCTTAATTATGTTGACGAGCAAAAAGGGATCGTTTATTTTACCGCCAGGAAAGAAAATTCAGCACATAAAGATTTGTACAGGATAAACCTGGATGGAAAAAAAATGCAGCGTTTAACTTTTGGTGATTATAACCATACCGCTATCAGTTTATCTCCGGATGCGTCCTATTTTATAACTACGTACAGCAATGTTTCAACGCCTGCAAAAATGGCCGTACTGACTAACAGTGGTAAATTGGTAAAAGAAATCGCCGATGCCAAAGCGACTGACTTTGGTAATTACCAGCTGGCAAAAACGGAACTTTTGCGGGTTAAAAGTGATGACGGTTTATACGAGTTGCCGATGAGGGTGACCTGGCCTGTAAATATGGATAAAACAAAAAAATACCCCGTCCTGATTTCCATCTATGGTGGTCCAAATGCGGGAACCGTAATGGATACTTATGGTTTAAGCGGTAATCAACAATGGTATGCAAAAGAGGGACTGATCCAGGTTGCAATGGATCATCGTGCCAGCGGTCACTTTGGAAAAGAAGGCGTGAACTATATGTACCATAATTTTGGTTATTGGGAAATGAAGGACTACACCAGTATGGTAAAATGGTTGATAGCTAACGGAAATGCAGACTCGACAAAAATATGCATCACAGGTTTTAGTTATGGAGGTTACCTGTCTTGTTATGCCTTAACCTACGGGGCGGCTGTATTTACCCATGGGATGGCAGGAGGAAGCGTTACCGACTGGACATTATATGACACACATTATACTGAACGATTTATGGGTACTATGGCAGATAATGCAGAAGGGTATAAAAGCAGTTCTGTATTAAATTATGTTGATCAATATAAAGGAATGCTGCAGATCGTACATGGTATGATCGATGACAATGTACACATGCAGAATAGTGTGCAACTCATCAGTAAGTTACAGGATCAGAAAAAAGATTTTGAGTTCATGATGTACAGTGGTGGCAGGCATGGATGGGGTGGCAGTAAAGGAGTACATTTCCAAAATCTAAAAACAAAGTTTATATACCGGTATTTGCTGGTAAAGGAAGTGCCAAAAGGAATGTTGAAGTGACTTTCCTGATTGGAGAATTAAAGAATTAGCCAGGTTCAAGAACATCGTTCTTAAAACCTGGCTAATCTCAACGCCTGTTAACCTAAACCGCTTTCTTTTTAAGACTTCGCTTGGCAGTAAGGTAATCGATAAAATAAATAACTTTCAGGGATAGACTATTATACTGATCTTCCCGGATTATCTTCCCAAGGTTTTTTATGTAATTCTTTTCAAATACCTGGCTGTTGTTGCCACCAAAGTCTTTCCATACCAACGTAAGGAAGCTTCCTTGTGCAAACTGCCAGTTGTAAACCAGATCGCAGCTTATAAAATTATAATTTTGATTTACGTTGCCGGTGTAGGCTAAAGCAGGTGTTTTAAGATCGCCATAAGGATCCAGTTCATAAAGTTGTTTAGGATCTACCTTGGTCCATGAATGTCTTGCCCGTAAAGTAATCCCCATGCGATTGGTAAAACTGTATTTTACATTTACAATATTTTCTACACTTTTTACGTTTCGCCGGGAAAAATAAATAATAGCTGTTAATCCATCATAGGCCGCCCATCCGGGTTGATTTTTTGCGTTGGATATGCTGGATATATATTCAACTGAAAACTTTTTATTAAAACGTGCTTTGCCCGAAAGACTGTAATCCATGCTGGTTCTTTTAAATACGCCACCGGTTCCGGTAAAAATGCTGGAGCTCCACGAGTATTTTTTTACTGAATTACTTTCGTACCAGAGGCTCATACCAACGCTGCCTTTATTCCTGAAAACCCTGCCATAAGATCTTGGTTCATAAAAATCGTTGTTGTCAGCATTTACATTTACACTAAATCCTATCCGTTGTAATTTTTTAGTCTGTGCATTGCCATTAATATTACCGCCCAGATTCTGGTACATCAGGGATTTTCTTTTTAAATAATCTATCGGCGATACCAGTCTTCCATACCAGAAATTTCCATTTATTCTCATCTGGTTGTACCAATTCTTCGGTTTATTCCAGTTATAACCCATCCAGAATCCCTGGTCCATACTGTTATTATTTGTAAAATAACCAAGATCACTTTTATCGTAACGCTTGTTGGAAAGATCCTGGAAAAAACTGAAATTAAATCTGCCACTTGTTTTACCAAAATAGACAGAATGTGCATACCCGGTTACAGACTTATTGTCAACACCCATAATATTGCTGACACTAATATTTCCCCCGATGTTCCACATATTCTTTTTATCATTGAAATCAAAGAGAGCAGAACTTACATTAGCATCGTAATCCTTACCACTCCGCCACACATTTGTATTCACAAAGGAAATACTGCTGTTATGCTTCAACGTTTGGTCAAGTACAAAAATATTATAATTAGTGAGGGGCATTGTTTCAAGTTTACTTTTTTCACCGGTAACCTTATTTTGCAGGATTGCATATTGAGGTTGGGTAAGGGCATTTAATATTCCTACGCCCAGGCCTTTTTGGGTGCGCCCGCTGATCTTTGTAGCGTTTATGATTTTTGCCTGGGCCGGATCCTCAATCAGCGTATGGCTTGTATCAAATGAAACCCCTCTTTTATAAACGGGGTCGATGCCGATACGCCTGCTGTAAAAAAGATTTCCTTTGCTAAAAAGCTCGGTTCCCTCTGTAAAAAATGTCCTGTTCTCATTAAACCTTTGTTCAAAGGGGCTAAGATTTAAAAAATTATTATCAGTTTGCACCTGGCCGAAATCAGGTATCAGGGTCATGTCTAACGTGAATGCCTGGTTTAGGCCGTATTTTACATCCATACCACCATTTACGATCACTTCTGATTTTTTGTCTACGCCGTTGTGATTTAGGTAAGTGGAAAGATAGGGGGACAACTGAAGCCGGAGTGGCGGTTTTATATCTTCAATGCCGGTGAGAAAACCTTCCTGCGTGAGAAAACCATTTGCAGTTGGGTCCAGTGGCTGCCAAAACAATTGTTGACCGCTTTTTTGCCTCCTGCGAATGATATTTAATCCCCAATCCTGAATTTTTTTCTTTCCAAAACGTATTGCAGCATATGGTATAAACATTTCAAAGGTCCAGCCATCCTGTCTGATTCTGCAGGCACTTTGCCAAACTGCATTCCAGCTAAAATCCTCGCTATTGCCGTTGATGTTGGGAGAAACTTTGGCATCCATTTGTTCACCAAGTGGTGTAACAAAATATTCAAAGCCGTTCAGTTTATCATTATAGGTATCAAACACAACACCTATAAAATCGTTGTTTCCAAATCCGTCCCTTCCAATTAATTCTGATGCAATGCTATCTTTCTTCTGTTCATGGAGGTATCCACCCACAAATATGCCTTCGTTACTATAAAGGATATACACTTCTGTTCTATTTTCCGGTAATTCTTTACGGAAAGGTACGGGCCTCAGTTCAACAAACGTATCAAACAAGGGCGCTTCTTTCCAGGCCAGGTCATCTAATACCCCGTCAATTTTTAAGGAGGCAGCTACTTTTTTTGCAGCTATTTTTTTCTTTTGCAGTTGGCTAAATCCAGGCAAAGTGTATAGCAACGCAATTGCGATTGCAGCAGTTTTAAGAAAATTCATGGCTATAACTTTAAGTTTTTTGTTGATCTACTTTAAAAATCAACGACTACGAAATTAAACGTACATGTTCTCAAAAAGTTACCGCTCATCAAAGATTAATTGTAATTAAGAATTTATTAACACCGGAGAAATATTATAATAATACTGTTATGGAGACTGGATTATGATAATCCACGTCCTGCAGTCTGCGTAATTTTACAAGGCTATATGAAAAGATCGTTGTACAGTTGTGCTCCCGGCACAACAGAATATCCTGAGAGATCAGTAATACCTTCAGCAACTAAAACCTGTTCGTCAATAAAAGAATTTCCGGTGCAGGAAGCGGAAGGTTTAGATAAGATACAATACGCAGCATCTGCTACGATAGCGGGGGTCCTGCTCATATTCATCAGCATATCACCACCCAATAAGTTTTGCACGGCAGCAGTTGCTATCGTAGTACGCGGCCACAGGGTGTTGGCTGCTATATTGTATTTTTTGAGTTCGGCAGCAAGTCCCAAAGCGATCATGGTCATATCATATTTACTGATCGTGTAGGCGAGATGGTTAGCAAACCATTTCATATCCATGTTCAGCGGAGGTGAAAGGTTTAGGATATGGGCATTGCTACTTTTTTTCAGGTAAGGAATACAGGCCTTGCTTACCATAAAAGTTCCCCGTACATTGATATCATACATGAGGTCAAAACGTTTCGGCTCTGTTTGCTCAGTAGGCAACAAGTTGATGGCCGATGCATTGTTGATAAGCATATCTATGCCGCCAAAGGTTCGTGCAGCTTTTTCAATCACCAACTGAACCTGGTCTTCAAATCTTATATCACACTGAACCGCCAATGCCTTTCCTCCCGCTGCCTCCATTTCAGCAGCTGCTGAATAGATTGTTCCGCCAAGTTTGGGATTTTCTTCCACGCTTTTTGAAGCAATCACAATATTGGCTCCTTCTTTGGCCAGGCGTAATCCTATGGCTTTTCCGATGCCACGACTGGCACCGGTAATGAGGACGGTTTTATTTTTGAAAGACATGATAGGTGAGTGGTTGAATAAATCAATAAGTTAATAGGTGAATTGTTTACGGGGATTAAATGCATGAACGGTCGGTAGTAAATTATGAATGATTTATTACCGACCATTCAATAATTCAATCACTCACTTAATGTTGCTTCGTGTGTAATATTAGTCTTATACAATTTAGAGATCGGGCAATTTTCTTTTGCATCAGCGACTGCCGCAGTAAATTGTTCCTGCGAAATTCCCGGCACTGTTGCTTTTACATTTAAATGTGACTCGGTAATGGTACCATCTTCCAGGGAAATATCACAACGTGTTTCTATCTGATCGGCTGTAAATCCGGCCGCGTTCAGCACGAAGCTCAATTTCATGGTAAAACAGCCCGCGTGTGCAGCTGCTACAAGCTCCTCTGGATTTGTACCCACGCCATCAGCAAACCTGCTATTGTAAGAATACTGTGTTTTGTTTAACGTTGTACTTTGTGTGGTAAGATGTCCCGTTCCTTCTTTACCTGAACCCTGCCATACGGCTGTTGCATTTCTTTTCATAATTTTTATTTTGAAATTAATTTAAAAATAAGTGAGGCAATATACATCCGAATTTTTTTTGTACCTATTAATTATATCTTAAGTAAAACTTCTTGATAAGCTGCTTCGTTGTACCCGATCAATATCGTGCCAACTGCTTCTATCAGGGGTCTTTTTATAAGACTGGTATATGATAGCATCAATTGCACTGCTGATTTTTGATCGATGATAACTTGTTGAATAGCCGGATCAATTGTTTTCCAGGTGGTTCCTCTTTTATTGAGGAGCATTTCCCAGCTTTTTACTTTAGACCAGTTATTAAGTTTAGCGGCGGTAATACCCTCCTTTTTATAATCGTGAAAATTAAAGACAAGATTGTTTTGCTTCAACCATGCCAATGCCTTTTTGGTAACATCACAAGTAGGAATACCGTAAACGATAATTTTATTCATAACAGAAATGAGACATTGCCTTTTTTTATCCTGGAAATTTAGATGCAGGTATTTTTATGACTCCATCTTTTGAATCTATAATGTGCCAGTTCTTAAAATCCTGGGCCGATTCCATTCCACCTTCACCATTAATAATATTGTTCTTTGTACGAATGCGTACCGGTTTATTTGTGTAAAATTCAACACCGGTACGGCTCCTGTCCCAATAAAGCTCATTCGTGTAAAGTGTATCACCATTTTTTATGTTGACTACTTTTACGCTGTCTCTTAATAAGACAATGCTTTGGTTCTGCTTGTACTTTGCATATTTTGCCGTTAGTATGCTTTCGACCTCACCTGTTTCATTGTAAAAATCTGCATGAAGTGTTTTAGGAAATTCAACATAAGGAACGGTATCTTCTACATTTAACATCAGTGGAGCAGTAAGAATAGATTTGGTTTTTCCGGAGAGTGTGTAGTTAATAACAATATTCCTGGCTTCTTCAATCCCTGTTTTCTTTTTACCCTGGCTGTTGACAACGGCCGGATCGTTTTCACAGGCGGATAAAAAAATGCAGCCCGTAAAAAGGGCTGCAAACAGTATCTTATAAATAGATTGTATTCTCATTGTTAAACGTTCATTAAAAACAGATATTTCATTATTGATAACTTCTTTTTTGAAACCACCGGGCATTCATTGAAATACCTATAGAAAGGCGAAAATTATTTTCCCGGAAAGCGGCAGATTGCTTATTTCCCCTGCTCCCGACTTCTATGGCTGTGTTCAACATTACAAAATCACCGTAACGTAAAAGGTTAGCCGTCGTTAGAGGCAGACTGGCGCCAAGTGTAGCTGCATAATTTGATCGTGTCTTATCTAATTTTACATAATCCGGGCCGTAATAAAATCCGGCCCTGTATTTTACAAAACTCCAGTATTTTTTAGCGGTTGTATTATTTTTAGCCGGATAATATTCTGCACCCACCCTAAGTGTCCAGTTATCTCTTACCACATCCCGCTCTCCATAATACCTATACTTACTCCAGTTTGAAAATTCAAAATCAGCCCCCAGGAGCCAGTGGTTGTTATTATCCTGGTAAGTTAAACCTACACCATAAGAAGCGGGTAGTTTTACCGTTCCGGCAATTTCTTTTGTAGCATTAACCGTATCTATGGCTACAATACCACCATTGCCATCAAAAACAAATGTCTCATTAACATTGTCTTGCCGGGCCTTTAAATTTTGCCGGAGGTTAGCATATCCCCCGATTTTTACATACGCTGTCTTGTTTATCGGAAACAGGTACTGAATACCGGTATTCAGGAAGATACCTCCAAAGTTCGACTGTGTCTGCGTGTTAGATTTATAATAAGTGACCGTATCATTGATAAAGACTTTTTGTGTACTGTATTCCCTGCTACCAAATGTATAGCCGGAACTGAAACCGATAGAAAGCGAGCCAGGGTTTTCGGGGATTCTCCGGGAAGTGGTTATTTTAAAGCCGGTGCTTACATTAACCTGGTTTATACCACCGGTGCCGTCATACAAAGTACTGAGGCTGTCAATACCGGGGAGCCTTTCATTTTTTTCTACCTTATAGCCGATTCGGGTGATAGGGCGCAGGCCAAAACTCAATCCCCAGGTCGTTCCCTTTTTTTCCATTTTTGCAGTAGAAATGGGGAAAGCCACCTGTAAGTAAGAAATGATTGTATTGGTGGAAGTGTATTTAGATGCGATGCCGGTACTTTTTAGAGTTCTGACGTCAATTTCTCCACCTACATCAAAAATGGTATTTGAAACATTCTTGCTAGTTGAGATACTTCCGAGAGACGCCGGATTTTTAAAATTTATATTTAAAAAATTAGAGTAACCTGCGGCAATGCCGCCCATACCCCGGCTGATTATATTTTGATTTGGAACCACATCACCAAGGCCATATCTTGAGTACGGCGAGTTGTCCTGTGCGCTGGAAATTGAATAAATAAATAAGGCGAATGATATTCCGACAATTCTCTTAAGCCCGGCAGTTGTTAAGTTCACTAAGTGCATACAGTCCTTTAAATAAAAAATTAGAGTCGGCAAATATCTTGTTTTTAAGTTGACTGGCAAAATAGGCAGAATTGCCCCCGGTTAAAACCACGTTAAAGTTGCTGTATTTGTCACTGTATTTACCTATGAAACCCTCTATTTCATTGATCATTCCCGCAATGACACCGCTTTGCAGATTTGTTTTTGTGTCATAACCAACAAGGGGAAAATTCCAGCTGGCCTGCACCAACGGTAATTTTGCTGTGTAATCATGCATGGATCTAAATCGCATATCCATTCCCGGGGATATGCTCCCTCCCAGGAACAGGTGATATTGATTTACAAAATTGTAAGTAATACAACTGCCCAGGCCGATTACCAGGTTGTTGTTTTCGGGGAAAAAGTGAACTGCGGCAGCGACCAATGCCAGCCGGTCTGACCCGATTGTTTCCGGTTTGCTGACCGGGTTAAAAAAATTAAGCTTGGTTGTTGATGAAAGTTTATGGAAGATGGTTTTTGACGAAAGCAATGCCTCCATTTCTGTGTTATGATTAATAACAGAGGAGAGGATGGATTTTTCCGGGCGGAATGTGTGCAGTAATTTTTCTATCGAAGCAGGACTGTCATCCGGCAGGTATAATTCTTCTGTGAAATGATCATTTTCAAAAATCGCAGCCTTAAGGCGGGTATTTCCAAAATCGAGGCAGAGCGTGATCAAGCGTTGTTAATTTAGCGTTATGAGTTCAGCGTTATTTATTTCAATAAAGAAACAACGTTGATTAATAATTAAATCCCGGTAGATTTTTAAAATGTCCGTTCAATTTTATTTTTCCTTTCAGGAGATCCATATTCTCCATTACCGGGATAATCTTTGCCAGGTGTCGTTTTAAAAATTCCTGGCGGTGTAGTTCATCCAGGAACTCAAGAAAAAGATATTCGTCTTCGATAGACAAACCGGCATGATGGGCTACGTCATAACTCGTTAATTCATTATCCGGTTTTTTAAAATCTTTCATTACGCCCAGTGTTTTATGTATTTCCCGAATTCCCAGGATCACTTTTTTCATAAGTGCTGCGCTGCCCCTGGTAACATTTTGCGGATACGTAACAATGGCGCCACTGAATAATTTTTCAGGGAGATCCTTTATCACTTCTAATATTTTAAATACCTGTAACCCTTCTGTTTTTATATCCATTTCACCGTTATCATACTCCTTGGTTATTTCCATAACCTGCACCAGCGTGCCCATTTCGCTCATCTTATTTCCTAAAACCGCTGGAATGCCAAACGGTTTTTTTTCATCTGCGCATTCTTTAACAAGCTGTTTATATCTTGGCTCAAAAATATGAAGGTTCAGTTGCTCACCAGGGTACACTACGATGGTTAATGGAAATATGGGAATAAAATTGGTCATGACTGCAAATGTATTTTCAAATTACCTACCGGAATCAATAAAAGATTATTTTTTTATAGATCCGTAAAAGCAATCTTCCATTTTTTTTAAGGATTGGTTCCAGTTGAAAGTAGTGTTCATCAGATCATTTCCGGCAGCAGCAATTTGCAGTCGAAGTTCATTGTCAGTTAATAGCCTGCTCAATTTTTCTACCATATCACTTATTTGTGCAGGTTGTACCAGTAAAGCCGACTTCTCATGTATAGCATAATCATGGTGTCCTCCAATATCGGTACAAACAACTGCACACCCGCAGGCCATGGCTTCTGCCGGGGGGAGCGCCCAGCCTTCTGTAAGGCTTGATGAAAAAAAAACAGCCGATTGATTATATAATGTACGCAGGTTATCCGGTTTTTGTTTATATCTAAAAAAAGCAGGTAGTTCTTTTGGCGCAGGATGAACGCCAAATAACTGTACCTGTAATGCCGGATTTTTTTTTTGAACCTGTGTCAATACTTTTATTGCTGTTGCCGAATCTTTATGCGTTTCTTCAGAATACAACATGATTATTGTAAACGGATTTCTTGAAGCCGGTTCAATTTCTATAAAAAATTTCGTAATATCAATGGCGTTGGGAATATAAACAGGCTCAACCCCTCCGTTAATTTTAGAAATTAGTTTTTGCAAATAAAGAGCAATAACAAGATGATTAACAGGCAATGAAAAACTTGCATCTACTTTTTCTTTATGCCCGGCCCATATTTCATATCCCTGTACCAGGTTAAATTTTTTTCCTTTTGATGAGGAAAGTTCACTAACAGCATAGGTCATCTGCCACCATGTACTTAAAACAATGTCGGCATCGGGAATATATCTATTAATGATCGCCGGAACAATCACACTTTTAATTTCACTGTTCAGGTCAAACCATTTTGGTCTTGCCACTCTACGCAGAGTAAATATCAGTTGTTTGAACCAAAGCGGTGTACCCGATTTTTTAAAAGGTCTTTTGATACTATGGAAGATGGAAACACGGTGCCCGTTCTGTTGCAATCTGTTGGCATATTCATACATAATCTTGCCACCTCCAACAGGTTTTGTTACAGGAAAAGGAAGTACGATATTAATAGAAAGCTTGTTCATGTTTCGTTTATAATTATTAAACTTCCTGCTTGATTCAGATCACGGGCGTTTATTTTTTCTACGGATTAAAAACGGTTTATATTTTTTTTCGCTATAGAATCCCTGATAATATTTACAACTTCTTTTACGCTTAATATTTTTTCTGATATTTTTGCGAGTTTAAAAAATTGTTCCCTGGATTTTTGTACTGCTTTCTTATTCATTAAAAACATACTTAAAGCATCCAGGTAATAAAACCTTAAAGTTAACAGGCGTATCAATGTTTCGGGCAAAAGTTGCAAATACCAAAAAAAGCGCCGTGATCCCGATAAGTGTATGGCATGCAAATACATTTTGTTACGGTAATAAACAGTGTTTACAAAATTCTTACTGCTTTTCGTTTTGATGGTTACAGAAACTTTGTGCCGGCATATTGCAAAATGCTCGTAATAACATTTCCAGCCCAGTTTCCATGCACGTAGGCTTAATTCAAAATCTTCTACATAAAAGGGAGCGAATATTTCGTCGAAGCCATTGAGGATCATTAATTTTTTTCTGTCAATGAGGGCGTTTGCACCCGAAAGATACATAGAATACAACCAGTCATGCTCGCCGGGCATTTTCAAAAAATAATTTCCGGTTGTCTTGATTTTAGCGCCATGAAAGGAAGGGAATTTTGCAGCATCCTGAATGATATCATCATCCCAGCCAATTATCCGGCCCATTACACCAAATGTATCGGGCTTATCAAAATACCGCAGTAACGGTATGAAATAATTCTCTGTCAAAATTACATCACTGTTCAATAGTAAAACATAATCATAGCACGCTGCAAAAATGCCTTTGTTGATGGTGGGCGAAAAGCCTTTATTCTCTTCATTTATAATAATGTGTACCTGCGGAAATGTTTCCTGTAAGAATGATACAGAATTATCTTTGGAACAATCATCTGAAATAATTACTTCATAAGGGAGAGCAGAAAATGTTAGTGCCTCAAAAAGTGATGGTAATATTTTGGGCAATAAAGCGATGCCGTTATAATTTGGAATAACAACCGAAATACCTTTATAACTCAATGCAAATTATTTATGGACAAAGAACGCAAAGATTTGCAATGCCGGCAAATAAAATGTCGGCAGCTACTTACCTTTATATGCTTTATCTACACTATTTTGCAGCATGTGGCAACAAATGAAAAACGATATCAGTGCAGGAAGTATCAATGCGCTTGCCCGTTGCATATCGCTGGTGGAGAATGAAGTAAATGGATACGAAGAACTGCTTGCATCCTTGCCCACATCAGTTACGCCTGTTATTGGAATTACAGGTCCGCCCGGAGCTGGTAAAAGCACACTTACAGATGCCCTCATTGGCTCACTGGTGGAACAAAACAAAAAAATAGCGGTGCTATGTGTTGATCCCTCATCGCCATTTAACCTCGGTGCTTTATTGGGCGACAGGATACGGATGAGCCAATGGTACGACAATCCAAATGTATTCATCCGGTCACTTGCAACAAGAGGTTCGTTGGGTGGACTTCATCCTAAGATTATCGAGATAACAGACATCTTAAAATTTGCAGGTTTTGATTATATCATTGTTGAAACGGTGGGCGTGGGTCAAAGTGAGATCGAAATTGCCGGCCTGGCAGACGTGACAGTTGTGATGATGGTGCCGGAAGGGGGAGATGAGATACAAACCATGAAGGCTGGCCTGATGGAAATTGCAGATATATTTGTTGTAAATAAAGCCGACCGGGCCGGGGCAGATACTTTTGTAAAAAATTTAAGGATGATGCTCGCCCCTGCCTTTACTAATCATGCAAATGAAATACCTATCCTGAAAACAGTTGCAAGTAAAAAAGAAGGAATCAGAGAATTAAGTGTTGCCATTGATTATGTATTGGCGCTGCAACAACACAATGATAAAAAGGAATGGCTGCTTACAGAAAAAGCCTGGCATTTAATACAGCAAAAAAGAATGACAGATGTAAGTAGGGATGTATTAAAGGAAAAGATCAGAAAGGAGGGAAAAGAATTTAACCTGTATAATTTTGTTAGAAAATATTAATGCTGGGATCAGGTATTTTGCTGCTCCGCTGCTTCTAGCTGCTTGTTATTCTTCCACCAGCGAAACCCAATAAAGCCCACAATCACAAAAGGTGAAAACATGAGGTATAAAATTCCCTGGTTCAACCCCAAGGCAGGTTTTTCACCAAGTTGCTGCGCTGTTTTAGTACACATAGAGCACTGCGCTTCCGTAAGTTGGAAACACAAACAAAAGATAATAAGGAGAGAAAATATGACCATGCATTTTTTCATACTGCAAAGTTAGTGCAAAGTGAAAGAAATTGCCGTCTACAGCATAATCTTTTCCTTCCTGACATTGATTCTTGTAGGCTCGCTGTTTAAAATAATTTATATATTTAATTAAAAATATATGCAATCCAGGGCCGCAACTGTTGAGGAATATATTTCTGGCTTGCCAACAGACAGGCAGATAGCAATTTCCGCTTTAAGAAAAATAATTTTAGGGAATTTGCCCATGGGTTTCAAGGAAGAAATGTCGTACGGCATGATTGGGTATGTGGTTCCGCATAGTATTTACCTTGCCGGTTACCACTGTAATCCTTCATTGCCACTTCCTTTTGCCGGCCTTGCTTCTCAGAAAAATGCTATTAGCTTTTATCATATGGGCATATATTCCAACCCTACATTATTAAAATGGTTTACAGAGGCATATGAAAAGGCCGGTGTTGGGAAATTAGATATGGGCAAAAGCTGTATCCGGTTTAAAAAACTTGAAAATATTCCACTGCAACTCATCGGCGACCTCGTAGCTAAACTATCAGTTGATGATTGGATAAAGATTTATGAGGATGCGCTGAGAAAATGATATCGTCCTACGAAAAGAATTGTTTCGGGACTTCAGTAAATAAAGTGGCGATAATCCGGGCTATCCTTCTTTCAGCAAATTATTAATTCGTTCTTTGAGCGTTTCATAATCAGTATATCCCCTGGCAACCATATGGAATTTTAATTCCGCGGTTTGTACCAGAACAACCGGGAAAGCGTTTACCTGTAACTGTTTCATCAATGAAAATTCGTAATACGCCATCTCTTTGTATTGCTCACTTTGTAATTTCTCAAAAAAAATTTCAGCCTGGATACTGTACTTCTCGAGCAGCTGAAGGTAGGCTTCGTTATCGGTGAGATCCCTGCCTTCATAATGAAGTGCAAACTGGAGATCCGCAGCAAATTCGATGGCACGCTCAGGATAATATTCTTTAAAGATGCACATCGCAATGGCAGGCTTCTCCGAATTTGGATACCAGTCGCTTTCTTCCGGATTTAAAATATGCCACAGGTAATCCTTTCCAAATTCGATGCCTGTGAGGGCCTCTACATTTTTATATGCCGTAGCAATATAATTGGCAGCAACCCTTATGTGCACTGGTTTTTCGGGCAATATCATACCGCCGCTCAATACTTCCATTGTCATCTTTCCGAAAAATGCACCTGCAATTTTTTTAATGACAGGACTAAAGCCATAACACCATCCGCAATATGCATCGTAGCAATAAATTAAAGTCGGTTTGTCCATCTGGCAAAAATCATCATTTTTAACCATTTACATATCAATATCCGCCGGTTGCTTTTTATCAACAAGCTCTTTACCGGGGTTTCCTCATTTTCGTACCAGAAACACCTCAATTATATATGTTGGATTTCAGTTTCCGGTTACAACCCGGATAACAGAAGCGGTATATAATGACCAAGTGTTTAACGATCACGAAATCACAATGATTGAAACAGGGACGGCAATGATTTGCCGTCTTTTTTCGTTCGGCCTACCGTTCGTTGGATGAATTGCGCCTTTCGTGCATTCATTTACTTTCCCTTGTTTGTATGGGTAATCTTTATATCTTAATGGCAGCACTTACAACCCAAATCAATGCGCTTTAAGACCTTTACAATACTTTTCCTTTTTTTTACTCCTGCATTTCTCAGGGCCCAGTTCATCTTTCAAAACCTCCGATGGCAGGATGGCTTAAGTGCCAAAGAGATAAGGTGCCTTTACAAAGACGTTGATGGTTATTTATGGATTGGCACTTCCAATGGGCTAAATCGTTTTGACGGCGCCGTTATTAAACAGTTCAAAAATACCAGGTACCTCACCAGTCTTTATATCAATGCCATACATCCCATTGGAGGCGACAGTTTATTGATTGGCACCCGGCTTGGCATACGCATTTTTAATAAAAAGACAGGAGAATTTCTTACGGATAAAAGATTTGCTGCGTTAAACAATGAAGTATTGTCCTGTATAAAACCTGATGAATACGGCCGCTTGTGGATAGCCACTTCCAATAGTGTTTTTGTGTATGTTAATGGCAGGCTGTATACTGCCGCCGACTACATGCCTAAAGCATTAAAATTGGAGCGGCAGGGTTATTCTATTGCAGCCTTCGCCTGGGATAAATTACGAAAGGGGTTTTGGGTAGGCGGCGATGTTACTTACTTCATCGATTGTAAAAAAAACCTTGTTTACAATAAAACCAATGCGCCTTTTCATTCCCCGTTTCTCGACAGCAGTTCCTGTTATTCCGTTGACGTAGACAGCAAACACAACCTATGGTTTGGCTGCAACGGAAACCCATCGCTCAATTTTTGGGACTGCCATACTGATAAAGTGGATTCTTATAAAGAAATGGACGGTATAAAATGGAATACCAATGGACCTAACCGTATTTTTATTGACAAAATTGATAGGGTTTGGATATCTACCTGGTTATTTGCTGCCTTTTTAAAAGAACCAGGCAAGGCAATAAAAAAAATTCCTTTCAGTCAATCACAAACTTATTCTATTGGTTATGGGCATTTCAGAGACGCCATCGAAGATGCGGAAGGGAATGTATGGCTGGCCACCATCAATGGGGTTAGCAAGAGCCAGGCCGAGGATCCATTCCATGCGATCTACCAGTTACCAAGTTTTAATTTTTTCCTTCAAACAGGTTTTGCGCAGGCAAATTATATAGGCATCGACAGTAACCTGATCATGGCTTGCAAAGAAGAAGGAATTGTTGCGTACAACACCAGTGAGCGGACTTACAAAAGGTTCATCGTCTCTTCAACAGACCTCATACACAATAGGTTTTTTATGGCGTCAAAATCAGGAAATACCTGGTGGTTCGCAGGTGAAAATGGCGTTTATTATCTTGAGAAAGGAGCAGCTACCCTTACACGTTTTGAACAGTCAAAAACCGGGAAGTGGGGTAATGCTGTGAATTTTATTTTTACAGATCCCAAAGGCAATATCTGGTTCCAGGTGGTGCATGATGCGCTATACAGGCATAACCCTGTTACGAAGAAAACAGATCGGTTCGACGGGAAAGATCCTGCGCACGGACTTTTCAATTTCAATCCATGCAATGGCTTTATTGTTTCAAAAAATAATGACCTGGTGTTTGGCATGTACAAGTCAGGATTTTTAAAATTTGATACCCGTACTGAAATTTTTTCCACTGTTGCAATCGATGGAAAAACTGACATTGTTTTCACTTCTTTGAGAGAAGACGCCAAGGGCTTTATCTGGGCAGCGGTAGCAGGCAGAGGAATTTTAAAAATAAGCCCGGAAGGTAAATGTATTGATAGTATTAATACAAGCAATGGTCTGGTAATTGACCATATATCAAGCCTTGAGATTGATGGTCGGGGTTTCATCTGGGCGGGTAGCCGCGAAGGCCTTATGTTCTTTGATCCGGAAACAAAGGATTTAACAAAAGTAGAAATTGATTTGGGGCAAACACTGCAGGATTATTGGAACAGTATCAACATATTTAATGGTAAAATATATGCCGTCATGCTTGATCATGTGGTTGTGATTGATCCATTTCTCTTTCAAGCCATTCATGTAAAAACTGCTCCCCATATTACTGCTATCAAAATATTTGGTAAAGAGATAGCCAATGATGTAGATCAAAACACGTTGGAACTTTCTCCGGATGAAGATTACGTCACTTTCCAGTTTGCATCACTTAACCACAGGGAAATTCCTTCCTTACAATACAGCTACCAATTGGAAGGCGTTGATAAAGGTTGGGTAAATATTGGTCGCACCCTGAGCGCATCCTACAATAACCTTTTGCCCGGTAACTATACATTTAAAATAAGAAGCACTGATGAACATGGCAGGTGGATGGATAAAATTACTACCCTTAATATGCATGTTAAGCCGCATTGGTGGCAAACCTGGTGGTTTATCTGCCTTTGTGTTGTGATTGTCGTTTTACTCGTACTGGTCCTTTATAAAAATGCTGCAAAGCTCCGGGAAAAAAGGGACATTGACAGAACCATTGATTATTTTGCTAATTCAGTTTATGGTGAAAATTCAGTAAATGAGATATGTTGGGATATTGCCCGCAATTGCATCTCCAACTTACAATTTGAAGATTGCGTAGTTTATTTACTTGATGAAGTAAACCAGGTTATGGTTCAAAAGGCGGCTTACGGACCAAAAAATCCAAAAGGGCATGAGATAATAGATCCAATTGAAATTGGAAAAGGGCTTGGAATAGTTGGATCCGTATGGGCTAACGGTAAGCCGCAGCTGATTGCAGATACTTCAAAAGACGCCCGGTATATTATTGATGATGAAAAAAGAAATTCTGAATTATCTGTCCCTATTTTTCACGATGGAAAAGTAATTGGTGTGATAGATTCAGAACACTCAAGGAAAAACTTTTTCACAGTGCATCATTTAAAAGCCTTAACAACGATTGCCTCCATCAGTGCCAATAAGATTGCAGAAGCAAAAGCCGGGGCCGTGGCCAAAGGCAATGAAATAAAACTGCTGGAAATCAATAAAATGCTTGCCGAAAGCCAGCTAATGGCTTTGCGGGCGCAAATGAACCCGCATTTTGTATTCAATTGCCTCAACAGCATACAGGAGTGCATTGTTACACAGAAATATGGCGAAGCCAGCAAGTACCTCAACAAATTTTCTAAACTTTTCAGAACAGTGCTTAATAATTCCGGTAAAAAGCTGGTAACGGTCCAGGAAGAAAAAGAAGTGCTGGAATTGTATCTTGAACTGGAACAGATGCGTTTTGAGCAAAGCTTCACTGTTGATATGGTGGTTGATGAAGACCTGGAAGTGGACGAAATATTACTTCCATCCATGTTATTACAACCGTATGTAGAAAATGCATTGTGGCACGGACTAATGCACAAAGAAGGCGAAAGAAAAATGAATATTTGGTTTAAACGTGTTAGCGAAGAAGTATTTCGTTGTATCATTGATGACAATGGCATCGGGCGGAAAAAATCCTTTGAGCTTAAAGAACAACAGAGCAAAGCAAAAAGGCATGAATCAAAGGGTTTGAAGATTTCTAAAGACAGGCTTACTTTACTGGAGAGGCAGGGTTATCATGCCAGCATCAACATTATTGATAAATATGATGAACAGGGTATTGCTGCCGGAACCAGTGTCGTTATAGAACTATCCACTTTTTTAAAAGTCAATTAAATTTTTATGATAAAAGTATTGATCATCGACGACGAACAGAAAGCAAGAAACATTCTTGTCCATTATATAACGAATTTTATCCCGGAAATAACTGAAACCAGGCAGGCGGATTCCGTAGATGCTGCACTGGAAATTTTGAAGGAGTATAAACCCGGCATTGTTTTTTTAGACGTTGAGATGCCGCATAAAAACGGATTCGATTTTTTGATTGCTTTACACGAGCCCAAATTTGATGTCATCTTTACAACTGCTTATAATCAATATGCCATACAAGCGATCCGTTTTAGTGCGCTGGATTATTTATTAAAACCAGTAGATCCGGATGAACTAAAGGCTGCCGTTTCCCGGCACGCCGAAAAGAAAGAATCTGCACTGGAAAAAAAGCAGCTGTTTGACAACCTGGTACAAAACATTGACAAAAAAGATATCCGGGATTTTCGCATTGCCGTGCCCTCTAATGAAGGTGTTTATTTTTTTACGATTGATGAAATACTCAGACTGGAGGCAGACAGAAGTTATACGCATATCCATCTCGTGGGTAAAAGGCCGTTCATCGCCAGTAAAACCCTGAAACATTTTGAAGAGATGCTGGAAGAATTTCAATTTATCCGCACACACAAATCCCATCTCGTAAATCCGCGTCATATTACCCGTGTTAGCAACGACAATGAATTTGTTATACTCACTGACGGCTCAAAAGTAGACGTATCGAGGAGAAAAAAGGAAGATGTATTGCAGCAGTTGAAGCTGCGATAACTATAAGAGTATGTCGTGGAATGAGTTTTAATGTCATACGTTATTCGTCATAAATACATTATACCCCTTTGCAACTTTCCTGCCGCCGTTCATTAACCGGATGCGCATCCTGTCTGCAATTAATATTTCCTTTGTTCAGCATGAAGGCAATTATTTTATGACAGGCATTCCTCTCCTTATTTCAGCAATAGTTATTTCCGTAATATTTTTCTTACGGAGAAAGAAAAGGTTTTTTATTTTCAGGCAGAAGCATATAGAGGCTGATGCAATTGTCCTTAACATAGAACTCACCGGGGTACGTACCAGGGCCGGGTTGCAGGCAATTATTCAGTTACAGGTACAACCCGGGCGGGGAAAAAGTTTTGTAATTGATGCCCGGGAAATGCTTAGCCTTGCTGCCTACACTAAAGTTCATCCGGGCAATATAATCAGGGTAAAATACAATGTGGCAAATTCCAGGGAATTAACGATTCTGAAAGATAGCCTCAACAGTGAGTAAGCTGGATCCGGAGCACTTTTAAATAGAACCGGCGGATGATAACGACCATGTGCCTTTAGATAATCCGCCTCAGCCGTTTGCTGAATACAAAATATTTCGATGATCGAATAGTATTTCCTTTATGTTATGAAAATGCAGCAAACACTTTTATAAAAATGATAAAGTGACAAACGAATAGAACAACTAAAAAGGCAAATAAAAGAAACAGTGGCTTGTCAATATTATTGTGGACAGGAAAAGATGTTGAGTGCGGCATACCTCTGGAATATTCACCGTAACCGGAGGTTCATATATCAAAGCAGAAATTTAGCGTAAGTAAATAAATATTAAGCAGGTTTATTTAAGTATTCTTATTGAGTGTTTATTTCTATTGAGGTTAGGTTAGAAGGGCTACCGTGGTTGGTAGCTCTTTGTTTTTCCGCATCTTCCCGGAAGGTTTGTTATTACTCCGGTATTCTTTGCTCTGATCTACGTGATATCATTTTCATTACCGTTCATTTGCTTCGACTAACCGATTGCTGAATGGATTCATCTCTGCTTCCTGGTTATTGTTTTCTTTGTTATACAAGCCAACACGAAAAAACTGCACACATGAAAAATTATTCAACTGAAATAATGAAGCTGATCGCTTTGCTGGTGATAACGCCGATACTAGTGATGATATACACCCATATCGAGAAACGTTTTGTCGCATCAGCAACAGACCAGTTCCAGGGAGGATTTTCCGGTGCTACCCCGGTTGCTATCGGGCTGATAAATAGGGGGCAGCACGAAACAATCCAACCTGCCGACAATAACGATTATATACTGGTAAATTATACCGGCTCATTTAATAATAGCGGGGATAAAGAAAGAGGTCTTGCAAAAAATGCAGTTGCTACACGTTGATTTTTTTTGGCAATGTTACAGGACAGGGTATGGTAAAATAAAAAACCGGTATTATTACAATACCGGCTTTACGTTAAAACAATTTTTTGTTGTGGTTTTATTTCCTCGTTAGTTTTATCTCCATCATTTTCCATTCTTTTCCGTTCTTCACTTCAAACATTTCCATTAACTGCGTATTGTCGTCAACGATCTTTAAGATTTCTCTTATTGCCATGCTTTTACCCGTCATCGGATCTGTTTGTGTGCCTTTCATATTAATGGTTTTCGTAGCTGCATCCCATGAGCCTTCCATGTATATAATTCCACTTCCCATATTATCAACCCAGGTAGAAATAAATATTTTTCTGCCATTATCGTAACCTGTTGTACTAATGCCCTCGAATGGCATTCCCCCAAAATTCCCTGTATGGGTAGATTGCTGGTAAAGGCCATTTAAAATCATTTTGTTTTCAGCGACTGCCGTACTTTTTTCTGCAGGAGCCCCCGGTGCCATCCACATGGTCATATCTACGTTCCAGGTCCCATTACTTTTAGCAAGCATCTTGTGTTCTTCTCCCGGTGTCATAAATGCCTGCCAGGCTTTCATCTTAGCATCTCCCTCTGCGGGTGTTTGCGCATAACTGTAAGATGCTGCAAAAAGCATCACCGTGATTATTATTGTCTTTTTCATGTTATGTAGTTTAAGTTATAAATGAATCTGAGTATTAAGGTATTCTTTTTTATTATACATCAATGTGCTTCCAGCCAATTTAATCCTGAACCTAATTCGGCGTCAGTCGGTACATCATTCGGCAGTACCATCGCATGCTGCATACAATCAAGGATAACGGGCTTCACAGCTTCCAGCTCTTCTTTCAACACACCAAATACAAGTTCATCATGCACCTGGAGTAACATCTTAGACCTGAATTTATTTTTACTGAATTCCTGCTGAATCCTGATCATAGCGAGCTTTACCATATCGGCGGCAGTGCCCTGTATTGGAGAGTTAATGGCGTTTCTTTCAGCAAAACCACGAACGGTAAAATTACCGGAGTTAATATCTTTTAACCAGCGCTTACGGCCCATTAATGTTTCCACGTAGCCATTCTCTTTTGCGAAATTGATGGTATCATCCATGTATTTCTGGATATTTGGGAACTGCTTTTTATAATTATCTATGATTTCCTTTGCTTCGGACCGGGAGATCGCTAAATTTTCTGCGAGTCCGAATGCACCCTGGCCATAGATGATCCCAAAATTTACACTCTTGGCTTTGTAACGCATCTCCTTGGTTACTGCGGATTCTTCGACATTGAAAACTTTTGCGGCCGTGGCGGTATGAATATCCTTTCCGGTTTTAAATGCGGCGCACATATTTTCATCCCCGCTGATCGCTGCCACGATGCGCAATTCGATCTGTGAATAATCTGCAGAAACCAACACGTACCGGTCATCCCTGGGAATAAATGCCTTCCTGATCTCCCGGCCTCTTTCTGTACGGATCGGTATATTTTGCAGGTTAGGATTATTGCTGCTAAGCCTGCCCGTTACCGCCACCGCCTGCGCATAATTGGTATGAACCCTTCCCGTCTTTACATTGATCAGTCCCGGCAAGGCATCAACATATGTATTTTTTAATTTGGTGTATTCTCTAAAAGAAAGAATATCGTCCACAATCTTATTTTGTGACGCCAGTTTAAGCAATACATCTTCGCCGGTTGCGTATTGTCCCGACTTTGTTTTTTTTGCTTTGGGATCCAATTGTAATTTTTCAAACAGCACCTCACCCAGTTGTTTAGGAGATGCCAGGTTGAAGCGAACTCCCGCCTGTGCATAAACGCTTTCTTCCGCTGCTTTGGCCTCTCTTTCCAGTTCCACTGAATAAGTATTAAGAAAATGCTCATCAATCCTTATCCCTTCAAACTCCATCGCTGTCAACACCTTTACCAAAGGATTCTCAACTTCATAAAAAACTTTCTCCACCGATCTTTCTTTCAGCTTTGGCAAAAAAACATTGCGGAATTGTAGGGTGATGTCTGCATCTTCCGCAGCATACTCTTTTGCTTTTTCAATGTCAACATCCCGCATAGTGCCCTGGCCCTTTCCTTTTTTGCCTATTAGTTCTTCAATGTGAACAGGCTGGTAGCCTAAGTATTGTGCACTTAGCAGGTCCATATTTCTTTTACCATCCGGGTCAATTACGTAATGCGCCAGCATG
The DNA here is from genome assembly GCA_014377385.1 of Ferruginibacter sp. Classification (GTDB taxonomy): domain Bacteria; phylum Bacteroidota; class Bacteroidia; order Chitinophagales; family Chitinophagaceae; genus Ferruginibacter. The sequence continues at coordinate 12,887 of JACMPR010000195.1, read as the reverse complement.
GTGTCAAATGTATCGCCGGCAAGTTCTACTTCGTACCATTTAAGCATGAGCAGGTCATATTTAATGTTATGACCGATCCACGTTTTTGATTTATCGGAGAAGAGTGGTTTGAATTTTTCAAGGATTTTATTGCAAGCTTCCTTATCAGCCGGGCAGGGTACATAATAACCTTCGCCGGGTTTGATGCTAAAGCTCAATCCAACCAGTTCCGCGCGGTTGGCATCAATGTGCGTCGTTTCAGTATCAAAACTTATGGTATTTTCTTTTGATAAAAGTGCGATAAGTGCGTCGATAGTCTGTTCATTATCTGCCATCAGATATTCATGAGGCGTATTGTGAATATTTTTTGAAGGGGCGCCATAAGTTTCTTCCTCACCCATACCTTTTTCTAAAATAGCAGCTGCAACGGGAACAACTGTATTTCCAAACAAGTCCATTTGTGCAGGTTGTTTGTTTGCAGGCTGTTCAGGTGCAATGAAAATGTCTTCTCCCAGAATTCTTTTTGCCATTGTTTTGAATTCCAGTTCTGTAAAAATTTCTGTCAGTGCTTCGCGGTTCCAGTCCTTCATGCAAAAATCTTCTTCATGAAACTCCACCGGCACGTCTAAGATAATAGTCGCGAGTTTTTTACTTATGATGGCATTCTCTTTTCCCTTCCTTATTTTTTCTCCAAGTGCGCCTTTGATATTTTCTGCATTGGCAAGAATATTTTCAACTGTGTGATATTCTTTTAAAAGTTTGGCCGCCGTTTTTTCTCCCACGCCAGCAATGCCCGGAATATTATCTACCGCATCGCCCATTAATCCCAGGATATCAATCACCTGGCCTACGTTGTCAATATCCCATTTTTTACAAACTTCCTCGGGCCCCATTATTTCCACCGTACCGCCCTGGTAACCCGGCTTGTAAATTTTAATATTTTCGGAAACGAGTTGCCCATAATCTTTATCGGGTGTAACCATAAAAACTTCATACCCGGCTTTTTCAGCCTGCTTCGCAAGGGCGCCTATAATATCATCGGCTTCGTATCCGTCTAATTCTACCACGGGGATATTAAAACCCTGGATAATTTTTTTTATGTCGGGAATGGAAGAGATGATGTCCTCAGGTGCTTCCTGCCGGTTTGCTTTGTAATCTGCAAAATCTGTGTGGCGTTCTGTTGGTGCGTGGGTATCAAAACATACGGCAAGGTGTGTGGGCTTTTGATTATTTATTAATTCGATCAATGTGTTGGTGAAACCGAATTGAGCGTTGGTATTCCGGCCTTTGCTGGTAATTCGCGGGCTGCGGATAAGTGCATAGTACGCACGGAAAACAAGTGCCATGGCATCGAGAAGAAAGAGTTTTTTCTGCATGAATTAGAATTAGATTAATTGTAGAAATCATCATCAGCAATGCTGCGTGTGGTGCAAAGCCGATATGTCATTGAGAAATTATTGAGTCTTTATTCTTTTTCCTTCTAAACACAGGGGCATCTTCCAGCCTGCAACATGGACAGTTTAAAATTGGTGCTCTAAATAAGCGGGCAACATCGCTCTCCAGGTTGGCCAATCGTGTTTCCATTCATGCCCCCAAATGTCCAGCTGATGATTAATGCCTTTGCCATTGAGTATGCCTGAAAAATTTCTCGAAGCCTGCGGATCTTCATAATCGCCGCTGCCGGTAAGAATATGAATATGGTCGCTTCTGCGGATATTGTGTAAGTACCAATCATCTGAAAGATTTGGCACATAATGAGCCGGGGAATTGAAATATACCTGGTCGTCATAAAAGCCTTTGGTGTATTCTGTAAGATCGTAAACACCGCTCATGGCAATTACACCGTTGATCAGGTCGGGTCTTTTGAGAAAAAGATTCATACTATGAAGGGCACCGAAAGATGCACCACAGGTTATGATGGGTGTTTCGTTGGAAGTATTTATTTTTATAAATGGGATCACTTCATTGAACACGTATTCATTAAATTGATTTTGGCGGATAGCTTTGTGTTCACCTGCTATTTCATTGTTTAACCAGCTTTCATTGTTAATACTATTGATAGAGAATATCCTCAGTTTGCCGCCGTTGATATAAGGTGCCAGCGTTTCCATCAATTGAAAACGTTCGTACTCAAGGTAGTCTGCGGCAGCTGTTGGAACCAGCAATAAAGCAAATCCATAGTCACCATAAGCAACGATTGGCATTTCTTTCTGAAGCGCCGGGCTAAACCAGCCTGATAATTCTCTTTTCATTTTACTCATATTTTAGTCAGTTGTAAATATATAGACATTAATTAATTGATGTCAACCTGATTCATGAAATAAAATGTTTTAAAATGCTGTATAAATATGCGCAATGCGTTTTTTTAGCTTTCGTCATTTTGCAACATCAACAGATATTCAAGAATTAAAGATGGTTAACAAAAATCATTCACTCAGGAAGTCTGTAAATAGTGAAGAAAGCTTATTTTTACCTTTTCAAAAGCGTATTAATTATGTTCCGTTCTATAAAATCGATTGTATTCTCGTTGCTATTAGCAGTGGCTTTTACCTCATGTGAAAAGGAGTTAAGCGTGGAAAATGGGGAAAATACCCTGACCGGGGGCACGCAGTCAGGTACCGCTTTATGGACACTTGACGGAGCTCCACTTTTGTGCGCTACGCCGTTGATAACGGGAGATTATGTAGTTGGAACGCCATTAGACCCCAGCAACTCTGTGGTAATTACTGCCACCGTTACAACTGTTGGTACATATACTATAGCCACCGGCCTTATTAATGGAATCCAGTTCAGCGGATCAGGCACATTCGCAGCCACAGGAACACAAACTATTACTTTATTCGGAACCGGTATTCCGGCTATTGCTACTTCTGCTAACTATTCGCCCGGAGTAAACGGCTGTAGTTTTTTAATAACCGCAACAACTGTTATTGTTGGCCCTGTAACCGAAGGCATTTTAAATTGTGCAACGGTATCCACGAGCGGAGTTTACACCCAGAGTATTGCGTTAAATGCTACAAATACTGTTACTATCCCGGTGAACGTTACGGTTGCCGGCACCTATGCGATAACTACAGCTGCAACAAATGGTTGTACTTTTTCAGGCTCAGGTACATTGGCATTAGGCGCTCAAACCATTGTCTTAACTGGCAGCGGTAGCCCAACTAATTTAGGTCCGATATCGTTTCCTGTAAGCCTGGGAACCAGCAATTGTACGTTTCCTATAACTTTTTTACCTGCACCTCCGCCTGCTGTTGGCACGTTAACCTGCGCAACTGCAATAAATGCGGGTGCATACGTACAAGGGCTTGCGTTGGATGGTTCGAATACCATTACCATTCCTGTTAATGTTACTGCTGCTGGTTTGTACAACATAACTGCTACAGCAAACGGAGTTACCTTTTTTGGATCAGGTACGGTAGCAACAGGGGCGCAAAATATAGTGCTATCAGGCAGCGGAACTCCTGCAGCTTCCGGCATTTTTTCATTCCCCATAACCTTGGGTACAAGCTCTTGCAGCGTTCCTGTCACTTTCACGGCAGGCTCCGCAGATTTTTTTAGGTGTAAAATAAACGGGGTACTTACAAGTTTTAATGTTAATCTGTTATCGGATACCACTCCTTTATTCGGTGGTTTCACAATAGCAGTCGAAGGAGACGTGTCAGCAAGTACAGGTGAACACCTTGATTTTACCGTAAATAGTATAAGTGCAATTACTCCCGGTACATACCTACAGCCTTTTGGAGTGAGTTTCGCCACAAGCCGTTATTTCGACCCAGTATCAGGCCAGGGTTATCAACCTAGCGAATCCAACTCTTCACCTGCACTTTCTGTGATTGTTACCAGTGTTGCCGGCAATCGTATCATAGGTACATTTAGTGGTCAATATTTTGATTTAAATGGAACAGGTCCTAATAGTAAACAATTCACAAACGGAGAATTTAATGTTGCCTATTGACGACGAAGCATTTTGTTAGCTCGTATTAAAAACGCATAAATTAAAACGGCAGGAAGATTTTCTTTCTGCTGTTTTAATGTCGGCCTAAAATTGAATATTGTCTTATAAAACGCCTTCTTTAATTTCTGTCCACAATTCCCGGTAACTTCTTGCGGCATAACTGCTGTTGGCAAATTCCATGATGGGTGCTTTGTGTATGCCCATTTTTTCCACATCACTTAAATAGGGAATATAATTCTGGAAGAAACGCTTGTCTTTGTATAATTCATCCATGATCTCATTGTGCATATTTTTCCTAAGATCAGTCATGCTGAAAAAACACATCATTTTTTTAATATCGAGCTCTTTTTCTTTAAAATAATCTTTAACCATGTAGTAAGTCCGGATCGATAAAGTAGTAGGAATGACAGGCATCAACACAATATCAGCAGCGTTGAAAATATTTTCACTTAATGCGCTAAAACCCGGAGGACAATCAATAAAAACAAAATCGTATTCTTCCCCCAGCGGCTTTAAAACATGCTTTAACCTGTTTTTGGAATTTTTCATTTCTTCCAGCATCACGTCAAAACTTTTGGAGGAGTTGTCGGCAGGAATTACATCCAATAATTCAAAATCTGTGGACAGCACTGCATTTTCGAGGCCACCTTCCTTTGTTATCAATTTTTTTATCCCGGGATGTGTTTTAGGTTTCGCCTTGTAATAAAAGGAGGAAGATCCTTGTGGATCAATGTCCCATAAAAGTGTTTTATACCCGTCTGCGGCGGCCAGGTATGCAAAATTCACACAACTGGCTGTTTTGCCAACGCCTCCCTTAAGATTGTATAAGGCAATAACGATCATACACATGCAATTTTAAAATGATAAGCAGTAAGATAGTAAATATTTGCATTATCCTTTATAAATAACATGCCTGACTATTGCCAAAATCATAAAAATATCGTCCTTGCCATTCTTATTGAAATCAGCAAAACAACGAAACCTAAAAAGGCTGTTCCCCGACACTTTACTTCCGGCGATAGCAAAAAGTTTATTATTTATTGGTAAACTAAAACCTGATTTTACGGCGGGGCAAGGGTTGATTCCAGATTGCCATGATGCTACCTCAACCCTTCATTCCTTCAAGTTCTTTTTGCAACTTAAACATTTGATCTCTCAACCTGGCGGCTTCCATAAAGTCGAGGTCACGGGCTGCTTTTTCCATTTCCTTTTTAGTTTTTGCTATGCCTTTTTCCATTTGAGGAATGGTTTTGTACACTTCCTGGTCTTCGGCAGCAACCTGCACAAGGTCTTCATCGGGGCCAATTGAATAAGGGTTGGAAGGGTCGTAACCTTTTACATCCAACACGGATCCCTGGGCAAAAACCTGTTCCTTCGTTTTTATAATAGTGGTAGGGGTAATGCCATAGCTGGTATTAAATGCAATTTGCTTTTCTCTTCTTCGCTGTGTTTCATCAATGGTTTTTTGCATGCTGGCTGTCATCTTATCTGCATAAAAAATAACCAGTCCGTCAACATTACGGGCAGCTCTGCCTGCAGTTTGTGTTAGGCTGCGTTCATTTCGCAGAAAGCCTTCTTTATCTGCGTCCATGATGGCTACCAACGAAACTTCTGGAAGGTCAAGCCCTTCTCTCAGCAAGTTTACTCCAACGAGCACATCTATGACCCCAAGTCTTAGCTCTCTCAATATCTCTACTCTTTCTAATGTGACTACTTCACTGTGTATGTATTTTGATTTGATATTGATGCGGCCAAAATATTTGTTCATTTCTTCGGCCATTCGTTTGGTCAAGGTAGTTACCAGCACCCTGTCTCCCTTTGTTATGCGCTTATCAATCTCTTCCAGCAAATCGTCGATTTGGTTAATAGATGGCCTGATTTCTATTGGCGGATCAAGCAGGCCCGTTGGCCTTACCACCTGCTCTACTACTACGCCACCGCATTTATCCAATTCATACTCACCTGGGGTAGCAGATACATACACGGTCTGATTGCTGAGTTTTTCAAACTCATGAAAATTATGCGGGCGGTTATCCATTGCCGATGGCAGGCGAAAACCATAAACTACGAGTACCAGTTTCCTGCTCCTGTCGCCGCCATACATGCCGCTTACCTGTGGGATCGTCTGGTGGCTTTCATCAATGATGGTTAGATAATCTTTTGGAAAATAATCCAGCAGGCAAAAGGGCCGGTCACCGGGGCGACGGCGGTCAAAAAAGCGGGAATAGTTTTCTATACCATTGCAATATCCGAGTTCGCGTATCATTTCCAGGTCATAATTCACGCGTTCACTGATGCGTTGCGCTTCGATGTATTTCCCGCTGTTTTTAAAATACTCTACCTGGGCTGCACATTCATCCTGTATTTCGTGCACAACCTGCACCAGCATATCTTTGGGTGCCAGGTAGAGATTGGCGGGAAAGATAGCCGCGTTCTCCACAGCGCTGATCCTCTTGCCCGTGCTTAATTCAAGTGTCTCTATTGTTTCAATCTGGTCGCCAAAAAAACTGATGCGGTAACCAAAATCAACATAAGGTAAATTGATGTCAACAGTATCTCCTTTAACCCTGAAAGTACCCCTGGTAAAATCGCCCTGGCTACGATGGTACAATGAATTTATCAATGCATGCAAAAATCCCTGGCGGGAGATCACCTGGTCTTTTTTTATCCGGATGATCCCATTTTCATACTCAGTTGGATTGCCCATACCGTAAATGCAGCTTACGCTTGCAACAACAATAATATCCCTTCTTCCACTCAGCAATTGCGCCGTTGCCTGCAGCCTTAATTTGTCGAGTTCTTCATTGATGCTAAGATCTTTCTCAATGTAAGTATTGCTTACCGGCATATATGCCTCGGGCTGATAATAATCGTAGTAAGAAACAAAATAACCCACGGCATTATCAGGAAAAAACTGCTTGAATTCTCCATATAATTGCGCCACCAGCGTTTTGTTATGAGTGAGCACCAGTGTTGGCCTCTGTACATTTTGTATCACATTTGCCATAGTAAACGTCTTACCGCTTCCGGTTACACCGAGTAATGTCTGGTATGCTTCACCGTTTTCAAGCCCTTCTGTAAGTTGCCGGATCGCCCCGGGCTGGTCGCCTGCTGGTGAATATGCAGAATGAAGTTTAAATGCCATGAGAAATAAAATAGAACATAAAGTTACACATTAGTTCAGAGTTTAAAATTGAGTTGAGCTGTTTGAGCCCGTTCTAAAATTCTTTATGCAATCCTAAAGTATTTTAGAGAAACAACTGTCTTATTAGTCAGATGCTACAGACTGATGATTATAATAACTAATTGATAATATTACAAAAACGACTTGTTATCCGGCTGAAATTGATTACCTTTGCGCCTCAAAAAACAGCCTTTTACCGTGCGCCCCCAGCTATTTGCACCTTGCATATAGCTTATTGCCAGCGGTTTATCGCTAAAAGCTCAACACCAATGAATATTCGCAACATCGCCATCATCGCTCACGTTGATCACGGCAAAACAACCCTGGTAGATAAAATCTTACATGCTACGCAGGTGTTTAGGGATAACCAGGAAACCGGTGAACTGATCATGGACAGCAATGACCTTGAGAGGGAACGTGGGATTACAATTTTTAGTAAGAACATTTCTGTAAATTATAAAGACGTAAAGATCAACGTAATTGATACTCCGGGCCATAGTGACTTTGGCGGAGAGGTTGAGAGGGTATTGAAAATGGCCGATGGCGTTTTACTCCTGGTAGATGCATTTGAAGGCCCCATGCCGCAGACGCGTTTCGTGCTTCAAAAAGCATTGGCACTTGGCCTCAGGCCGATTGTGGTTATTAATAAAGTTGATAAACCCAATTGCCGTCCCGATGAAGTGCATGATGCTGTTTTCGAATTATTCTTCAATCTTGATGCAACAGAAGAACAATTGAATTTCCCCACCATCTATGGTAGTAGCAAGAATGGCTGGATGAATACCTCTCTGACAGAAACCGACAATATTTTTCCTTTACTGGATGCGATCCTGGAATTTGTACCAGAGCCTAAAGTGAATGAAGGGCATTCGCAAATGCAAATCACTTCACTTGATTACTCTTCCTTTCTTGGAAGGATTGCCGTTGGTAAAGTTGCACGCGGAAGTATCAGGGAAAACCAGCAGATTGCCCTTTTGCAGGCAGATGGCAGCAACAAAAAAATGAAGATCAAAGAGCTGTACGTATTTGAAGGTATGGGTAAGAAAAAAGTTACGGAAGTTTTTACAGGTGATATTTGTGCGATCGTAGGTTTGGAAACTTTTAATATCGGTGATACAATTGCAGATATTGATAACCCGGAAGCATTGCCGGTGATTAGTGTTGATGAACCAACCATGAGCATGTTGTTCGGCATCAATAACTCTCCTTTTTTCGGTAAAGAAGGGAAATTTGTAACCAGTCGCCATTTGCGTGACAGGCTGATGAAAGAAACAGAAAAGAATCTTGCGCTGCGTGTAGAGGACAGCGATAGTGCCGATAGTTTCCTGGTTTTTGGACGTGGTATCCTCCACCTTGGTATCTTAATTGAAACCATGCGCCGCGAAGGATTCGAGCTTACCGTTGGCCAGCCGCAGGTAATTGTAAAACAAATTGACGGCGTTAAGAGTGAGCCGTACGAGATATTGGTAGTGGATGTTCCGGCTGAATACAGTGGTAAAGTAATTGACCTTGTTACACAGAAGAAAGGTGAAATGCACATCATGGAAAGTAAAGGTGAAATGCAGCACCTGGAATTTGAGATACCCTCTAGAGGGCTGATCGGGCTAAGAAGCAATATGCTTACCAACACGGCCGGTGAAGCAGTAATGGCTCACCGTTTCAGCGAATACAAAGGCTGGAAAGGAAATATTCCTGGTAGAAGCAATGGCGTGCTGATGTCGAAAACCACAGAAAGAACAACCGGTTACTCAATTGATAAGTTACAGGAAAGAGGAAGATTCTTTGTAGATCCGGGAGAAGATGTTTATGCAGGACAGATTATTGCCGAGCACATTAAGCCAGGGGATCTTGTTGTAAATGCAACGGAGCCAAAAAAATTAACGAATCACCGTGCCAGTGGATCTGATGACGCTTCCAAAGCGGCTCCAAAGATCCAGATGAGCCTGGAAGAATGTATGGAATACATCCAGGGTGATGAGTGTATTGAAGTAACGCCAAAGAGTATACGCCTTCGTAAGACAATTCTTAATGAAGATGACAGGAAAAGAGTTAGTAAATCCATGTCAACACAGGAAGCTTAATTAATTTCAATCATATTTTAATCCCGCTTTTATGCGGGATTTTTTTTGTTACCTACCAGCCTTTGTTTTTCCTTTTTAAGAATCAATTGTCCGGATTAGAAAGTTCATATTTGTTTCTGAAGATGCAGCCCGCCAGTATGCTGGCATGAGGTATACGTGTAAGATGTACCTTCTTATTTATTGATTCGGCACCGAATGCAATGCGATCCTGTTTCCTTCGCTGTCGATAAGTACTGCCATGTACCCGTAATCGGGAGAAATCTCCGTTTTAGGAACCAATACGATACCCCCGGCGTCTTTTACTTTATCAAGTACCGCTTGTACATCGGGATTTGCATTCAGGTAAATCAACGGGCCATCTGTTGCAGAAGGTTTATGGAAACCAGCACTGTCTACAATTGCGCCACCAACTCCTGTTATCATATCGTCTATCGGGAACATGCGCATTTTGATGTTTGGCAGATCCATAGATATCAGACTGATGTTAAAGATGGTTTCGTAAAATTTTTGAGCTCTCTCTAAATTTAGTGCAGGTATCTCGAACCAGCTAATGGCATTATTCATTATGCAGTTATTTTAAATTTTGTGGAGTATTTTAAAGCTCTGAAATCTTTTTCAATCAAACAGTTACAATTAAAACTAAGAATTGCTATTCCATATTAAAAAAGCTCCTGCACTGTGCAGGAGCTTTGAAGGAAAGCGTTTTTTATGTTAATTTGCTTTTGGCGCTTTTACTGGTGCTGCAGAAGGCGCTTTTTGTGGCCTCAAAGAGGGTTCTATTTCAGAAATCCATTTACTATATTGTTCTTCTGAAAGGATCTGTTTTAATTTAGCATCTCTTTCACCTGCAAGTTGCTTGCGTTTTTCCATGAAGACAGTGCGATCTGCTCCTGTAGTGCGAAATTCCTGTTGTGCTGCCTGCTGGGACTTAAAAAAATCAGTAAAAATAGATTCAACGCTGGTTCTTGTCGGGCCCGTAAGGTCAAACTGAGCCATTCTTTCCATAGTCGCCTTGGTTCTTTCTTCGGGAGTTTGCCTTGCACGGGCTGCATCCTGCGCCATTAAAGAAGAGAAGCTGAATAGGGTAACAGCAACAAATAATAAAAATTGTTTTTTCATCTTAGTTTTTTTTAAATTGATTATAAATATAGGAATTATTTTTCTTTAAGCGCGTCTCTGCGCTTTCCAATTATTTTATAGAAACCTGTGTCAAAGCGCTGTCGCTGTTCCCTGGTGCAAACGTTCCTTATCTGCTTTAAATGCTTCAGCATATTCAGATCAAATATTGCTTGCTGTGCATGCAGGTTACTCGCGGCACGGATGATGGCCGAATCGCTAAAGGATTCTTCCGCCAGGGTTTTTAAAATAGTTTTACGTTGAGGGGAAAGTCCATTAAATACCAACCTTGTCTTCTCCCGGTGTTCCTTACTCAGAGAATCATACCGGGCGAGTTGACCGGCATCAAATCCAACCTCTTTTACCAGGTAGTCACTTACATAATTTCTCCTGCCCTTATCTTTCCTGTTATCTTTACGCCCGTTTACAATAAAAAATGAAAGCATAATAATATTGGCAATTAATAAAATGCCGATGATCAGGATTAGGACTTTACTTTTTGGTTGTTCATTCATTATGGTTCAGTGTTTTCAATATCATAAATGGTCGTAGTAGCAAATTCATCTCTTGCTGTTAAATTAAGCGTGGTAACAACTGCCTCATCCGAATTGCCCGTACTTATTAAAAAAATGGTTGTATTTAAAAGCAGTATCATCATAAGGCCTGCTGCAGCAATCCCTGGCCGGCTGATAAAAGCACCCATTCTCGTCCAGGCATTTCCTGCATCTAGTTGATTATTTATGGACGCTGTCACACGGGTGAGCAAAAAAGGTTTTGGTTCGGCCCTTGTAGCAGCTTCAAGACTATTAATTGTATCCTCAACTAACTTTTCAATGTTGTGACCAGTCATTTTAGTGATATTATTTGTATTATAAATGTTGTTGATAATAACTTTTTAAAATTTCCTTTAAATTATTTTTTGCCCTGGTTTGCAACGATTCGATGGCATATAAACTGGTATTCATAACCCTCGCAATTTCATGGTAACTCAGTCCTTCTGTTTTATGAAGGGTAAAAACGATGCGCTGTTTTTCCGGCAACTTTTTTAATGCTTTAAAAAGCACCGCAGCCTTTTCTTTATTATCCAATAATATTCCCGGATGATCAAAGTTTAAAGGCTCATCTTCCTGTGTTATAAAAAAGATCCGTCTTACCAATCCGCCATATTTCGATCTTCTTTTTCTTTTCTCGTGATCAAGCGACTTACTTACTGTAATCCTGTACATCCAGGTTGCAAGCGTTGCTTCTTCCCTGAAATCTGCGATTCGCTCATAAAGTGTTACAAAAACCTCCTGCGTAATATCCTCGGCATCCTGCGCATGCTGTACAATACTAAGCGACGTGTTGTAAACCTTATCCTGCCAGGCTAGAACCACCTTTTGAAAAGCGGCCGTATCTCCGTTTTTTAGTTTAAAAATAATATCGGCCTGGTTCAAACAAAATAATTAATTGTGAGGTTCAAAATTAATTAAAATTGGGCACTGGCGCCAGGCCGCATACCTGGCATCAAATAGTCCCTGTTACCATCATAACCTGTTTTTTTGGCTACACCAAAGTTTTTAAGATTGTAAGTAAAAGTCAACATATAGTACCGTTGTAATACCTGGCTCTGGTTATCCACGATTGAATACTCTGTCACGGTTCGGGTAACACTTTGATTTTGTTTGAGAAGGTCGAATACAGATAGTTTAAGTTCGCCCACCTTGTTTTTCAGGAATTTTTTTCCGATCGCTGCATTCCACAACGTAAAGCTTTGATCAAGTGCGCCGGAAAGTCCATTGTACACCTGGCCCGATACATCGTTCTGTACAAACCAGCCTTTTTTATTCAACAGGTTCAAGGTTCCACCAATCGTATGGTTTATGTAATTGTTGTTGGAAGTTATTTGGTCCCTGGTACTCGCTTTGTTCACCGCTGCATTGTAATTAATGTTAAAATCTACATACTCGCTTATATTACTGGCGAATACAATTCCACCATAGTAAGTATAATTATCAGTAATGGTAGAAATGTAATTTGTGAGGCCGGGCAATTTGGTATAACCAAAGCCTGCATTGAGGTTGATGGTTGTTTTAAGTGCTTTCACCGGCATGCTGTATGTAAAGAAAGAACGCACATTCCTGTAACCATCCAAATTAGCGGGCTTGGTTAGCTGCGAACCTTTATTTATCACATTGCCCTGCTGTATGAGAGAATCATTTTTTGCTATCCATATGCCATTTGAAATATAATCAGCCGTGGTTTGAAAAAAAATGTTTGCAAAAAAACTCTGGCTTGTCTTTGAGTTTGTATAGGTGAACCTGCTGCCAAGAAAATGGGTAGAAGTTTGTCTCAGATCGGGGTTACCCACACTTACTCTTAACGGGTTTGTTAAGTTCACAACATCCTGGAGCTGGTTTACGGAAGGAAAATTGGTAGAAGCCCTGTAAAAAATCCGGATATTACTTTTCGTGGAAAATTTTTTCCGCCAGATCGCATTAGGTAAAAAATTAGAAAAGGATTGATTCACGATCGCTTTATCAGGGTAGATACGCTGGCTTTCCAGCTGCGAGTTTTGATAGCTTACACC
>JACMPR010000194.1 GCA_014377385.1 Ferruginibacter sp. | reverse complement strand
CTAAAACTTCCATAGCAGTGCTTCCGGTATTGGAAATGAGCGCATCAGGGTTGATAATCGTTTTATCTATCCGGCGCTCAATAAATTGCTTTTTTGAAGTCACCACCACTTCCAACAATTGTTTGTTCAAGGGAATAAGCTGCAACACTTCAAGCGTGGCAACCGGGTTCACATCGTTTACAATAACGGGCTTACTGCAAGCGTGGCTATACCCCATTGAATTTGCCACAACAACATAAAGCCCTTCCTTTAGACCCTCAAATAAAAAATTGCCCTCCTTGTCGGTAATGGAAGTCTTTACAAGCGAAGAATCGCTGGCCTTCAACAGGGAGATGGTGGAAGCATCCATTATTTGCTGATTGCCAGCTTCCTGAACTTTACCGGAGATTTTTCCTTCAATCTGCGCTATTCCTGATAGGAAGGAAGCAGCTAAAATCGCGGTGCTAAAAAATTTTTTCATGATTTTACTTTAATTTGAATTGGCTAATTGTAGTTCTATACTTTGTTGACTACCTAACAAAATTCAGTACTTTGTTTAGCACAGTACAATGTTTTATATTAGACGGTAATATTAATTGATGACCGGCGAGGATGTAGGAAATCTGGCGGGAAGATCAGATGAGGGGAATTTTAGCTTTCTCACATAAAGATGTTGTGCATACTCTTTCACTGGCCGCTCATTTTTTTTGGAAGAATCGAATAGGTGTAAACAATAGGAAATAAAAAAAGTGGCAAAGCCACTTCTAACATGATATTCGGTTTAAGACATACAACGCTTTAACTATGACGTCGTTTGGCCATTTTGGCGAACAAAATCAGGACAATACCTGCTAAAACCAGGAAACTAGCGATTATTTCTGCCTGTGACGAATGAAAGCCAGCGATGTTATAAGTTTTGTTGACCCTGATTAGCTCAATAGAAAATCGTTCGATTCCATTCAAAACCAGGTAAATGCCAAACATGATTAGTGGCGTTTGAATTGATCTCCGGATACTCCACATGAAAAGAAATATAATGCTGCAGATAATAAATTCATACAGCGGCGTTGGAAATACTGGCTGAGGCAGAACCCGGTTGTGTTCGTCTGTCACGGCAGGCATCAATATCCCGTCCTTATTTACGTTTTGAGGATATGGATAAGCAAGGAGCCAGGTGGGTAAAAATGAAGGTCCTCTGAAGTATTTATGTGGTACCATTTCCAAGGCAGGATAGGTTCTGTCAGTAACATAAACAGCTTTCCCCAAGCTGTCCGAAACTTTTCCTTCTATAAAATACGAGGCATTCTTTTTCAATTGTTTCTCAAAATCACCGGGCTGCGCTAAACTTGTTTTGCCTGATGCGTCACTGATGTACGCACTGTTGTACACGCCCCAATCACCATCACCCGAAACCTGGCAACCTATTCTTCCCACGGCATATGCAATCATTAGCGCCGGAGCAGAGGCATCAACTAAATGTTTAAGTTTTATGCCTTTTGTTACTGCAAACCAGCATATTGCTATAGCTGCCAGTATCAGTCCGCCGTAGAAGGTGAGCCCGCTGGCAGAAAAAAGACGATCTATCGGATGTGCAATGAACTCATCCCAGTTTTCCAGATTATCGAATAATTTAGCGCCCAGTATGCCGAAAACAAGTCCAAGGATTATGATATCTCCTACCCTGTCGTGCGGCCATATTCGTACCGTTCTGCGTTCCGGTTCTTTCAATTTCTGCTTATTCTTATCCCACCATTTTAAGGCGGTCATTAAAACTGCAAGTGCAATACCTCCTGCAATATTACCTTCCTTCGAAAATATATATTCCTGTGCGGTTAATGTGTCGGGCTTGCTGAAGAATAAACCTATTAATTTATATCCGAACGCAAACCCGATGATACCGTTTATCAGGAGATCCGCAATAGTTGCTGGCTGTCCTACAGTAATCATTTCTTCTCTTGGTAAGAGTAAACCCAGTTTTTCCTTTCTTTTTAATTCAGAAGATATAACAATTGCCGCCGAAACAAAACCTAATGCTACAAACAAACCAAAAGTGTTCAAAAAGCTCAACGCATGCCATTCCACGCCAAACCAGTCTTTAAAAACATAGTATAAATTGGGATACATTTATAAAAGGGTTTAGTTGTATAAGAGGTTGCAATATATTCTATACAGGTGGCAATAAAAAATCCTCCTGCAACAGCCGTTACAGGAGGACGCTCGGTTTGTGTAATTAGTTACAATGCGTGTCAAACGCACCAGTCAGGTTATCAGCGATCATTTGAGCGCTTCTTCCCTCTATCATGTGGCGCTCTATCATGTGCACAAGCTTTCCATCCTTAAAAAGCGCAATAGCTGGCGATGATGGCGGGTATGGCATTAAATGTTCCCTCACTTTATTAACGGCCTCAATATCGAAACCTGCGAAACTTGTAGTGATATGATCTGGCTTTTTCTTCCCTGTGTGAACAGCCTGAAGTACACCCGGCCTTGCTGTGCCGGCACTGCAGCCGCATACAGAATTTATCACCACGAGCGTAGTGCCTTTCTCGTTCAATACCTTCTCTACATCAGCAGCAGATAACAATTCTGTAAAACCATTTTCAGTCAACTCTTCCTTCATCGGAATAACAATTTCTTCGGGATACATATTTTATAATTTAGTTGATTTTTTTAAAATACAAAACTACGACCTTTTGCTATTACACATCGAAATTCTTCAATGGAAAACAGTGCAAGTCATTATGTCATTTATTTATTGTGAAAACAGACATAACGTCATTAAAATTAATGAATTTGAGCAAGAATGTCCTAAGAACTGAATTGGTTTACAATTTGAATCCAGGTAGCCAAAGAATTATTTTAAACGCTAAATTTATAAATGTTATGACACTAGTTAAAGTAAATAATCCGTTATCAAAGTCTTTCGATGGCCTGATGAAAGATTTGCTGAATGAATTTCTTTCTAATGTTACCAAGACGGTAAGAGAAGACATGCTGCATTTTCCACCCGTGAATATCATTGAAAAGGCAGGTGCATACCAGCTCGAAATTGCCGCACCAGGTTTCGCAAAAGCCGATTTTAAAGTAAAGCTTGAAGAAAACTTACTTACGGTGAGCACAGAAAAGAAGGAAGCCATTAGCGAAGTTGGCGAAAAAATAATCCGTCGGGAATTCAGTAATAGATCGTTTAAACGCAGCTTTACAGTTGATGAAAAGATTGATGCGCAAAGCATAAGTGCCACATACGAAAATGGCATTTTAAAACTGGACCTTCCTAAAAAGGAAGTAACAAAGGCAATTGCCAAAGAAATCAATATTCTTTAATTAGGATAGAACGTTTATACAGTTGGTAAGCTTTTTTAAAAAGCTGGCCTCTCCAATCATGGGGAGGCTTTTATTTCCCTCCCCTGCCGACGTTTCCTCAGCCTTCAGCTCGTGAATTGCCACCGCCGTCTGGTCTCCAACCAACGGCTTCAGCAGTGCAACCCCGCCGCCGTCTGGTCTCCGACCAACGGCTTCAGCAATACAACCACTATCTTAATCAAACTCAGGGTATGAAAACAACATACCACTTTTTAATAACCAAAATTCTATATCGCAACAATTTATAAATGCAACTTTTTACACCTGAGAAATTTTCTCAGAAATTAGGTCATATCCATAATCATTGAGGTTAAGTTCGCCATAAACAATCAGTTTACTGAGGAGCTGCAAAAACCGGTGTCTGAAATAATAAACTCTAGAACGTCAGGTTTGATAATGT